>NZ_JBEXPR010000004.1:0-48035 GCF_040612135.1 Streptomyces sp. NPDC006458 | reverse complement strand
GGACGGCATCGGCATCCCGGCTCAGGTCAAGTCCGCGGAAGGCACCGCCATCCCGGACGACTTCGGGCCCGCGGACCGCGCCAACGGCCCGGCGCCGGACTTCGCGTTGTACTGCTGCCCGCGCCCCGAGGAGAGCCGGCCCGCCGATGTCCTCGCCGTCCTGGAGGCGGTGCGGGGCACCGTACGCGCGTGGCTGGCCGACGAGCATCCGTCCGGCGGCGCCCGGACGCGACTGGTGATCGTGACCAGGGGTGCCACCACGACCGGGGAGCACACGCTGACCCAGGCCCCGGTCTGGGGCCTGGTGCGGGCAGCGCAGGCCGAGCACCCGGACCGGCTGGTGCTGCTGGACATCGACGACACGCCCGCATCGCGCCAGACGCTGACGGCCGCGCTCGCCTCCGGGGAGTCGGAGTTGGCGCTGCGTGGCGGCGAGGTCCTCGTACCCCGCTTGGTGAAGGCGACCGGGGCGGCCGGGCCCCGACCGGAGCCGGCCGGCGGCACGGTTCTGATCACCGGTGGCACCTCGGGGGCGGGCGCGCTCGTGGCCCGTCACCTCGTCACCGCGTACGGGGTCAGGCGTCTCGTGCTGACCGGCCCGCCCGGCGTCACGGGCGTCGAGCACGACCTCACCGACCTCGGCGCGGCAGTCACCGTCGTCCCGGTCGACCCCGCCGACCGGGACGCGCTCGCCGGCCTGGTCGACGCGCTGGAGGCGGAGCACCCGCTGACGGCCGTGGTGCACTGCGCGGGACCGACCGACCCCGCCCTGTTCGACGCGCTGACCGGCGAGCAGCTCGCCGCGGCGGTGCGCGCCACCGCGGAGCCGGCCTGGCACCTGCACGAGCTGACCCGCGACCGCAACCTGGCCGCGTTCGTCCTGCTGTCCTCCTCCGCCGGGCTGATGCACGGCCGGGGACAGGCGGGCCTCGCCGCGGCCGGTACCTTCCTCGACGCGCTGGCGGCGCACCGGACCGCGCAGGGCCTGCCCGGCCGTTCCCTCGCCCTCGGCCCGTGGGAGGAGGCGACCGACGAGGAGGAGCGCGAGCTCCTCGCCCGCGTCGGACTGGCGGCCATGACCATGTCCGACGGACTCGCCCTGTTCGACGAGGCGTTGCGGGCGCAGGCCGCCGCCTCGGCCCCGGTCCGGCTGGAGCGGACCGTACTGCGGGCCGGGCCTCAGGATCTTCCGCCGGTGCTGCGCGCCCTCGTGCGGACCCCGGCCCGTGCGGCCGGCCGCCGGGGCGCGGGTGCTGACCTGCGCCGTCGCCTGACCGGGCTCGACGCGGCCGAGCGTGCCCGCGCCGTGCTGGAGGCGGTACGCGCGCACGTCGCCGCCGTGCTCGGACACCTCTCGCCGGAGGCGGTCGAGCCGGACCGGGCGTTCCAGGAACTCGGCTTCGACTCGCTGGCCGCGGTCGAGCTGCGCAGGCGGCTCAGCGAGGCGACCGGGCTGGACCTGCCCGCCACACTGATCTTCGACTATCCGACGGCCCGCGGTGTCGCCGAGCACATCGACGGCGCGATCGACCCGTCGGGCGGCGACCCGGCACGGCCCGCCCTCACCGAACTGGACCGGCTGGAGGCGGCGCTCGTGGCCCTCGATCCGGCCGAGGGCGGACACGAGGCGATCACCACACGGCTGGAGGCGTTGCTGCGCAAGTGGCGCGACTCCCAGGGCCGTCCGGTGACCGACGAGACCGGCCCCGACCTCGACACAGCCACCGACGACGAGCTGTTCGACGTTCTCGACAACGAACTCGGCATCTCCTGAACCGGCGTTCCTCCCCTGCGAACAGCGAGATGAGCTGAAGTGTGATGAGCAACGACGACAAGCTGCGGGACTACCTCAAGCGCGCCACCGCCGAACTGCAGCAGACCAGGCGGCGGTTGCGCGATGCCGAGTCCCGGTCGCACGAGCCGGTCGCGATCGTCTCGATGAGCTGCCGCTTCCCCGGGGGGATCACTTCGCCGGAGGAGCTGTGGGACATGGTGGCCGAGGGCAGGGACGGCATCTCCTCCTTCCCCACGGACCGGGGCTGGGACAACGACGCCCTGTACGATCCGGAGCCGGCCACGACCGGCAGGACGTACTGCCGTGAGGGCGGGTTCCTGCACGACGCCGGGGACTTCGACGCCGACTTCTTCAAGATGAGCCCGCGTGAGGCCCACGCCACCGACCCGCAGCAGAGACTGCTGCTGGAGACCTCCTGGGAGGCGCTGGAGCGGGCCGGGATCGACCCGACCTCACTGAAGGGCAGCCGCACCGGTGTCTTCGCCGGCGTGGTCTACCACGACTACGCGGTGGGCGGCGGCACCGCCGGGATGGCCAGCGTCGCCTCGGGCCGAGTCGCCTATGTGCTCGGCCTGGAGGGGCCCGCGATCACCGTGGACACGGCGTGCTCCTCCTCCCTGGTCGCCCTGCACTGGGCCGTCCGGTCGGTGCGGGCGGGCGAGTGCTCGATGGCCCTGGCCGGCGGGGTCACCGTGATGGCGCACCCGTCGTCCTTCGTCGGCTTCAGCCAGGACCGCGGCCTTGCCCCCGACGGCCGCTGCAAGTCCTTCGCCGCGGCCGCCGACGGCACCACCTGGTCCGAGGGCGTCGGCATGATCCTGGTGGAGCGGTTGTCCGACGCATTGGCCAACGGACACCCGGTGCTCGCCGTGATCCGCGGTTCCGCGGTGAACTCCGACGGCGCGTCCAACGGTCTCACCGCACCCAACGGACCCTCGCAGCAGCGGGTGATCCGGCAGGCCCTGGCCGACGCGCAGTTGTCCACCGCCGACGTCGACGCCGTCGAGGCACACGGCACGGGCACGGTGCTCGGCGACCCCATCGAGGCGCAGGCGCTGCTCGCCACCTACGGCCAGGACCGGCCCGCGGACCGGCCGCTGTGGCTCGGCTCCTTCAAGTCCAACATCGGCCACGCGCAGGCCGCGGCCGGTGTCGGCGGTGTCATCAAGATGGTGCAGGCCATCCGGCACGGCGTGCTGCCGCGCACCCTGCACGTGGACGAACCGTCTCCCAAGGTGGACTGGTCCGCGGGCGCCGTCCGGCTGCTCACCGAGCGGACCGCCTGGCCCGAGGCGGCCCACCCGCGCCGCGCCGGCGTGTCCTCGTTCGGCATGAGCGGCACCAACGCGCATGTGATCATCGAACAGGCCCCGAACGAACCGGAGCCGACGGCCCTCGCCGGCGAACCCGCCTCCGCGGTTCACGCCGATGGACCAGCCTCTCCGACCGCCCCTGCCGCTGAAACCGCCTCCGCGGCGGCCCGTGCCGAAGACCCCACCCGCCCGGCGCCCACAACCGACGTCGTCCCGCTGCCCCTCTCCGCCCGCACGGCGACCGCCCTCGCGGCCCAAGCCGCCAAACTCGCCGACCACCTGACCGACCACCCCGCGCCGACCCTGCTCGACCTCGGCTTCTCGCTGGCGACGACCCGTGCGGCGCTGGAACACCGCACCGTGGTGATCGCAGCCGACCGCGACGAACTGGCCCGCGAACTGCGCGCCCTGGCCGAGGGACGGCAGAGCGGAGCGGCCGTCGGCGCGGTCGCCGGACGCGACGGCCTGACCGCCTTCCTGTTCACCGGGCAGGGCGCACAGCGCCTCGGCGCCGGCCGTGAACTGCACGCCGCCCACCCCGCGTTCGCCGCCGCCTACGACGTGGTCGCCGCCGAACTGGACAAGCACCTGGACCGGCCGCTCGCCGAGGTGATGTGGGGTGAGGACGAGGAGCTGCTGAACCGCACCGGGTACGCGCAGCCCGCCTTGTTCGCGGTGGAGGTGGCACTGTTCCGGTTGCTGGAGTCCTGGGGGATACGGCCTGACTTCCTCGCCGGGCACTCCATCGGCGAATTCTCCGCCGCACACGTCGCGGGAGTGCTGTCCCTCGCCGACGCCGCCGAACTGGTCGCCGCCCGCGGCCGGTTGATGCAGGCTCTGCCCTCCGGCGGCGCGATGGCGGCGGTGCGGGCGAGCGAGGAGGACGTACTGCCGCTGCTCACCGACGAGGTGGGGATCGCCGCGGTCAACGGCCCCCGGGCGGTCGTCATATCGGGCACCGAGGAAGCCGTGGCCGCCGTCACCGCCGTCTTCGAGGCACAGGGACACAAGGCCAAGCGCCTCGCCGTGTCGCACGCCTTCCACTCGCCGCTGATGGAACCGATGCTCGCCGGCTTCCGGGCGATCGCCGAGAAGATCGCGTACGGCGAACCCCGCATCCCCGTCGTCTCCACCCTCACCGGCGAGCCCGCGGCCGCCGGGGATCTGCGTTCGGCCGACTACTGGGTGCGCCACGTACGGGAGACGGTCCGCTACCGCGACGCGGTGCGCGCCCTTGAGGCCAAGGGCGTCACCACCTTCCTCGAACTCGGCCCCGACGCCGCCCTCTCCCCGATGGGCACCGACTGCCTGACCGCCGACGAGGACTCCGCCGACCGAGCGGTCTTCGCGCCGGTACTGCGCCGCGGCCGGGGCGAGCAACGGGAGCTCGTCACCGCCGTCGCGCTCGCCCACGCACGCGGCACCGCCGTGGACTGGGCCGCCTTCTTCGCCGACCGGGGAGCACGCCGGGTCGAACTGCCGACCTACGCCTTCCAGCACCGTCGCTACTGGGCCGACACCGCCGCACCGGCCGTGGAGAGCACCGCGGCGGCTGGGGGTCCCGCAGAGCCCCTCTTCCAGGACTTCTGGGACGACGTCGAACGCGAGGACACCGACGCACTGGCAGAACGGCTCGGCCTCGACGCCGCGGCCCTCGACCCGGTCCTGCCCGCGATCTCCGCCTGGCGCCACCGCCGTCACGAGGAGTCCGCGGTGGACGCGCTGCGCTACCAGGTGACCTGGGCGCCCGTCCCGGACAGGTCCACGACCCGGCTGACCGGCACCTGGCTCGTGGTGGCGGACAACGGAAACGGCCGGCCGGCGGCGGCGCTCACCGCCGCCCTCGCGGACCGTGGCGCGGACGCGGTCCACGTCGAGGCGGACGGCGCCGACCGCGCCGTACTCGCTGAACTGCTGCGCGCTCGGACCGAGGGTGCCGAGCCCCCCGCGGGCATCGTGTCCCTGCTGGCCCTCGACGACCGCCCGCACCCGCATCACGCGGCGTTCTCCCAGGGCTTCGCCGCCACCGTCGCCCTGGCGCAGGCGCTCGGCGACCTCGGGTGGAGCGCGCCGCTGTGGTGCGTCACCAGCGGCGCGGTGGCCGTCGGCGGCCCCGGTGAACTCACCGCACCGACGCAGAGCAGCGTGTGGGGACTGGGCACCGGGCTCTCCCTGGAAACCCCGCGGACCTGGGGCGGCCTGATCGACGTACCGTCCGGCGAGAACATGACCGACGCGGACCTGCGCCGCCTGTGCGACGCCCTGTCCGGGAACACCGGCGAGGACCAGCTCGCCGTCCGGCCGCACGGCATGTCCGCCCGCCGCATGGTGCGCGCGGCCGTGCCCGAGAGCGGCCAGGACCCCTGGTGCCCCCGCGGCACCGTACTGATCACCGGCGGCACGGGAGGTCTCGGCGCCCATGTGGCCCGCACCCTCGCCACGCACGGCGCACAGCACCTCGTCCTCACCAGCCGCCGCGGCCCGGACGCGGCCGGCGCCGCGGAACTCGCCGCCGAACTCACCGAACTGGGCGCCACGGTCACCCTCGCGGCGTGCGACGTCAGCGACCACGCCGCGCTGCGCACCCTCCTCACCACCCTCCGCGAGGACACCGAACAGCCCCTCACCGCCGTCTTCCACGCGGCCGGGGCCGCCCAGCGGATGGCCTCGCTCGGCGAGCTGACCCTCGACGAGATCGACGAGGTCGCCGCGGCGAAGACACTCGGCGCGCGGGCCCTCGACGACCTGCTCGACGACACCGCGCTCGACGCCTTCGTACTGTTCTCCTCCGGCGCCGCCCTGTGGGGCAGCGCCGGACAAGCCGCGTACGCCGCCGCCAACGCCTTCCTCGACGGGCTCGCCCACCGGCGCCGGGCGCGCGGCCTCGCCGCCACCTCGATCGCCTGGGGCTCCTGGGAAGGCGGCATGGTCGACGCCGAACTCGCGGCGATGATGCGGCGCATCGGCGCCCCCGCCATGGACCCCGCCCAAGCCGTCGCCGCGCTGCGCCGGGTCCTCGCCCTCGGCGACTCGCACCCCGTGGTCGCCGAGTTCGACTGGACCCGCTTCGCACCGACGTACACACTCGCCCGCCCCCGGCCCCTGCTGGACGCGCTGCCCGAGGTCCGCTCCGCCCTTGACGACGGCGAAGAGGACGACACCTCCGCCGGGTCGGAGCTCGCCGAGCAGCTCGCCGCCCAGTCCGAGGCCGAGCAGCGCAGGACCCTGCTGGACCTGGTGCGCTCCCACGTCGCCGCGCTGCTCGGCTACGAGGACCCGGCGGACATCGAACCCGGACGGGCCTTCGACGACCTCGGTTTCGACTCGGTCGCGGCGGTCAACCTGCGCACCAGGCTCAACGCCGCCACCGGCCGCAAACTGCCCACCAGCATGGTCTTCGACCACCCGACCCCCGCCGCGCTCGCCGGCCATCTGCGCTCCGAACTCCTCCAGGACGGCGCCACCGGAGTCCTTGCGGTCCTCGCCGGACTGGACCGCTTCGAGGAGGCGGTCACGACGCTGACCGCCGAGGAGATCGAGGGCAACAGGATCACCGGCCGCCTCCAGGCCCTGGTGGCGCGACTGACCGACACACTCGCCGCGCCCGGCGACGACGTCGGCGGACAGCTCGAAGCAGCCTCCGCCGACGAACTCTTCGACTTCATCGACAAGGAACTCGGCCTCGCCTGATCGAGTGCGCGAACGGCTCTGAGAACTCTGAGAACTCTGAGAACCAAAGGACTCGGTGGAACCACGATGGCGAACGACGACAAGCTGCTCGACTACCTCAAGCGTGTCACCGCCGACCTGCACCAGACCCGGCGCAGACTGCAGGAGGTCGAGAGCCAGGAGCAGGAGCCCATCGCCATCGTGGCCATGAGCTGCCGCTACCCGGGCGGGGTCACCTCACCGGAAGACCTCTGGCAACTCGTCGCCGACGGACGCGACGCCATCACCGAGTTCCCCACCGACCGCGGCTGGGACCTCGACCAGCTGAGCGGCGGCGACACCGCCGGGCTCGGCACGAGCTACGTCCACGAGGGCGGATTCGTCCACGACGCCGGTGACTTCGACGCGGGCTTCTTCGGGATCGCCCCCAGGGAGGCGCTCGGCACCGACCCGCAGCAGCGGCTGATGCTGGAGGCCTCCTGGGAAGCCCTCGAACGGGCCGGCATCGACCCCGAGTCGGTGCGCGGCACCCAGGTCGGCGTGTTCGCCGGCTCCGGCATCCAGGACTACGAGTATCTGCTCGGCTCGGTCCCGGAGATCGCGGAAGCCTACATGACCACCGGCAACGCCGCCGCGGTCATCTCCGGCCGGGTCTCCTACACCCTGGGCCTGGAAGGCCCCGCCGTCACCGTGGACACCGCCTGTTCCTCGTCGCTGGTGGCGCTGCACCTCGCCGTGCAGGCCCTGCGGCAGAAGGAGTGCACCCTGGCCCTGGCCGGCGGTGTCATGGTGATGTCCACCCCGTCGCCGTTCATCGCCTTCAGCCGGCAGCGCGGCCTCGCCCCCGACGGCCGCTGCAAGTCCTTCGCCGACGCCGCCGACGGAACCGGCTGGTCCGAGGGCGTCGGCATCCTGCTGCTGGAGCGACTCTCGGACGCCCGCCGCAACGGGCACCCCGTGCTCGCCGTGGTGCGCGGCAGCGCCGTCAACCAGGACGGCGCGTCCAACGGCCTCACCGCCCCCAACGGCCGTGCCCAGCAGCGGGTGATCCGCCAGGCCCTGGCCAACGCGCGGGTGCCGGCCGCACAGATCGATGTCGTCGAGGGCCACGGTACGGGGACCACCCTCGGCGACCCGATCGAGGCACAGGCGGTGCTGGCCACCTACGGCCAGGACCGCCCGGAGGGCCGGCCCCTGTGGCTGGGCTCCGTCAAGTCGAACATCGGTCACGCCCAGGCCGCCGCGGGCGTCGGCGGCGTCATCAAGATGGTCATGGCCATGCGTCATGGCCTGCTGCCCAGGACCTTGCACGTGGACGAGCCGTCCACCCACGTCGACTGGTCGGCCGGCGACGTGCGGCTGCTCACCGAGGCCGTGCCCTGGCCGCGGACCGAACACCCCCGCCGCGCGGGCGTCTCCTCGTTCGGCGTCAGCGGCACCAACGCACACATCATCCTTGAGCAGGCACCGCAGGACGACGCCGAAGCCGCCGCCGAGGAACCCACTCCGGCACCGCACCGGGCAGGCGTCCCCCTGCCCTGGCTCGTCTCCGGCCACGGCGCGAACGCTCTGCGGACCCAGGCCGCGCGAATCCACGACCACCTCGCCGCCGATCGGGCCCGGCCGCTGGACATCGCCTACTCCCTGGCCACCTCCCGCGCGGCGCTGGACCACCGCGCCGTCGCGCTCACCGACTCCCGTGCCGCAGGCCTCGCCGCCTTCTCCGCCCTAGCCTCCGACGAGCCTGCCTCGGGCCTGGTAAGTGGCGTCACCACCACCGGCACATCCGCCTTCCTGTTCACGGGGCAGGGGGCGCAGCGCCTGGGCATGGGGCGTGAACTGCACGCCGCTTTCCCCGTCTTCGCCGGGGCGTTCGACGCGGTGGTGGCGGAGCTGGACGCGCATCTGGACCGTCCGTTGCGGGAGGTCGTGTGGGGCGAGGACCAGGAGCTGCTGAACCGGACGGGCTATGCGCAACCGGCGCTTTTTGCGCATGAGGTGGCGTTGTTCCGGCTGGTGGAGTCGTGGGGTGTGCGGCCGGACTTCGTGGCCGGGCACTCCATCGGGGAGCTGGCCGCCGCGCATGTCGCCGGGGTGCTGTCCCTGCCCGATTCCGCGATGCTGGTGGCGGCGCGGGGCGGGCTGATGCAGGCGCTGCCCGCCGGTGGTGCGATGGTGGCGGTGCAGGCGGGCGAGGACGAGGTACGGCCGCTGCTCACCGGCGAGGTGGGTGTCGCGGCGGTCAACGGCCCCCGGGCAGTGGTGATTTCCGGTACCGAGGACGCGGTCGCGGGCATTGCCGCCGGGTTCGAGGCCCGGGGGCGCAGGACGACACGGCTCGCGGTGTCGCACGCCTTCCACTCGCCGCTCATGGAGCCGATGCTGGCGGAGTTCCGTCACGTCGCCGGGCAGCTCACCTACGAGCAGCCGCGGATTCCAGTGGTGTCCACGGTCACGGGTGTCGCGGCCACGGAGTTGACGGACCCGGAGTACTGGGTGCGCCAGGTCCGCCAAGCGGTCCGGTTCGCGGACGCGGTCCGCGCGCTGGAGGCCGAAGGAGTCAGCCGCTTCCTGGAGTTGGGCCCGGACAGCGTGCTGACAGGACTGGCTCAGCAGTCGGTCACCGGCGAGCGGACGACGCTGGCCGCCGCGTCCCGCCGTGACCGTGCGGAGGCGGACACCCTCGTGACCGCCCTGGCCCAGCTGCACGTGGCCGGTGCGACGGTGGACTGGGAGGCCTTCTTCGCCGGGACCGGGGCCCGCCGTATCGACCTGCCGACGTACGCGTTCCAACGGGACCGCTACTGGGTCGACGCCCCACAGAACCTCCTCGGCGGAGGCCCCGGCGATGTGACGGCCGTGGGCCTCGCGGCGGCCGGGCACCCGCTGCTCGGTGCCGCGGTGATGCTGGCCGACTCCGACGGCGTGGTGCTCACCGGCCGGCTCTCGCCGTCCGTCCAGCCGTGGCTCGCCGACCACGTGGTCGGCGGGTCGATCCTGTTCCCCGGCACCGGCTTCGTCGAGCTGGCGATCCGCGCGGGGGACCAGGTCGGCTGCACCACCCTCGACGAACTGACCCTCCAGGCACCCCTCGTCCTCCCCGAGCGCGGCGGCGTTCAGCTCCAGGTCGTGGTCGGGGCGCCGGACGCGTCCGGGCGGCGGGGTGTCACCGTGCACTCCCGTGCCGAGGACCAGCCGGACACGCCCTGGACGCGGCACGCCGACGGTGTGCTGAGCACGGACGTTCCCGCCGCGTCCACCGATCTCACCTCGTGGCCGCCGGCCGGCGCGGTCCCCGTGGCCGCCGACCGGCTGTACGACGACTTCGCGGCCTCCGGGCTCGCCTACGGCCCCGTCTTCCGCGGTCTGACCGCCGCGTGGAAGTCCGGCGACGAGGTGTACGCCGAGGTCGCGCTGCCCCAGCCCGCCGCGGGCGGGGCCGACCGGTTCGGCATCCACCCCGCCCTGCTCGACGCCTCGCTCCACGGAGCCCTGTTCACCGGCATGTTCGACGACGCGGGCGGGCCGGTGCTGCCGTTCGCCTGGTCCGGTGTGCGGTTGCACGCCACGGGCGCGCACACGGTGCGCGTCCGCCTGGCTCCCGCGGACCGGGCCGGCCTCTCCCTCACCGTCGCCGACGCGGCCGGACGGCCGGTGCTCTCGGTGGCGTCCCTCGTCCTTCGCGCGGTCTCCCAGCAGCAGCTCGCCATCGCGCGCACCGGTTTCCACGACTCGCTGTTCACCCTGGAGTGGACACCCGTGCCGACCGCCGAGGGCGCGGTCACCGTCGCCGAATGGGACGCGCTGCACGCCGACGGCCTGGTCCCCGATGTCGTCGTCCTGCCCTGCGCACCGGGCACCGACGCCGTGGCGGTCCACGCGACCACCCACCGTGTCCTCGCCGTACTGCAGTCCTGGCTCGCGGACGACCGGTACGCCACCTCCACACTCGTGATCGCCACCAGCGGCGCCGTCGCCCTGCCCGGCGAGACCGTCGCCGACCTCGCCGGAGCCGCGGCCTGGGGCCTGGTCCGCGCGGCCCAGTTGGAGAACCCGGGCCGGTTCGTACTGGCCGACCTCGACGACCCGGCCCAGATCGCGGCCGTCGTCGCCTCCGGCGAACCCCAGACCCTGCTGCGCGACGGAGTCGTGTACGCGGCCCGCCTGGCCCGCGTCCCGCGCGAGGAGCGCGCACGGCGGGAGGGCGAGCAGGGCGAGCGAGACGGCCGCGGCGCGGGTGAGCGGCACGGCGCGTTCGGTACCGGCACCGTCCTGGTGTCGGGCGCCACCGGCGCGCTGGGCCGGCTCGTCTCCCGCCACCTCGTCGCCGCGCACGGCGTACGCAGCCTGCTGCTCACCAGCAGACGAGGTGCGGACGCCCCCGGCGCCGACGACCTGGTGGCCGAGCTGACCGCACTCGGGGCCGAGGTCACGGTCGCGGCCTGCGACGTGACCGACCGCGACGCGCTGGCCGCCCTGCTCGACAGGGTCCGGCTGACCGGCGTCGTCCACCTGGCCGGCGTACTGGACGACGCCATGACCCCCGCGCTGACCCCCGAGCGCGTGAGCGGCGTCCTGCGGCCGAAGGTGGACGCCGCGCTGAACCTGCACGAACTGACCGCGGACAAGGACCTGGCCGCGTTCGTGCTGTTCTCCTCCGCGTCGGGTGTGCTCGGCGCGCCAGGACAGGGCAACTACGGCGCCGCCAACGCGTTCCTCGACGCGCTCGCCGCGCACCGGCGAGCCGCTGGACTGCCCGCCCAGTCCCTGGCGTGGGGCCTGTGGGCGAGCGGCATGGCCGACACGCTCTCGGATTCCGATCTCCAGCGGATGAGCCGCAGCGGCATCGGCGCCCTCACCGACGAGCAGGGCCTCGCGCTGTTCGACACCGCGACGGCCGTCGACGCGGCCACCGTGCTGCCGATCGCGCTGGACCTCGGGACCCTGGGCGAAGCGGGCGAGAACCTGCCCCCGGTCCTGCGCGGCCTGGTCCGGGTGCGCACCCGCCGCACCGCCACCGCGGCCCCGGCCGCCGCGGCGTCGGCACTGCGGCAGCGGCTCGGCTCGCTCGACCCGGAGGAGCGCGCCGCAGCGCTCCTGGACCTGGTCCGCACGCAGGTCGCCTCGACCCTCGGCTACGGCGGTCCCGGCGCGGTGGACGCCCAGCGCGCCTTCAGCGACCTGGGCTTCGACTCGCTCAGCGCGGTCGAGTTCCGCAACGCCCTGAACGAGGCCGCCGGCGTACGGCTGCCCGCCACTGTGGTGTTCGACCACCCGACTCCGGCCGTGCTCGCGCGGCACCTGCTCGACGAGCTGTTCGGTGGTGCCGAGCAGTCGGTGTCCGTGGTGCCCGCCACGCCCGACCACGTCCACGCGGACGACCCGATCGCGATCGTCGGCATGGCCTGCCGCTACCCGGGGGGCGTGACCTCTCCGGAGGATCTGTGGCGGCTGGTCGCCGACGGCGTCGACGCGATCTCCGAGTTCCCCGTCAACCGCGGCTGGGACACCGAACGCCTCTACGACCCGTCGGCGGAGCGCCCGTACACCACCTACACCCGCGAGGGCGGCTTCCTGCACGAGGCGGGCGACTTCGACCCGGCGTTCTTCGGGATCAGCCCGAACGAGGCCGCCATCATGGACCCGCAGCAGCATCTGCTGCTGGAGACCGCGTGGGAGGCCATCGAGCGCGCGGGCATCGACCCCGCCTCGCTCCAGGGCAGTGCCACCGGTGTCTACGCCGGTGTGATGTACCACGACTACGCCAACAACAGCAGCACCGGCGCCATCGCCTCCGGCCGCGTGTCCTACGTCTTCGGTCTCGAAGGCCCCTCGGTCACGATCGACACCGCGTGCTCCTCGTCCCTCGTCTCCCTGCACCTGGCGGCGCAGGCGCTGCGGTCGGGAGAGTGCTCGCTCGCCCTGGCGGGCGGCGTCGCCGTGATGGCGACGCCCGAGGTGTTCGTCGAGTTCAGCCGTCAGCGGGGCCTCGCCTCGGACGGCCGCTGCCGGTCCTTCTCCGACGAGGCCGACGGTACGGGCTGGGGCGAGGGTGCTGGTGTGCTGTTGCTGGAGCGTTTGTCGGATGCGCGGCGTCATGGGCATCCGGTGCTGGCGGTGGTCAGGGGCAGTGCGGTGAACCAGGACGGTGCGTCGAATGGTCTGACGGCTCCGAACGGTCCGTCGCAGCGTCGGGTGATCCGGCAGGCGTTGGCGAACGCGGGTCTGTCGAGTGCCGATGTGGATGTGGTGGAGGCGCACGGTACGGGTACGCGGCTGGGTGATCCGATCGAGGCGCAGGCGCTGCTCGCGACGTACGGTCAGGACCGGCCCGAGGATGAGCCGCTGTGGCTGGGGTCGATCAAGTCGAACATGGGTCACACCCAGGCGGCGGCCGGTGCGGCGGGCATCATCAAGATGGTGATGGCGATGCGGCACGGGGTGTTGCCGCGGACGCTGCACGTCGGTGAGCCGAGCGCGCGGGTGGACTGGAGTGAGGGCAATGTCGCGCTGTTGACGGAGGCGGTCGTCTGGCCGGAGCGTGACCGTCCGCGCCGGGCGGGCATCTCCTCGTTCGGCCTGAGCGGCACCAACGCCCATGTGATCGTCGAGGCGGCTCCTGCCGAGACTCCCGTCCGCGAGGTATCCGAGGAGCCGGTGTCGGTGCCGGCCGTTCCCTGGGTGCTGTCGGGCAGGACACCGGCCGCGCTGGCCGCACAGGCGGAGCGTCTGCTCCCGGTCGCCGGTGAGTGCGACGCGCTGGATGTCGCGTACTCGCTGACCGCCTTCCGGGCCCGGTTCGAGCACCGCGCGGTGGTCCTCGGCGGCGACGCCGGGGAACTGCGGCGCGGACTGGCCGCGTTGGCGGCCGGTGAGCCGGACCCGGGTGTGGTGCTGGGCGCGGCGCGTGGGCCGGGCCGCTCGGCGTTCCTGTTCACGGGGCAGGGTGCCCAGCGGGTTGGCATGGGCCGAGAACTGCACGCGGCCTTCCCGGCCTTCGCGGAGGCCTTCGACGCGGTGGTGGCGGAGCTGGACGCCCACCTCGACCGTCCCCTGCGGGAGGTCGTGTGGGGCGAGGACCAAGAGCTGCTGAACCGGACCGGATTCGCGCAGCCCGCGCTGTTCGCTCATGAAGTCGCGTTGTGCGCACTGATGGAGTCGTGGGGGGTGCGGCCCGGCTTCCTCGCCGGGCACTCCATCGGCGAACTCGCCGCCGCGCATGTCGCCGGGGTGCTGTCCCTGCCTGACGCCGCGATGCTGGTGGCGGCGCGGGGCCGGCTGATGCAGGCGCTGCCCGCCGGCGGTGCGATGGTGGCCGTGCAGGCGACCGAGGACGAGGTACAACCGCTGCTCACCGGCCAGGTGGCCATCGCGGCGGTCAACGGCCCCCAGGCCGTGGTGGTTTCCGGCGCCGAGGACGAGGTCACACAGCTAGCGGCGCGCCTCGAAGCCGAGGGCCGCAGGACGACGCGGCTGGCGGTGTCGCACGCGTTCCACTCCCCGCTGATGGAGCCGATGCTCGCGGACTTCCGCGAGCTCGCCGGGCAGCTCACCTACGAACAGCCGCGTGTGCCGGTCGTTTCCACGGTGACCGGCGCACTGGCCACGGAGTTGACGGACCCGGAGTACTGGGTGCGCCAGGTCCGTGAGGCGGTGCGTTTCGCGGACGCCGTCCGCTCGCTGGAGGCCGAAGGCGTCGGTCAGTTCCTGGAGCTGGGCCCGGACGGGGTCCTCACAGGGATGGCCCGGCTGAGCGTGGAGTCCGGGGACGCGCTGCTGGTCGCGGCGTCGCGCCGTAACCGTCCGGAGCCGGAGACCCTCCTCACCGCCCTGGCCGGCCTGCACGCGCACGGCGTGGCAGTGGACTGGGAGGCGTTCTTCGCCGGGACCGGGGCCCGCCGTATCGACCTGCCGACCTACGCCTTTCAGCGCGAACGCTTCTGGGTCGACACGCAGCAGTACCTGGCCAACTCCTGGCTGGGCAGCGAGCTGGGCGGGGTCCCGTCCGCGGGCCTGGTGTCCGCCGGGCATCCGTTGTTGGGTGCTGTGGTGCCGTCGCCGGACTCGGACGGTGTGACGTTCACCGGCCGGCTGGCGGTGGGCACGCAGGGCTGGATCGCCGATCACGCGGTGCTGGGCCAGGTCTTGTTGCCGGGTACGGGATTTGTGGAGCTTGCGGCCTGGGCGGGTGGCCAGGTGGGTTGCGGGGTGCTGGAGGAGCTGGCGTTGCAGGCTCCTTTGGTGCTACCCGGGTCGGGTGGTGTGCAGGTTCAGGTGGTGGTCGGCGCTGCGGACGGGTCCGGGCGGCGCACCGTGACCGTGCATTCGCGCGCGGAGGACCGGCCGGACGGGCCGTGGGTGCTGCACGGGGACGGTGTGCTGGCGCCGGGCGGCTCCGGGGCGTCGTTCGAACTGTCGCAGTGGCCGCCGGCGGACGCGGACGTACTCGACCTTGAGGGTGAGTACGAGGGCTTGTCGGAGCTGGGCTACCGCTATGGGCCGGTGTTCCAGGGGCTTGAGCGGGCGTGGCGGCGTGGGGATGAGTTGTTCGCCGAGGTCGCGCTTCCGGAGTCGGAGCACGGGGAGGCGGAGGAGTTCGGCATTCATCCGGCGCTGTTGGACGCGGCGATGCATGTGGCGCTGGTCGGTGGCACTGAGGGCGGTGAGCCGGTGCTGCCGTTCGTGTGGAACGACGTGCGGCTGCATGCGGTGGGGGCTTCCAGGGTGCGGGTGCGGTTGACGCGTCCGACGTCGGAGAGTCTGACGCTGGAGGTGGCGGATGCGGTGGGTCGGCCGGTGGTGTCGGTCGGCTCGGTCGTGGGGCGTCCGGTGTCGGCCGGGCAGCTGAACGCGCCGGGTGAGGAGTCGCTGTTCCGCATCGCGTGGAATGCGTTGCCGGGCGAGACTACTGCCGAGGCGGAGTGGACCGGGTGGGATCAACTGCCCGCCCAGGGGCCGGCGTCGGGGACGGTCGCCTTCGAGTGTGCCGTGGCGGACGGCGACGTCCCGGGGGCGGTTCGTGATACGACGCGCCGGGTTCTGAGTGTCGTACAGGAGTGGCTGGCTGACGAGCGGTTCGCG
The DNA here is from genome assembly GCF_040612135.1 of Streptomyces sp. NPDC006458. Lineage (NCBI taxonomy): Bacteria > Bacillati > Actinomycetota > Actinomycetes > Kitasatosporales > Streptomycetaceae > Streptomyces > Streptomyces sp. NPDC006458. The sequence goes on along the minus strand of NZ_JBEXPR010000004.1, from coordinate 32,177 downwards.
GGTGCGACGCTGGCGGTGGTGACGCGGGGCGCGGTGGCTGTGTCGGACGGTGCGCCGGTGGATGTGGTGCAGGCTCCGGTGTGGGGTCTGGTGCGGGCGGCGCAGGCGGAGAACCCGGGCCGTTTCGTGCTGCTGGACAGCGACGGACCGGCGGGGTCGTTCACCAGTCTGGGTGCGGCGCTGGCGTCCGGTGAGCCCGAGCTGGCGGTCCGTGAGGGGCGGGTGTTCGTGCCCCGGCTGGTGCGCGTCGGGGCTGCGGCACCGGAGACGGAGCTGTGGGACACCGACGGCACCGTGCTGATCACCGGCGGCACGGGTGGTCTGGGCGCGCTGGTGGCCCGGCACCTGGTGACGGAGCACGGCGTGCGGCATCTGGTGCTGACCAGCCGTCGCGGTCCGGACGCGCCGGGCGCAGCCGAACTACAAGCCGAACTCGCCGAGTTGGGCGCCGAGGTCACGCTCGCGGCCTGTGACGTCGCCGACCGTGAGGCACTGGCCGCGCTGCTCGCCGGCATTCCCAAGGAGCAGCCACTGCGGGGCGTGGTCCACGTCGCGGGGGCCATCGACAACGGCCTGGTCGGCGTCCTCACTCCCGAGCGGTTCGACGCCGTACTGGCGCCGAAGGCGGACGCGGCGTGGCATCTGCACGAGCTGACACGCGATCTCGGCCTCACCGCTTTCGTGATGTTCTCCTCGGCGGGCGGCCTCGTCCTGGCGGCCGGGCAGGCGAACTACGCGGCGGCCAATGTCTTCCTGGACGCGCTGGCGGAACACCGCCACGCCGCCGGGCTGCCCGCGACGGCTGCGGCGTTCGGCCTGTGGGACACGCACACCGGGATGACCCAGTCGCTCGACCTGGCCACCGAGCGGATGGCGGCGCAGGGCCTGCCCGCGCTGTCGACCGAGCTGGGACTCGAACTGTTCGACGCCGCGCTGCGCTCCGGACTCCCCGCGCTGGTGCCGGTGCGCGTGCAGCCGTCGGTGCTGCGCGGGCGCGGCGAGGAGGTACCGGCACTGCTGCGCGGGCTGGTGCGGGTGCCGGGCAGCCGGCTCGCGCGCGCCGCGGGGAGCGCGGGAGCGGGCGGGCTGGAGCAGGAACTGGCCGGACTGGACGCGACCGAGCGCGACCGTGTCCTGCTCGACCTCGTACGCCGTCAGGTGGCCGCGGTGCTCGGGCACGCCTCCGCCGACGCCGTCGAGCCCGACCGGGCGTTCCAGGAACTGGGCTTCGACTCGCTGGCGGCGGTGGAGCTGCGCAACAAGCTGGGCACCGTGACCGGGATGCGCCTGCCGGCCACGCTGGTCTTCGACCACCCGACCGCGCAGGCCGTGGCGGAACACATCGGCGCCTCTCTGACCAGCGCCATGACGGCCGCGGGGCGTACGGCGACTGTGCGGCCGGCCGGTGCCGGCCGTAGCGACGAGCCCGTGGCCGTCATCGGGATGGCGTGCCGCTATCCGGGCGGAGTGACCTCTCCGGAGGATCTGTGGCGACTGGTCGCCGACGGTGTCGACGCGATCTCGGACTTCCCGGCCGACCGCGGCTGGGACGAGGACGTGTACGACCCCGAGCCCGGTCGGCCCGGCAAGACCTATGCCAGGGCCGGCGGCTTCCTCCATGACGCCGCCGACTTCGACAGCGGCTTCTTCGGCATCAGCCCCAACGAGGCGCTGATGATGGACCCCCAGCAGCGGCTCCTGCTGGAGACCTCGTGGGAGGCAATCGAGCGCGCCGGGATCACGCCCGCGTCCCTCAAGGGCAGCTCCACCGGTGTCTTCGCCGGGTTGATGTACCACGACTACGGGCTGGGGGAGGCCGCCGCCAGCGCCGGGGGCAGCCTCGTGTCGGGACGTACGTCCTATGTGCTGGGCCTGGAAGGCCCGTCGGTGACCGTGGACACGGCCTGCTCGTCCTCGCTGGTGTCGCTGCATCTGGCGGCGCAGGCGCTGCGGTCGGGGGAGTGCTCGCTCGCCCTGGCCGGCGGCGTCGCCGTGATGGGCACGCCCGGGATGTTCGTCGAGTTCAGCAGGCAGCTCGGCCTCGCGCCCGACGGCCGGTCCAAGTCGTTCGCCGCCGCGGCCGACGGCGTCGCCTGGGCCGAGGGCGCCGGTGTGCTGCTGCTGGAGCGGCTGTCGGACGCCCGGCGCAACGGACACCAGGTGCTGGCCGTGATCCGCGGCTCCGCCGTGAACCAGGACGGCGCCTCCAACGGAATGACCGCGCCCAACGGCCCCTCGCAGCAGCGGGTCATCCGCCAGGCGCTGGCCAACGCGGGCCTGTCCGCCACCGAGGTCGATCTCGTGGAGGCGCACGGCACGGGCACGCGGCTGGGTGACCCGATCGAGGCGCAGGCGCTGCTCGCCACGTACGGCCAGGACCGGCCCGAGGACCAGCCGCTGTGGCTGGGGTCGATCAAGTCGAACATCGGACACGCGCAGGCCGCGGCCGGTGTCGCCGGCGTCATCAAGATGGTGCAGGCGGTTCGTCACGGCACGATGCCGAGGACACTTCACGTGGACGAGCCCTCGCCGCACGTGGACTGGTCGCAGGGCGACGTCCGGCTGCTGACCGAGGAACGCGCGTGGGCGCCGGACGGCAGGCCCCGCCGAGCCGGGATCTCGGCCTTCGGGATCAGCGGCACGAACGCCCATCTGATCATCGAGGAAGCCCCGCCGCGGGACGTTCCCGAGCGTGTTCCCGCCACGGTGCCCGTACCCGCGCTTCCGTGGGTGCTCTCGGGCCGGACATCGGCCGCTCTGGCCGAGCAGGCGCAAAACCTGATCCCGCTCGTGGCCGAGCGCGATCCGCTGGACATGGCGCTCTCGCTGGCGACCACCCGCACGGCCTTCGAGCACCGCGCGGCACTCGTGGGCGCGGATCGTGACGCGCTCCTGCGTGGTCTGACCGCCCTGGCCGAGGGGCGCAACGCCCCGGTGGCAGTGCAGGAGTTCAGCCGCCGTACGGGCTCGACCGCGTTCCTGTTCACGGGGCAGGGGGCGCAGCGTCTGGGGATGGGGCGTGAACTGCACGCCGCGTACCCGGCGTTCGCCGCTGCCTTCGACGCGGCGGCCGGGGAGCTGGACAGGCACTTGGACCGTCCGCTTGCCGAGGTGGTGTGGGGCGAGGACGAGGGGCTGCTGCACCGGACGGGGTACGCGCAGCCGGCGCTGTTCGCGTTCGAGGTGGCGTTGTTCCGGCTCGTGGAGTCGTGGGGTGTGCGGCCGGACTTCCTGGCCGGGCACTCCATCGGCGAACTCGCCGCCGCGCACGTCGCCGGGGTGCTGTCCCTGCCTGACGCCGCGATGCTGGTGGCGGCGCGGGGCCGGCTGATGCAGGCGCTGCCCGCCGGCGGCGCGATGGTGGCGGTGCAGGCGACCGAGGACGAGATGCGTCCGCTGCTCACCGATCGCGTGAGTATCGCCGCCGTCAACGGCCCGCGGGCCGTGGTGATCTCCGGCGCCGAGGAAGCCGTGATCGAGGTGGCGGCGCGGTTCGAGGTCGAGGGACGCACGACGTCCTTGTTGCGGGTCTCCCACGCGTTCCACTCGCCGCTGATGGAGCCGATGCTCGCGGACTTCCGTGAGGTCGCCGGACGGCTCACTTTCGGGCAGCCGCGGATTCCGGTGGTCTCCACGACGACCGGCCGACTGGCCACGGAGTGGATGGAGCCGGAGTACTGGGTGCGGCAGGTCAGGGAGGCGGTGCGGTTCGCGGACGCGGTGCGTGCTCTGGAGGCCGAAGGAGTCACCCGGTTCCTGGAGCTGGGCCCGGACGGCGTGCTGACCGGACTGGCTCAGCAGTCGGTCACCGGCGAGCGGACAATGCTGTTGGCGGCGTCCCGCCGCAACCGCCCGGAGCCGGAAACCCTGGTCACCGCGCTGTCCGGTCTGCACGCGCACGGTGTGGCGGTGGACTGGGAGGCGTTCTTCGCGGGTACCGGGGCTCGCCGTGTCGATCTGCCGACGTACGCCTTCCAGCGCGAGCGCTATTGGGTCGAGCCGGTCAAGGCGATGACGGACGTCTCCGCGGTGGGCCAGACGGCCCTGGATCACCCGGTGTTGGCGGCGGCGGTGCCGGTGCCCGGTTCGGACGCGGTGACGTTCACCGCGCGGCTGTCGCTGTCCGGGCACGCCTGGATCGCCGACCACGAGGTACTGGGGAGCGTCATCCTCCCCGGCACGGGCTTCGTCGAGCTGGCGGTCCGCGCGGGGGATCAGGTGGGGTGTGACGTACTGGAGGAGCTGACCCTGCGGGCCCCGCTGTCACTGTCGGGGCACGGCGGCGTGCAGGTGCAGGTCATGGTCGGTACCGCGGACGGGTCCGGGCGCCGCACGGTGACGGTGCACTCGCGGCCGGAGGGTCTGCCGGACGGCGTATGGACCCTGCACGCGGAGGGTGTGCTCGCCTCGGCGCCGCAGTCCGGATCTGCTCCCTCGGTCGGGGAGTGGCCCCCGGCGGGTGCGGATCCGGTGGACGTGGAGGGTGCCTACGACCGGCTGGCGGAGCTGGGCTACCGGTACGGGCCGGTGTTCCAGGGTCTCCAGCGGGTCTGGCGGCGGGGCGACGAACTGTTCGCCGAGGTCGCGCTGCCGAAGCAGACGCATGAGGAGGCGGGCCGGTTCGGAGTTCACCCCGCGCTGCTCGACGCCGCCCTGCACGCCGTCCTGCTCGACGGGGGTGAGCGGACCGCGCTGCCCTTCGTCTGGAACGACGTCCGGCTGTACGCCACCGGCGCCACCACGGTCCGCGTCCGGATCGGGCGGCCCACCGCGGAGAGCCTCACGCTGGTTGCCACGGACACCGCCGGCCGGCTCGTCGTGTCGGTGGGCTCGGTGGTCAGCCGTCCGGTGTCCGAGGAGCAGCTCGCCGCGGCGCGGACCAGCTTCCACGACGCGCTGTTCGGCCTTGAGTGGCGACCCGCACCGGCGACGGCCGCCATGGCCGGCACGATCACCATGGCCGACTGGGACGCCCTGGCACCGGAGTCCCCGGCCCCCGCCGTCGTCGTCCTCACGAACGAGCCGAACGTGCAGAACGTGCCGGGTGCGCCGAACGTGCCGGGCGAGCCGAACGTGCTGAGCGGGCCCGGTACGGACGCCGCCGCCGTCCACGCCCGGGTCAATCGCGTGCTCGGCGTGCTTCAGGACTGGCTCGCCCAGGAGCGGTTCGCCGACTCGACCCTGCTGGTCGCCACGCGGGGCGCGGCGGCCCTGCCCGGCGAGGACGTGACCGACCTGGCCGGAGCCGCCGTATGGGGCCTGCTGCGGGCGGCCCAGCGGGAGCATCCCGGCCGGTTCGTGCTGGCCGACCTGGACGGGCCGGTCACCGCGGCGCGGATCGCCGCCGTGATGGGCTCCGGTGAACCGCAGGCGCTGCTGCGGGGCGACGTGGTGCACACACCACGTCTCACCCGGGTCGCCCGCGGCGCGGAGGAGCAGCACGCCCCACGGGACCGGTTCGGCACCGGGACCGTGCTGATCACCGGCGCGACGGGCGCCCTCGGCCGCCTGATCGCGCGGCATCTGGTCGCCGAGTACGGCGTACGTCGTCTGCTGCTGACCAGCCGGCGCGGCCCGCACACCCCAGGTGCCGGCGAACTACGAGCCGAACTGGCCGAGTTGGGCGCCGAGGTCACCGTCGCGGCCTGCGACGTCGCCGACCGCGAGGCGCTGGCCGGACTTCTGGCCGCGGTACCGGACGAGTACCCGCTGACCTCCGTGATCCACCTGGCGGGCGTGCTGGACGACGGCCTGCTCGGCGGGCTCGGACCGGAGCGGATGTCCACCGTGTTGCGCCCGAAGGTGGACGCCGCCCTCAACCTGCACGAGCTGACCGCGGGCCTGGATCTCTCCGCCTTCGTCCTGTTCTCCTCGGGTACCGGCGTCGTGGGCGGTGCGGGCCAGGCCAACTACGCCGCGGCGAACGCCTTCCTCGACGCGCTCGCGGCGCACCGGCGGGCCGCCGGCCGGCCAGGACAGTCGCTGGCGTGGGGCCTGTGGGCGGGCGGCATGGCGGACGCGCTCGACGAGGCCGATCTGCGGCGGATGAGCCGCAACGGCATCGGCGTGCTCCGCGACGGCCAAGGGCTGGACCTGTTCGACGCCGCCACGGCGACGGACCAGGCCCTGCTGGTGCCGATGCTGCTCGACCTCAAGGCTCTGGCCGAGGCGGGGGAGGAGCTGCCGCATCTCTTCCGCGGGCTCGTACGACAGCGCACACGTCGCGGAACGGCCGGGACCCAGCTCGAAACAGGCGCACTGGAAGGGCAGTTGGCCGTGCTCGGGGCCGAGGAGCGCGAAGCGTTGCTGCTGGAACTGGTCCGCGGCTACGCCGCCGGGGTACTGGGACATACCTCGGGCGACGCGATCGAACCCGATCGGGCCTTCAGTGAGCTGGGCTTCGACTCGTTGACCGCCGTGGAGTTCCGCAACGCCCTGGGCGGAGCCGTCGGCGTACGGCTGCCCGCCACCCTGGTCTTCGACCACCCGACGCCCGCGGTGCTGGCGCGGCATCTGCTCGGTGAGGTGACCGGCGGCGGACAGCACCGGGTCCAGGCGGCGCGGACCCTCCCGCTGGACCCGGCGATCACGGACGACCCGATCGCGATCGTCGCGATGGCCTGCCGCTACCCGGGCGGGGTGGCCGGGCCCGACGACCTGTGGCGGCTGGTCTCCGACGGTGCCGACGCGGTCTCGGACTTCCCCGTCGACCGCGGCTGGGACGAACACGTCTACGACCCCGAGATCGGCAAGCCCGGCCGGACCTACACCCGGTCCGGCGGCTTCCTCCACGAGGCGGCCGAGTTCGACGCGGGCTTCTTCGGCATATCGCCGCGCGAGGCGCTGGGGATGGATCCGCAGCAGCGGCTCCTCCTGGAGACCTCCTGGGAGGCGTTCGAGCGGGCCGGGATCGACCCGGCGACACTGAGGGGAAGTTCGACCGGCGTCTTCGCGGGGGTGATGTACCACGACTACGGCGGTGATCACGCCGGCAGCGTCGTCTCCGGCCGGGTCGCCTACACCCTGGGCCTGGAGGGGCCCGCCCTGACGGTGGACACGGCCTGCTCGTCGTCGCTGGTCTCCCTGCACCTCGCGGCGCAGGCGCTGCGTGCGGGGGAGTGCGAGCTCGCACTCGCGGGCGGTGTGACCGTGATGGCCACGCCGGAGACGCTGGTGTACTTCAGCGAGCAGCGCGGGCTTGCCCCCGACGGCCGCTGCAAGTCCTTCGCCACAGCCGCGGACGGCACCGGCTGGGCCGAGGGCGCGGGGGTCCTGCTCCTGGAGCGGCTGTCGGACGCCCGGCGCAACGGCCACCCGGTACTCGCCGTGGTCCGGGGCTCCGCGGTGAACCAGGACGGTGCCTCCAACGGATTCACGGCCCCGAACGGCCCCGCCCAGCAACGGGTGATCCGGCAGGCGCTGGCCAACGCGGGCCTGACGCCGCCGGACGTCGACGCCGTCGAGGCGCACGGTACGGGTACGCGGCTGGGGGACCCGATCGAGGCGCAGGCGCTGCTCGCCACGTACGGCCAGGACCGGCCCGAGGACGAGCCGCTGTGGCTCGGCTCCATCAAGTCCAACATCGGTCACACCCAGGCGGCGGCCGGTGCGGCGGGCATCATCAAGATGGTGATGGCCATGCGGCACGGGGTGCTGCCTCGGACGCTGCACGTCGACGAGCCCAGCGCGCAGGTGGACTGGAGTGAGGGCAATGTCGCGCTGTTGACGGAGGCGGTCGTCTGGCCGGAGCGTGACCGTCCGCGCCGGGCGGGCATCTCCTCGTTCGGTCTGAGCGGCACGAACGCCCATGTGATCGTCGAGGCGGTCCCGGCGGAGGCCGAGGCGGTGGCCGGGGAACCGGTCTTGGTGCCGGTCGTTCCGTGGGTGCTGTCCGGCAGGACGCCAGCCGCGCTGACCGCTCAGGCCCGGAAGCTGCTGCCCCACACCGAGCGCGATCCGCTGGACGTGGCGTACGCGCTGGCGACCTCGCGGGCGGGCTTCGCACAGCGCGCCGTCGTGGTGGGCACCGACGTCGAGGAGTTGCGGCGTGGGCTGACGGCGCTGGCCGAAGGTGCCGCCGACCCGGCCGTCGTGCTGGGTACGGCGCGTCGTACGGGCAGGTCGGCGTTCCTGTTCACCGGACAGGGGGCGCAGCGCCTGGGCATGGGGCGTGAACTGCACGCCGTGTACCCGGCCTTCGCCGCCGCCTACGACGCCGTGGCCGGGGAGCTGGACAGACACCTGGACCGTCCGCTGTCCGAGGTGGTCTGGGGTGAGGACGAGGAGCTGCTGAACCGGACCGGGTACGCGCAGCCCGCGTTGTTCGCGTTCGAGGTGGCGTTGTTCCGGCTCGTGGAGTCGTGGGGTGTGCGGCCGGACTTCCTGGCCGGGCACTCCATCGGTGAACTCGCCGCCGCGCACGTGGCCGGGGTGCTGTCCTTGCCCGATGCCGCGATGCTGGTGGCGGCGCGGGGCCGGCTGATGCAGGCGCTGCCCGCCGGTGGTGCGATGGTCGCGGTGCAGGCGAGTGAGGAGGAGGTACGGCCGCTGCTCACCGACGAGGTGGGCATCGCGGCAGTCAACGGCCCTCGGGCGGTGGTGATCTCCGGGGCCGAGGACGCGGTCATGCGGATCGCTGCCCGCTTCGATGCCGAGGGGCGGAGGACGACCCGACTCGCGGTCTCCCACGCCTTCCACTCGCCCTTGATGGACCCGATGCTCACGGACTTCCGCGAGATCGTCGGACAGCTCACCTACGGGCAGCCACGGATGTCGGTCGTTTCCACGGTGACGGGTGCCCCGGCCATGGAGTGGACGGACCCGGAGTACTGGGTGCGGCAGGTGCGGGAGGCGGTCCGGTTCGCGGACGCGGTGCGTGCGCTGGAGGCCGAAGGGGTCAGCCGGTTCCTGGAGTTGGGCCCGGACGGGGTGCTGACCGGGATGGCCCGCCAGTGCGTGGAGTCCGAGGACGCGGTGCTGGTGGCGGCGTCCCGGCGCAACCGGCCCGAGCCTGACACCCTCGTCGCGGCCCTGGCCCGGATGCACGTGGCCGGCGCGACGGTGGACTGGGCGGGGTTCTTCGCCGGAACCGGCGCCCGCCGCGTCGACCTGCCCACGTACGCCTTCCAGCGGGAGCGTTACTGGGTCGAGGCGGCCAAGGCGATGACCGACGTCTCCGCGGTGGGCCAGATGGCCCTGGATCACCCGGTGTTGGCGGCGGCCGTGCCGGTGCCGGACTCGGACGCGGTGACGTTCACCGCGCGGCTGTCGCTGTCCGGGCACGCCTGGATCGCCGACCACGAGGTGCTGGGCAGCCTGATCCTTCCCGGGACGGGCTTCGTGGAGCTCGCGGTCCGGGCGGGCGACCAGGTGGGCTGCGACGTACTTGAGGAACTGACCCTCCAGGCCCCGCTCGTGCTGAGCGAGGGCGAAGCGGTGTCCCTGCAAGTGGTGCTGAACGCACCGGACGAGCAGGACCGGCGCCGCGTGCGGATCTACTCGCGCCCGGAGGGCCAGCCGGACGCGCCTTGGACCCGTCACGCCGACGGTGTGCTGTCGACGGGAGCCCCGGCCCCTGCTGCCGACCTCCGCCAGTGGCCGCCGGCGGACGCGTCCGCGCTCGACACCACCGGCCTCTACGGTGTTCTCGCCGACCACGGCTTCGGCTACGGCCCGGTCTTCCAGGGTCTCCAGGGCGCCTGGCGGCGCGGCGACGAGCTCTTCGCCGAGGTCGCGCTGCCGGAGCAGGCGCATGAGGACGCGGCCCGGTTCGGGATTCACCCCGCCCTCCTCGACGCCGCCATGCACCCGCTGGGCCTGGGAGGGCCCGGGACCGACGCCAACGACGAGCGGCAGACACTCGTCCCGTTCTCGTGGAACGGCCTGACCCTGCATGCCTCCGGTGCCACCGCCCTTCGGGTGCGGCTCACCCGCGCCGAGGGCACACACGGCGCCATCCGCCTGGACATCGCGGACTCCGGCGGAGCGGCGGTGGCCTCCGTGGCCGAACTGGTGCTGCGTCCGGTGTCCGCGGCTCAGTTGAGCGGGCCCATGAACGACTCGCTGTTCTGCGTCGAATGGAGCGCCGCGCGGGAGAGCGGCACGACGGCGGCGTGGACCGCGTGGGATCAACTGCCCGCCGAGGGAGCGGTGTCGGGGACAGCGGTCTTCGAGTGTGCCGTGCCGGGCGGTGACGTGCTGTCCGCTGTGCGCGACACGACGCATCGCGTGCTGGGCGTGGTGCAGGAGTGGCTGGCCGACGAGCGGTTCGCGGACGCGACGCTGGCGGTGGTGACGCGGGGCGCGGTAGCCGTATCGGACGCCGACGCGGTGGATGTGACGCAGGCTCCGGTGTGGGGTCTGGTGCGGGCGGCGCAGGCGGAGAATCCGGGCCGTTTCGTGCTGCTGGACTGCGACGGTCCGGTGGGGTCGTTCGCCGGTCTGGGCGTGGCGCTGGCGTCGGGTGAGCCCGAGCTGGCGGTCCGTGCCGGGCAGGTGTTCGTGCCGCGGCTGGTGCGCGTCGGCGCTGCGGCACCGGAGGCGGAGCTGTGGGACGCCGGCGGCACGGTGCTGGTCACGGGTGGTACCGGTGGTCTCGGCGCGCTGGTGGCCCGGCATCTGGTGGCGGAGCACGGAGTCCGTCATCTGGTGCTGACCAGCCGCCGTGGCCCGGACGCGCCGGGCGCCGTGGAACTGCGGGACGAGCTGAGCGACCTCGGGGCGCGGGTGACCGTGCTGGCCTGCGACGCCGGTGACCGGGCGGCGCTGGCCGCGTTGCTCGCGGACATCCCCGCCGGGCATCCTCTGCGGGGTGTGGTGCATGTGGCGGGTGTGGCGGACAACGGCCTGGTGGGGGCGTTGACGCCGGAGCGGTTCGGTGCCGTGCTGGCGCCGAAGGCGGACGCGGCGTGGCATCTGCACGAGCTGACGCGTGATCTGGATCTGACGGCTTTCGTGATGTTCTCCTCGGCCGGTGGTCTGGTGATGGCGGCGGGCCAGGGCAGTTACGCCGCGGCGAACGTCTTCCTGGACGCGCTGGCGCAGCACCGCCGGGCCGTGGGGTTGCCCGCGACGTCGATGGCGTACGGCCTGTGGGACGTGAACACCGGGTTGAGCCAGTGGCTCGGCGAGGCGGACCTTCAGCGCATGAGGCGTTCGGGTACCCCGGCGCTCTCGGAGCAGGAGGCCCTGCGCTTGTTCGACGCGGCACTCGCGACCGACCGGGCGGCTCTCGTTCCCTTGCGGGTGGACACCGCGGCCCTGCGCGACCGTCCCGACGAAGTGCCCGCCCTGTTGCGGGGGTTGGTGCCCGCGATACGGAGAAGGGCGGCGGACACCGGGCGGGCGGAGGCCGGGGCGTTGCGGCAGCGGCTCGCCGGGCTCGGAGACGACGAGCGCGCCCGAGTCGTGCTGGACACCGTGCTCGGCTACGCCGCGCAGGTGCTGGGGCACGCGGACGCGACCGCCGTCGATCCGGAGAGCGGCTTCCTGGAGTCGGGCTTCGACTCCCTGACCGCGGTGGAGCTGCGCAACCTGCTCAACACCGCGACCGGCCTGAACCTGTCGGCCATGGTCGTCTTCGACAGCAAGAACCCCGCCGAGCTGGCCGACGTCGTGCGGGCCCAGCTCGCCGCGCCGCCCGCCTCGACGAGCCCCGGCGGGGCCGGCACCACCGCGGCTGCTCAGCCCCCCGTCCGACGTGAGGAGACGCTCTACGACCTGTTCCTCGGCGCCATCCTGGCGGGGAACGCGCGACAGGGCATGGCGATGCTCCAGGCGGTGGCTGCCCTGCGGCCCGTGTTCGAATCCCCCGAGGACCTGCCGGAACCGCCGTCCCCGGTGTCCTTCCCGGTCGCGCCGGCGGAGGACGGCCGGCCGAGGCCGCGGCTGATCTGTCTGAGCACGCCGACCGTGGCCGGGGGAGTGCATCAGCACGCGCGGCTCGCGGCCCGGCTATCGGTGCCCGTCACCGCGATCCCCACCCCGGGATTCGGGCGCGACGAGCTGCTGCCCGGATCGTTCGAGGCCGCCGTCCGGGTGCTGGCCGAGAGCGTGCTGAAGGCCGCGGCGGGCGAGCCGTTCGCGTTGTACGGGTTCTCCTCCGGCGGACTGCTCGCCCACGCGACGGTGGCCTGGCTCGAACGCGAGCTGGGCGTGCGGCCGACGGCACTGGTCATGGCGGACACCTATCGCGTCGGCCACGGGATCAATGAGGCGATCTTCGACCAGATGGCGTTCGCCGTCGAGGAACGGGCGGCTGTCCTGGGCGAGTTCAGCGGCGCGGAACTCTCCGCGATGGGCCGCTACGCCGAACTCCTGCCGCGGTTCCGGGAGGAGAGCATCAAGACACCGCTGTTGTTCCTCCAGGCGGGCGAGCCGTTCGCCCACGACGGCCGGCCGGTGCTGGACGAGGGGGACTGGCAGGCCACCTGGGACACGGCCGACGCCGTGCGGACGGTGCCCGGAACCCACTTCACCATGGCCGAGCAGGACGCCGCGACCACGGCGTCGGCCATCGAGGACTGGCTGGCGCAGCTCCCGCGGGACTCCGCCGGACAGCAGGACCGATGAACAGCACAACCGACAGGGAGTGGGAGGGCATCCGGTGACCCTGAACAGCACGGCCGCCGCCGAGCGCGCCGCAGCCCAGCGGATCCATGAATTCATGCTGGCGGAGGGCCGGTTGGCACCGGACCGGCCTGCCGTGGTGCAGGCCGACGAGGCCGGCGCCGTCACGGTGCTGACGTATCAGCAGCTTGAGCAGTTGATGCACAGCTACGCGGTGGCGCTCGACAAACTCGGGCTGGACATCGGTGACCGAGTGGTGCTGGAGTCGGAGAACTCGGCTTCGGCCGTGGCGATGCTGCTGGCCTGCTCGTCGCTGGGGCTGACGTTCATCCCGGTCAGCCCCGAGGTTCCCGGGCCCCGGTTGCGGTCCATCATCGACACCGCGGAACCCGCGCTGCATCTGCAGAGTGATGAGGGGAGCCGGGAAGGCATCCCCGAGCAGGTGGGTACCGCCCGGTTCGGTCCGGACGGGGTGACCCTGGAGCGTCCGCCCCTGCCGCGGACCCGGCGTCGGCGGGCGGCGGTCGGTACCGACGCCGCGTACATCATCTTCACGTCCGGTACGACCGGGCGGCCCAAGGGTGTGGTGATGAGCCACCGCGGGGTGCTCTCCTTCTACCGCGGGATGCTGCGGTGCGACATCATCACCCCCGAGGACCGGGTGGCCACCACCTCCCCCTTGCAGTTCGATTTCTGCCTGCTCGACATCGGTCTCACCCTGGGGACCGGAGCCACGCTGGTGCCTGTGCCCAGGGGCATGCTGAGCTGGCCGCGGCGCCTGCTGAGGTTTCTCGCCGAGACGGGCGCGACGCAGGTCAACGGCGTTCCGTCGATCTGGCGTCCGGCACTGCGGCACGAGGCCGACCAGATCGCCGCGCTCGGCGGTCAGGTGCGCGGTGTGCTGTTCTCCGGTGAGCCGTTCCCGCTGCCCGAGCTGCGTAAGCTCCAGTCCCTGCTGCCCGATGTGCGGGTGGTCAACTGCTTCGGGCCGACGGAGGCCATGGCCTTCTCGCTGACCGATGTGCCGAACCCGCTCCCGGACGATCTGGAGAGGCTCTCCATCGGCTTCGCCTATCCCGGCGCGGAGATGCTGCTGATCGGCGAGGACGGCGCCGTGATCGACGAGGCGGGTGTGACGGGGGAGATCCATCTGCGGGGGCCGTCCCTGTTCACCGGATACTGGGACGACCCGGACGCCACCCGACGGGCCCTGGTGCCCGATCCGCTCGACCCGCGGTCGGGGCAGGTCGTGTACCGCTCGCGGGACCTGGCCTATTACGGTGACAACGGCGAGCTGTACTTCGTCGGCCGGGCCGACCACCAGGTGAAGATCCGGGGCAACCGGATCGAACTCGGCGAGATCGAGCGCAGGCTGCTGGAGTTCCCCTCGGTCACCGCCGCCGCGGTGGTCGTCCGCGAAGAGGCGGGCAAGGAGCCCGAGTTGCACGCGTTCGTGGTGGCGGCGCCCGGGGCGGCGCCCAACGAGAAGTCCGCGTTCAGTGGCTTCTGCGCACAGACCCTGCCCGCCTACATGGTGCCGAGGAAGGTCGATGTGATCGACGCCCTGCCGGTCACCCCGAACGGCAAGACCGACCGCCGGGCACTGGCGGAGCGCCCGTCGGTATGACGTCCGGCCGGCACCGCCCGTGGGGCCTGTCGTCACATTCCCTTCGTCCGGCCGCCGGGCAGGCGGGAATGTGACGACGGGCCCTGCCGCCGGGGCCGGTACCGGCCGTGGATCAGACCCCCTCGGCCCGCCGTGCTTCCGGCGCGGGCGCCGCCACCAGGCGGACGGCCTCGGTGAGTTCCCCGGACGGTTTCCTCATCACGGCCCTCGCCCTGCTGATGCTCACCCAGCTTCCCGAGGAGGACGGCCTGCCGCCGCTGGTCGCTGTCACCGCCGTCGCCCTCGGCCTGGCGCCCGTGCTGACCTGGGCACGGTGATGGTGGTCGGCTGAGCGGAGGCCACCCGCGCCGGTTCGGCCTCCGCGATGCTGCAGACCGCGCAGGCGTTCGGTGGCGCGCTCGGTGTCGCGGTGCTGGGCAGCGTCGGCGCCGCCGGCTACACCAACAGCGCCGCGCTGGAGGCGTCGGCCGGGGTGCCGTCCGCCGCGCTGGAGCGGGCCCGGGAGACGGTCGGCGGCGCCCTCGAGTCGGCCGTACAGCTGCCGGAGGCGGCCGCGGGTGCGCTCGTCGCGGCGGCCCGTACGGCGTTCACCGACGAACTGCACGCCGCCGCGCTCACCGGTGGCGTCGTGATGGTGCTCGCCCGGGTCTTCTCGCTCGTCGCGCCGAAGTCGGTCAAGCACGATGCGCACGAGGAGACGGCGTTGAACGCCGGGGTCACGTCAACCGGTGTGCGGACAAACATTGCTGAGATGGCGTCGGCCGGTGACAGCGGCCGGTCCGGCGAGGGCCGGCCCTCGGTTCCCGCCACCGAGCATCGACGCCGCCCCGCCACCTGCCGTCCTCGGCCCTGCCACCTGCCGTCCTCGGCCCCGCCGCCACACCCTGCCCTGCCGGGGGGCCGGCCCGGCGCGCCTCCGCCCGGACATCGGTGCGTCCTGTCCCGGCCCCGGCGGGGGGCGGATAAGGGTACGGCTGGGGTCGCCTGGGGGACTACGGGACCGCCGTCCTGACTAGCTTCAACCTCGCAGTCAGCATCCCGTCGACAGCAGACGGCGTCCTCGACGCACGCACCCGAGAGGAAAGTCCGCATGACCCTGCTGGCCATCAACTCGCCGGAGCCACCGAGGTTCCGCGCGCTCGGGTCCCGCCATGTCGCCGAGATCGCCGACCGCTACGGATTGCCCGCCGAGATTCGTGACAGCGTTCGGCTGTTGTCGACGGTCCTGCCGTTCCGTGTCAACGACTACGTCCTGGACGAACTCATCGACTGGACCCGGGTCCCGGACGATCCGATGTTCCAACTGGTCTTCCCCCAGCGGGGCATGCTCGCCACCGAGGACGAGGCCCGGCTGGCCGAACTGTCCGCGGGGCCCGGCACCAAGGCTCAGCTCGGCGCCCTCGTGGCGGAGATCCGCAGCCGCCTGAACCCTCATCCCTCGGGCCAGATGGAACTCAACGTGCCCTCCCACCAGGGCGCCGAACTGCCCGGAATGCAGCACAAATACCGAGAGACGGTGCTGTACTTCCCCAGCCAGGGCCAGACCTGCCACTCGTACTGCACCTACTGCTTCCGCTGGGCGCAGTTCGTGGGCGACGCCGACCTGCGCTTCGCCGCGCCGGCCCCCGACCAACTGATCACGTACCTCCGCGAGCACCCGGATGTGATCGACGTCCTGGTCACCGGCGGCGACCCGATGGTGATGTCGACCGAGCGGCTGCGCAGCCACCTGGAGCCGCTGCTGGCGGTCGACACCGTCCGCACCATTCGGATCGGTACCAAGTCGGTCGCCTACTGGCCCCAGCGCTTCGTCACCGACACCGACGCCGACGACGTCCTGCGGCTGTTCGAGAAGGTGATCTCCAGCGGGCGCAACCTCGCCGTGATGGCGCACTTCAGCCACCCGCGCGAGCTGGAGACGGACCTCGCGCGCCGGGCGCTCGCCCGGATCCGTTCCACCGGCGCGCTGGTCTACGGCCAGGCGCCGATGATCGCGAAGGTCAACGACCGGTCGCACGTCTGGGCCGAGCTGTGGCGTGCCGAGCTGGCGAACGGCGTCTTCCCCTACTACATGTTCGTCGAGCGCGACACCGGCCCCTACGAGTACTTCAAGGTGCCGCTGGCCAGGGCGGTCGAGATCTTCCAGGCCGCCTACCGGACCCTGCCGGGCCTGGCGCGCACCGTACGCGGACCGGTCATGTCGGCCACCCCGGGCAAGGTCGTGGTGGACGGGGTCACGGACGGCCCGAACGGCCGGTTCTTCCAGCTGCGGATGTTGCAGGCACGCGCCCCGGAACTCGTCGGCCGCCCCTTCCGGGCGCACTACAGCGCCACCGCGGCCTGGCTCGACGAACTCAAGCTCGACGACTCGGAGCCGAGCGACCTCACGACGGCCCTGTCGGGCCTTGTCTGACCAGCACGACCGTGCCGGAGCGACCGGCCGTGGATCACGCTGAGAGGAGTCGGCCGTGGCCGACGGGACAGTCTCACCCAATCTGGCCCTCAATCAACTCGTGGCCCAGCGCAGGGCCGAGGGCGATCCCATCGTGCACCTGGGCTTCGGTGAGGCCCGGCTACCCGCCTTCGGGCCCCTGATGGAAGGCCTCGTCGGCGCGGCCGACCGCAACGCCTACGGCCCGGTGGCGGGCGGGCTCGCGGTACGCACCGCGGTCGCCGGGTACTTCGGCCGGCGCGGGCTGCCCACCGACCCCGACCAGGTGGTCGTCGCACCGGGCAGCAAGCCGCTGCTGATGGCACTCCAGCTGACCGCGGTCGGCGATCTGCTGCTGCCCCAGCCGGCCTGGAACACCTACGCCCCTCAGGCACGACTGGCCGGGAAGCGGGCCTTCGGCGTACCCCTTCCCGACGAGTGCGGCGGTGTTCCCGATCCCGCCGCGCTCAAGGAGACCATCGACGCGGCCCGCACCCTGGGCCACGATCCGCGCGTCCTGGTGCTCACCCTTCCGGACAACCCCACCGGGACCCTCGCGTCACCGGCGCTGATCCGCGAGATCTGCGCGATCGCGGAGACCGAGGACCTGCTGATCGTCTCCGACGAGATCTACCGGGACGTCGTGCACGACCCGGCGCTGCCCGTGCTCAGCCCCGCCGAGGTGGCCCCGCGGCGCACCGTCGTGACCACCGGGCTGAGCAAGAGCCTCGCGCTGGGCGGATGGCGCATCGGGGCGGCACGCTTCCCCGGCGGCCCGTGGGGCACCCGGCTGCGCGAGGGTGTCGTCTCCGTGGCCAGCGAGGTCTGGTCGACGCTCGCCGCGCCGATGCAGGCCGTGGCCACCTACGCCTTCGACGAGCCCGCCGAACTGCGCGCCTGGCGGGCCAAGGCCGCGCGCCTGCACGGCGCGGTGGCGCGCGCGGTGCACGGCATCATGGTCTCGGCCGGCGCCAACTGCCGCCCGCCTGTGGGTGCGTTCTACGTCTACCCCGACTTCGAGCCGGTCCGCGAACGGCTCGCCAAGCACGGAGTGACGGACTCCCCCTCGCTCTTCCAGCACTTGCTCGATGTCCACGGCATCGCCGTCCTGGCCGGACACCACCTCGGCGACTCCCGGCAGGCGCTGCGCTTCAAGGCCGCCACCAGCATGCTCTACGGCGACACCGAGGCCGAGCAGCAGCAGGCCCTGGACGCGGCGAACCCCGTGGCACTCCCACACGTCAAGCAAGTCCTCGCCACACTTGAGAAGAGCTTCAACGCACTGTGTGCATGACTGGCGACGAGTGATTCAAGTCATCCTTTTCGTCTGTCGGTGAATCGCGTGGCGGGCGTGCCCCGGGTGGTGGAATTCCTCTCCGGGGTACGCGTAATTCGCCGTGCCCGGAATTCATGGTCGGACGTATTCGGGCGGGGTCGACAACGCCGAAGGCCCGGTGCGGAAGGTGTATTCCGAACCGGGCCTGTCGCGGGTGCCGTAAGGTGTATTCCGAACCGGGTCTTTCGCGGATGTCAGCCGCGGCCCTCAGGCGGAGATCTCCCGCATCTGGACGAGGGTCTGCCGCAGCACACCGGGGTTGGCGAACTTCTCCATGCTCAGGGCGTCATCCCTGAACCGCACGTCAAAGGTGCTCTCCAGGGCCGCGAGCAGTTCCACCGTACCCATCGAGTCCAGGCCGAGGTCACGCAGTGCCGCGTCGTCGGCGAGCGGCTCACCTGTGGCGAGAAAGGGCAGGAACTGGCGCAGGACCGTCTCGAACTGGTCCTGGTCCACGCCTGCGTCGGTCGTTTCGGATGCGATTTCTTCGGGCATGGCGAAATGATGCAGCGGGCATTGCCGGACTGTCAATGGTGACGACTGGGCGTCGATTCCGTGAATTCGGCAGCCATTGTCGAGTGGTCGTGGGAGGCTGATCCGGGTGCGGCCGGATATTCCCCGAGCGGCACCCGGCCCGGCTTTTCCGGCAGTGCATTCCGGCGCTCGCTCCCGATGGCGCCCGTCCGAGAAGGAGTTCTTATGGACCGGCTGGCAGAGGGCGCCTTGCACGCCCGGTTCCTGCGCGGGCTGGCCATGTCGCCCCGGGGCATCGCGGTGCGCGTGGACGACGAGGCCGTGACCTACGAACAGGCGCACGAGCTCGCGCTGGCGTGGGCGGGCGCCCTGCTCGCCCGGCCGGACGGCCCGCCGAAGGCCGTGAGCGTGCTCACCGGCCGCAGCGTCGAGGCGTACGTCGGCATCCTGGCCTGTGTCTACGCGGGTGTGACGGTGGTGCCGCTGCTGGCGGACTTCCCGGCCGAGCGCACCGCGCGGATGCTGGAGGCCGCCGAGGTCTCCGTGCTCGTCGTGGACGCCGAGGGCGCCGCCCTCCTGGCGCAGCTCGCCGAACTCCCCGTCGGCAAGAGGGGGCTGTCCGTGCTGGCCCCGGGCACGGCACCGGGAGTCACCCGGGCCGTCGAGGCGTCCGGTGCCATCGACATCATCGGGCTCGATCCGGCGCACACGCTGAGCGAACCGAGGATCGCGCGCCCCACCGACATTGCCTATGTGCTCTTCACCTCCGGCTCCACGGGCCGCCCCAAGGGAGTGCGGCTCACCCACGGCAACCTCGCCCACTACTTCCGCCTGATGGACGACTGGTACGACTTCACCGCCGCCGACGTGTTCTCCCAGGCGGCCAACCTCAACTGGGACTCGGCCGTCTCCGACCTGTGGTGCGCCTGGGGCGTGGGCGCCCCGCTCGTCCCGGTCCCGGCGCACGCGTACCGCGACCTGCCCGCCTTCGTGGCCCGGCACGGGATCACGGTGTGGTTCTCCGCGCCGAGCGTGATCGCCCTCGCCCGCCGTACCGGCGGACTGGACGCGGGTGCCATGCCCTCGCTGCGCTGGACCTTCTTCGGCGGCGAGGCGCTCCAGTGCCAGGACACCGAAGACTGGCAGCGCGCCGCACCGGGCTCCGCGGTGATCAACGTCTACGGCCCGACCGAGACCACCATCACCACCCACCGCCACCGCTGGAAGCCGCAGTTGTCACCGGCCCTCGCCGTGAACGGAGTCGTCCCCCTCGGCCGCCTCCACGACGGCCACGCCGAGCTGCTGCTCGACGACAACGGCGAGCCTCACGCCACCGAGGGCGAACTGTGGCTGTCCGGCCCGCAGATCTCCGCCGGGTACCTCGACCCCGAGGACGGCAGGGGCAGGTACCTTCGGCGTGACGGGCGACTCTGGTACCGCACGGGCGACAGGGTCCGCCGGATCGCGGGCGGCGAGCTGGTCTACCTCGGCCGGCTGGACGCCCAGGTCCAGGTCCAGGGCTACCGGGTCGAACTCGCCGAGGTCGAGTACGCGCTGCGCGGCTGTCCGACGGTGCAGGACGCGGTGGTGGTCGGGGTCCCGGTGCGGGGCAGCACGGAACTGTTCGTCTTCTATCTCGGTGACGAGACCTCCCCCCGGGAACTGGCCGGGCTGCTCGCGAGCCATCTGCCGCAACAGATGATCCCGCGCCACTACCGTCGGCTCCAGGAGTTCCCGCTGAACACCAACAAGAAGACCGACCGACTGCGGCTCGCCGCACGCGCGGCCGAGCTCCTGGCCTGAGCGGCACGGCATCCCGCCCTCAGCGACTCCCTGGCCGAATCGGCTCGCCCTCGCGCACCACCCCGCCGGACGGCGCCGGACACCCGGCCGTGCCCTTCGGCAGGGGCCCTTAGGGGCTGGTAGGGGCTGATCACGGAGCCCTCCGCCGCTAGGTTCCCGGCGAGGACGATCTTTGCCCGCCCTGGCCGGAAAGCGCCGGTGCGCCGCCGCTGGGAGGCCGGTGCCTGACGGGCGTCGGATCGCTTCGTCCTGCCGACGTCACGGGCCGACGGGCAGCACGCCCGAGCTGTGCGGGGCGGCGGCAGCCAACCAACACCGATCGAAGGGATCGATGCAGTGCATCGAGTTCTCCGCACGCGTCCCGGACGGGTCCGTGGCCTGGTGCTGTCGTCCGCCCTCCTCCTCACCGCCACCATGGCCGGCGCCGACCCGGTGGGCGCGACGACCGCGGCGCCGAGCTGGCCGATGGCCGGGCACGACATCGCCAACACCCGGTCGAACCCGCTGGAAAGCAAGATCACTACCGACAACGCCGCGAGGCTCGCGGTCAAGTGGACGTACACCACCCACGGGGACGTGTCCGCGACCGCGGCGGTCGTGGGCGGCGCCGCCTACTTCCCCGACTGGGGCGGCTACCTGCACAAGGTCGACGCCGCGACCGGCAGGGGAATCTGGTCCCGCAAGGTGTCGGACTACACCGGCCGCGCCGACTCCGTCTCGCGGTCGAGCCCGGCCGTGGTCGGCAACACCGTCTACATCGGGGACTACGCCCAGGCCGTCCTGATGGCAGTCGACGCCACCACCGGCGAGCTGCTGTGGAAGACCCAGTTGGACAGCCACCCGTTCGCGGTGCTGACCCAGTCGCCGATCGTCCACAACGGCGTGATCTACCAGGGCGTCTCCTCGCGCGAGTCCGAACTCGCCGCGGCGAACCCCGACTACCCCTGCTGCACCTTCCGCGGCAGCGCCAACGCCATCGACGCGAGGACCGGGCGCGTGCTGTGGACCCGCCACACCGTGCCCGACAACGGCGGCCAGCCGGGCGGCTATAGCGGCGCGGCAGTGTGGGGCACCCCGGCCATCGACCCCCGGCGTGGCATCGTCTACTTCACCTCCGGCAACAACTACCAGGTGCCGCAGAGCGTGATCGACTGCCAGACCGGGGGCGGCACCCCCGCCGAGTGCCTGGCGCCCGACGACTACGTCGACTCGGTGCTCGCGCTCAGCATGCGCGACGGCACGGTCAAGTGGGCCAGCGGCCGGGCCCGCTTCGACGCCTGGAACGTCAGCTGCCTGCCCGGCTTCCCGCCGAACAACTGCCCCGCGCACGTGGGTCCCGACTACGACTTCGGTGACGGGGCACACCTGTTCACCATCAAGGACGCGCAGGGCAACAGCCGACAGGTCGTCGGCGCCGGCCAGAAGAGCGGCGAGTACTGGCTCCTGGACGCGCTCACCGGCGAGGTGGTGTGGAGCGCGGCCACCGGGCCCGGCGGCAAGGTCGGCGGCATCCTCTGGGGCACCGCGAACGACGGCAAGCGCGTCTACATCGCCCAGGCGAACTTCGATCGCCAGACCTACCAGCTGCCCGACGGCACCTCCCACGACGGTGCCTCCTTCGTCGCGCTGGACGCCGCCACCGGGAAGATCGAGTGGCAGATCCCCGTCCCGTCGGGCGGCTACGCCTGGGCCCCGGTCACCGTGGCGGGCGGGGTGCTCTACGCCAGCTCGACCAGCGGGCACATGTACGCGATCGACGCCAGGACCGGCAAGATCCTCTTCGACACCACCGGACCCTACTCCTCCATCGCCGGACCGGCCGTGGTCGACGGCACGGTCTACTGGGGCAACGGGTACGTCAAGTTCTCGTACGCCGGCACCACCGGTTCCACCACGGCGGGCACCTTCTACGCCTACTCGGTCGGCGGCAGGTAACGCCACCGAGGGCACACGGTCGGGGTCCGGCGCACCGCGCCGGACCCCGTTTCTCGCGGCGCTACCGCCCGGCGGGCATCTTCCCGCGCACCGGCTGCATGGCCGCACGCGGGGTGAACGGGACGACCCGGAAGGTGCGCGCCGTCCCCGCCACGCGGCTGAACATCCCGTCCTGGCCCGCCACATAGAGGGTGCCGACACCCTGCCCGGTCAGCGAGGCGACCACATCGGGCCAGCGGACCGGCCGTACGAATCCGTCGAGCAGCATGGTCCGCACACCGCTGCCCGTCGTCAGCACCGTGCCGTCCTGGTCGGCGACGACCGGCACCAGGGGATCGGAGAAGACCAGCCCGTCGAAGATCTCCGCCTCGACCTGGTCGCGCAGGCCACGGAAGACATGGGAGTGCATGGGAGGCTTCATGGTGTAGAGAGACAGGCCGCCCAGCGACCGCACCCGCCGTTCGAACCGCTCCAGCGACCTCTCCGACAGCGTCACCATGGTGAAGTCGTCGTCGACGTAGCAGGAGATGTCGTACCACTCGCCGCTCTCGTCGAGTTCCCGCAGCGCCTCGGAGAGCCGCTCCAGGGGAACCCGCACCACGGTGTGCGTCACCAGCTCGGGGTGCTCGCGCGTGAAGTACTCAGCCATGCGGTCGGCCAGCCGGGCGGTCATCAGAACGGCATCCGGGAAGCTGAGCACACCGGCGTGCACCGCGGCGGCCCGGCCGCCGAAGCTGGGCCCGGCCACGAACCGCGGCGGGACCTCCATCCGCGGCTGCGCCCACTCGGCCAGAGCGAGGCAGTTCACCACGAACGCGATCTGCGCGTACGGCGAATAGGCGTCGCCGTCAGCCTCCTGGTACCGGTCGACCAGCGAATAGCCCAGTACGTCGTCGGCGGTCGCCACCAGTCTGCGGGCACAGGGATTGGCCACCATGAACCGGGCGACGTCCCCGAAGGCGGTCGGTCCCATGCCAGGGAAGAGGATCGCGGCGTCCGGTCGTTCCTGGGTATCCATGTGTACGATTCCTCGCTCACGTACGGCGAGATCGACCGGCCGTGGGCCGACCGACCCCCGATGACGCCTCAGCGTGCCGCGTCCGCTCCGGCGCCGGACACCCCTAGCGTCCCCTACCGGCCGCGGCGCCGCCGATGCCTCACCAGGCCGCCCCCGGCCCTGGTGAGGCGCCGGCACGGCCGGCCGCTCCCGCTCAGGACATGTCGCTGAAACTGAGCGGCAGGTCGTTGCGGCTGCTCACCCCGAGCTTGCGGAAGACCCGGGTGAGGTGCTGCTCCACCGTGCTCACCGTGATGTACAGCCGGCGGCTTATCTCCTGGTTGGTGTGACCGAGCGCCGCCAGCTCGGCGACCCGCCGCTGGGCATCGCTCAGCATCGGCGGTTCCGCCGTCTGCGCCAGGCGTCGCTGCTGGGCGGGCACCCCTCCGGCAGCGGGCACGCCGGGCGCGGCCTGCCGGGCGGACTCGGTACCCACATGGCACGCCTTGCCCTCCTGGGCGGCGCGACGGGCCAGCAGCCGTGCCCGGTCGAAATCCTCCAGCTGCTGGTACACCTCGCTCAAGTCCTCCAGAGCGCGGGCCAGTTCCAGCCGGTCACCGGATCGCTCCAGACACTCCACGGACTCCCGCAGCAGCGTCGGCCGCTGACGGAGATCGCTGCTGGCGCCGAGCAGGCGCAGCGAGATGCCCTTGGTGCGGTCGTCCATCGTCCTGGCCTGCTCCAGCTGCCGCTTGACCAGATCACGGGCCGTCTGAGGGCGGCCGAGGCGCAGGTTGGCCTCGGCCAGGCTGCTGCGCCAGGGGACGAGGGACGCCGCATCCAGCCCCCACTCCTGCATCAGCCGTCCGCAGCGCTGGAAGTCGCTGATCGCCGCGAGGACCCGGTCGGTGGCCAGGTAGTAGTGGCCGCGGGCGTGCAGATAGCGCAGTCCGTGCACGGTGTCGTGCATCGCCTTGGGCACGCGCCGCTGCAACGCCTCTGCCGCCGCGTCGTACCGGCCCATCGCCGTGTTCGCCGCTATCAGCACGGACAGTGGGCAGCCGATCTGTATCCCCCAGCTCTGTTCGGGCAACAGGGCGAGTGCCTCTTCGGCCTGTGCCGCCGCGACCACGATCCTGCCTCTGCGCAGGGCGACTCTGGCCCGCAGGCTGGTCAGCAGCATCTGCCAGGTGACCGCGTGGCGGCGCCGCGCCTCCTCGAGCAGTTGGTCGCACCACCAGTCGGCCTCCTTGAGTTTGTTGACCGACAGCAGCACCAGGACCGCGGAGGCCATGACCTCCAGAGTCGAGTCGTCGAGGCGACAGCTCTGCAGGATCTGCTCCGCGCAGTCGACGGCCGCGCTGCCCTCCTTGTGGTTCCCGGCCGCCGCCAGCTGGTTCGCCGCATAGCTCCAGGGTTCACCGCCGATCGCGGGCGCGGACCTGTGAGCCTGGAACCGGCCTCGGTCGGAGCCGTAGTGCCACTGGTGTGCCAGCCGTAGCTGCGCGTACCGCTGCGGATCGTCCAGGGCGGACGAGTCGGACAGTGCCCGCAACGATGCCGTCATGACCTCGGCGTCCCCGGACCACAGGGTGCACCGCACCAGGCTGACCAGACCGGACGGCCCCAATGTCCCCTCCCGCAGGGCGGCCTGAAGGGGCGCCAGGCAGGAGGCGGCGGCACTCGGGTTCATCCGCCAGGCGAGCCTGGCCAGTGCCGCGGTCACGGCGAGGCTCTCCGCCGGGTCCTCGGCCGCCCGCAGTGCCGTCTCCAGGCACTGCATCGCGAAGGCCGTGTCGTCCTCGGCGACCGCCTGTTCCGAAGCCGTGCGCAGGACCGGGAGCATCCACGGCTCGGCGACCCGGCCGGTGGCTATGACGTGGCGTGCCACCTCCGGTGAGGCCACGCCGCGCTGGTACAGCAGTTCGGCGGCCCTGCTGTGCGCCGCCGAGCGCTCTTCGGGGGACAGCGTGCCCAGCACCGCCGCCTCCGCCATGGGGTGCCGGAAGCGGCCACCGAGCAGGAGGCCTGCCCCGGTCAGGGTGTGCATGACCCATTCGGCGTCCAGGGCGGGGATGTTCATACAGCGGCCGATCAACTCGGGCTCTCCCAGGTTGCCGAGGACCGCGATGCCCTGTGCCACCTTGAGCACCGGTGGCTCCCAGCGGTGCAGGCAGGACGCGACCGCCCCGGCGAACGCGAAGCCGACCGCCGGGGATTCGGCGTCGAGCCGGCCGTCCTGCCCGTGTCGGCCGTCCTGTTCGTCCGATACGGTGCCGGACGGGTGACCGGCACTGCGATGGTCCTCGACGAGCGCCTGCAGCAGCAGGGGGTTGCCGCCGGTGAGGTCGTGGAACGCGGTGGCGAGTGTGGTGCTCACCGGTCGGCCCAGTTCCCGTCCGACCAGTTCGGCGGTCGTGCGTCCGGACAGCGGTCCGAGGCGTATCACATGCTGCGGACGCCCGGTCAGCTCTGCCCGCAGCGGCGACAGAGCCGGCCTCGGACTGTCCCACTCGGTGAGCACCGTCAGAATGGGCACGGATCTCATCCTGCGCAACAGGTAGAGCAGCAGTTGGAGGGAGACGCTGTCGGCGAACTGGACGTCGTCGACCGTGATCACCAGGGGCGCCTCCTGGGAGAGCTGCAGCATCACCCGGAATGCCTCATGGGCCAGCAGGGCGCCCGGTTGGAGAACCGCCCGCAGATCCGGGCCGTCGCCGTCCCGTTCGGCGAGCATCGCCGAAGTGGTCATGGCGCGCGCCCGGTCGGCGATCCCCGACGGCAGCCCGCGGCTCTGGAAGAACTGGTCGATCAGCCCGGCCTGGAGATCGTTCTCCGTCCGGGAACCGGTGGCGCTCAGCACCAGTGCCCCGGAATCCGTGGCCATGTGGGCGAACTCATGGAGCAGAGTGGTCTTTCCGCAGGCCAGTCCGCCCTGCACGAGTACCAGTTGACCGCAGCCGCCTTCCGAGGTCTCGATTTGAATTCTCTTCAGCGATGCAAGTGCGCGTGAGAAATCGACTTTCGACACTGCCAATCCCCGATGACGTGGTGGTGGGAGCGATTGCGCTTCGGTAACCGCATGGAGCGAGATGGGTTTCTCCAGCCGCGTCGAAGGACCGGGGGGTGGCCGAGGCTGGGCGGTGTGCGTGGCGTCAAGTGCAGTTGCTACAGGGGGACTTGACCTCTAGGCCGCTGACGGAGCGGTCCGCGGCAGGGGCTGAGGTACTACGCCCCGAGTTGCTCTTGCTCACGAGGTCTCCCTGATGGCGAGCTCTGGCACCGCACGACGCGTCCTCGCGGTGAAACCAAGGCGAGGACGACTGAATGAGGATGACACAACGCGGTTTACGCGGGTAGAGCGCGATGGTTGAAAGGTGCCGTTGGGAATGTACATGTAATCGACTTCTGGCTCAGGTTGTACTTGACAGTTGCGGCAGGCGAACGGCGGTTGTTCGTCTGCGCCACACTGATGGTTCGGACCAAAGGGCTCGGCGCCGACGGCGCTGCCGGGCGGCGCGGCCGGTAACGACCAGGGTCGGGCCAAGGCCACCCACCTGGGCACGGGTCGCGTGGGCGATCGGCGCGGACGGACCGTGACGCCAAGCTTCCTGATGAGCCGTCAATCCCGCTGACGTATTTCCGACACCAGTCGACGCGATCCTGCCGGCGGCCGGCGGCCCGCGTGCCGACGACTTTTCGCCGCGCTGTCACTACCGCCGTCGGTAGCGGCCGAAACAGGGCTGCTGACGCTCGGAGTTGACATAACGTCCCCCCTTGTCGAATGGGCGGCTTGGGGGATTGGTGTCACCAGCACCGGAGGCCCTGACAGACCGCCGGCCAGTGAACTCGTGCACGGTTAGGGGTGAGACGGTGCGGGGCTACAGGGGCTCGGTGTGGACATCCGCCGTGCCGGGATCAGGTCTTCGGTCTGCTGGTGTGACAGCAATGCGGCGGCGGCTTGGACGGTGTCGCTCATGTGTCCGCCGCTCCGGGCGCCGAGGCCCTGGTAGCCGGCGTCGGCGAGGATCTCCACTGGCGGGCCGTGCGCATCTCGTCGACCTCGGGGCCGGAGAGGGCCGTATACAAGTCAGGGGCCTGTCGGGCATGTCGTGGGCGAGGTCGCCCATGCATCGGGCGGCTTCTGCCAGGGCGTTGAGCGACTCGGCCTCGTCCCCGGGAGGCCTCGGCGTCGTCCGCCGTGGAAGGGGCCGGCGCGCCCTGCTGAACGGAAGGCCGTCAAGGTCGCGTCGGGCCCCGCGTGCGGTCGGATTCCCGCGGGGCATTCCGGGCGCTGCAAGGGGGTGTCGCGTCGCCGTGCCTCGTCCGCCTCGGTGCTGTCCGGCGGCGCGGACGGCGTGGAGTCGGCCTACTCTCGCGCGAGTTCGGCAGGAGGCTCGGCCAGGTGGGCGGGAGGGCAGGGGGTTCGAGGGGTGCGACGAGGGCGCCCACCGGCGAGCCGGGCGGTCACCATTTCCGGGCCAGGGCCGTCGACCTCGACCTCGATGGCCGACCAGCCGTCCGCGTCCCGCCCTGGTGTATCGCAGCAGCTTGCCCAGACCCCCTCCGTGCCGGGCGCGGCGCGGCCCCGCACGGTCGCGAACGGACCCACCGTGGGGTGGGTCCGTCGGCCTCCTCGGCCTCGCTGCGACTCGGTCCGCGTGACGGCGCGGAGTGTGAGGCCGCTCAGACGCCGGCCGGGTGGGCCTCCTGTTCGACGGGCGCCGCCTGCCGCGTCTCCTCCGTGCGTCGCAGGACGGCGAAGGCGACCACCAGCGCGACGGTGAGGAGGCCGGTGCCGACCCCGAAGGCCAGGTGGTAGCCGCCGGTCAGAGCCTCGGTGACCGGACGGCCCGCCGCGGTGAGCGACTCGGTGCGGGAGGCGGCCAGCGTCGAGAGGACGGCGACGCCGAGGGCCATGCCCATCTGCTGGGTGGTGTTGAAGAGGCCGGAGGCCAGGCCCGCGTCCTCCGCCTTCGCGCCGGACATGCCCAGCGAGGTCAGGGCGGGGAGCGCGAGGCCGAAGCCCGCGGCGAGAAGCATCACCGGCAGCAGGTCGGTGAGGTAGTTCGCCTGCTCAGCGCTGCCGGGCACCCGGGTCAGCAGGGCGAGGACGCCGATGAGCAGCACCAGGCCGGCCAGCGGCACGTTGCGCTCGCCGAAGCGGGCGTTGAGGCGGGCCGAGACGCTCAGCGACACGAGGCCGATGACAGCCGCGGCCGGCAGCATCGCGAGCCCGGTCTCTGCCGCGCCGTAGCCGAGCACCTTCTGCAGGTAGAGCGCTACGAGGACCTGGAAGGAGAACAGTGCGGCGACCATCAGCATCTGGACCAGGTTGGCGCCGGAGACGCTGCGGGAGCGCAGGATTCGCAGCGGCATCAGCGGATTCCTCGCCGTGGCCTGGCGGACCAGGAAGCCGGCGATCAGGAGGAGCGCGAGGGCGCCGAAACCGAGGGTGTGGGCCGAAGTGGCGCCGTACGTCTCGACCTTGACGACCGCGTAGATCCCGATCATGAGGCCGGCGGTGACGAGCAGCGCGCCGAGGGCGTCCGCGCCCGCCTTCAGCCCGAGGCCGCGGTCGGCCGGGAGGGCGGGGAGGGCGACGAGCACGGCGGCGATGCCGATCGGCAGGTTGATGAAGAAGATCCAGTTCCAGGCGAGGGCGTCGGTGAGGACGCCGCCCAGGACCTGTCCGATCGAGGCGCCGGCGGCGCCCGTGAAGCTGAACACGGCGATGGCCCTGGCCCGTTCGCGCGGCTCGGTGAACAGGGTGACGAGGATGCCGAGGCCGACGGCGGAAGCCATCGCGCTGCCGACGCCCTGGAGGAAGCGGGCGGCGATCAGGACCCCGGGGGAGGCTGCGACGCCGGCCAGCAGTGACGCGGCGGTGAACACCCCCGTTCCGGTGAGGAACATCCGTTTGCGCCCGATCAGGTCGCCGAGGCGGCCGGCGAGCAGGAGCAGCGAGCCGAAGGCGATGAGGTAGGCGTTGACGACCCAGGTGAGGCCGGCCGGGCTGAAGCCGAGGTCGCTCTGGATGGCCGGCATGGCGACGGTGACGATGCTGCCGTCGAGGATCGTCATCAGCATCCCGGTGGCCAGGACGCCGAGGGCGAGCCAGCGGGAGCGGGCCTCGGGGGAGCGGGCGGCGGTGGACATCTCGGTCTCTCCTGTCGTCGGGAGCAACAAGAAAGACCGTAGCAGATAGTTTTGTTGCAGACTATCTCTTACGGATCTCTGGTTGGGTGATCGCGTCGTGGAGCTCCGGCGGCTATCCCTTCTGGCGCGCCCTGCGAGCCGGTCGCGGTCCCTCGACGGGGGTCTCCAGATGGCCCGTGACCAGCCGGTTCAGTGCGCGGAGCAGTGCGTCGCGCTCATCGGCGGGCAGCGAGCCGAGGGCCTGCTGATGGACGTCGTCGACGATCGTCTGGCTCTCCCCGGCCACCTTCGCCCCCTCCTCGGTCACCGCGATGATCCGCGCGCGCCGGTCGTTGCTGGAGGGCCTGCGCTCCGCGAGACCGGCCTTCTCCAGGGCGTCGACGGTCACCACCATCGTGGTCTTGTCCATGTCGCCGATCTCGGCGAGCTGGGCCTGGGTGCGCTCCTCCTCCAGGGCGTGGACGAGGACGCAGTGCATCCGCGGGGTCAGCCCGATCTCGCTCAGCCGGGCAGTCATCCGGGTCCGCAGGACGTGGCTCGTGTGGTCGAGGAGGAAGGACAGGTCCGGTTCGGTGCGCCTGGGCGCCATGGCGGTCATGTCCGCAAGGGTAACGAAAACCGGTCCGTCGCGGATTATCCGCAAACGGAAGACCGAGGGCGGAAGACTGAGGGCGGAAGCGCGGGGTGCCTGGCGCGGGCGCGCCTCGGGGGTGTCTCGTCGATCAGGCCGGATCAACGAGGGGCGTCCTGCGGCCCCGAACGGCCGTTCCGGACAGCGGGATGTCGCCGGGAGCCGGATCCTCGCGCGGGCGCAGCAGCCGTATGGCGTGGCGGTGACGACCAGGGCTCGGCTGGGTAGGGGCGGCCCTCTCGACAGCATGGGGATCCCTCTGCGCAAATGGGCAGCGGAGCCCCCTTGGTAGGGTGCGCCGATGGCATCGATCAAGCAGTTCCAAGTCACCTTCGACTGCGCGGAACCCGAGCGTCTCGCTCGCTTCTGGTGCGAGGTGCTGGGGTACGTCGTGCCGCCGCCACCGGCGGGTTTTGCCACTTGGGACGATTTCACGCGCTCGCTGCCCGCTGAGCGGCAGGACGCATGGTTCGCGTGCGTCGATCCCTCAGGCGTGGGCCCGCGACTGTACTTCCAGCGCGTCCCCGAAGGGAAGGCCGCCAAGAACCGGCTCCATCTTGACGTGCGGGTCGGCACCGGACTCGTGGGGGAGGAGCGCCTCGCCGTACTTGAGGCCGAGTGCGCGCGACTGGTTGCGTTCGGCGCGGTTCATGTGCGAACGCTGTATGACGGCAATGACTCGTGCATCCCGATGCAGGACATCGAGGGCAACGAGTTCTGTATCGACTGAGCGCCGTTGCCAGTGGCTGAGTCCGAGGTCCTGGTAGTCGGCATCTTGGTGAGCGGCGATCACGATCTTGTGCATGACCGCGACGAGCGCGCGTTTCCTGCCCACGCATCTGATCAGCGGCGGTGGCGAGGGTTGAGGCACGTGCCCTTGGTCCGAGCTGCGGCGGCGGCAGCAACTCGGGAAGGCAGTCGCCGGTTTCGGCACCGGGTGCCGGTGCTCCCGTACACGGACGGCGGCGTGGCCGTCTGCTGATGCCCGTCCCCGTGACGGGCGTGGGCGTAGTGATCAGTGCACTTGGCGAGCCGGTGCGGCCTGGGCATCGCGAAGGGCATGGACGCGACGACGTGACTGACCGTGATCCCCGTGTGGGGCTGAAGCAGTCGTTTGCCTGGTGTGCAAGGGGTGTTCACTCGTTGGCGTCATGGTCGTGGTCGGGCCGCCGCCTCTTCGACGAGGCTGTCGTACGGTCGCGGTAGTGCCGGTTGCATGGGGTGGGGTTGGATGGACTGGAGTGGGGAGAGGGGTGGTGCCGGGTGATGTGGGATGCGGCGGAGTGGGGTGCGCGGGCGGCGTGCCGGGCGGTGGATCCGGAGGAGCTGTTCGTCGAGGGAGCCGCTCAGAACCGGGCGAAGGTGGTGTGTGCGGGCTGTCCGGTGCGTACCGAGTGCCTTGCACACGCGTTGGACCACCGGATTGAACACGGCATCTGGGGTGGAATGACGGAGCGTGAGCGGCGTGCGTTGCTTCGGCGTCGGCCTACGGTGACCTCTTGGCGGCGGCTCTTCGAGGAGGCGCGCAGCGAGCACGAACAGCAGGCAGACGGGTACGCAAGCGTGGACGTGGGGCCCTCGACCGCGGTGGGGTGATGTCCCAGCCCAGGGCGGGAGCGCGTACTCGCGGGGGCACGCGCGGCTGCTCGGCACCGTCTCGCTCGGCCACCGGCCGGCGGCCAGGTTGCCGCGCCATCAGTTGGCGATCTGCCCCGGGCTTCATGCCGTTGCCCAACGCCGGTCCTGACGAACGGGCTTGTTCCATCCGTTCCGTCGGCACGCCTGCGGTCCCGCAGCCGGTGTTCCGTCCCGGACCGGATCTGTGCAGCCAGGCCGGTCCTCCACGTATCCGCGGAGCCCTCTCGACGCGGTCGTCGCCGAACCAGTGGCCCTCGACGTCGACGGCCGGCTCAGCATCAGTCACCCGCCTCGGAGCCTGCGGACGCCGGGCCATGAGCTCCGCCCTCCAACGCGCGATCCCGGCGGTACGAAGCTGTGGTCGGCGGACAGCACGCCCCTGGCTGTCGGAGTGCTGGCCGTTTCGCGACCACAGCCAGCTCGCGCGTCGTACGGCGCGTGCGTGGCATGACGCCGTACCTCAAGGACGGCTGGAAGCCCGACGAGGACCCGCGTCATCTCCGCCTCAAAGCCGGACGGGAAAGGCGTGGGCGGGGGGCGGCGGGGGGCGGCGCGGCGCGCGGGAGCGCCACAGGGGGT
>NZ_JBEXPR010000003.1:0-358100 GCF_040612135.1 Streptomyces sp. NPDC006458 | reverse complement strand
CAAGCTCCGCTGCTCGACCACCCGCATCACCAGCCTCGTCCAAGCCGTCCTCACCCTGCATCTGGCCAGCTCAGAGTGAAGATGGAAAAGGCTCAGTGGATCTCTACACCGACCTGACCGACGCGCAGAAGCGTGCGCTCAAGGAGAACGCGGACGACCTGGAAAAGCTGCGCGGGCAGGTGGAAGACGTGCGCAGGGAGGCCATGTCCCGCCTGAAGGCCGCGGGCCTGGGGAATGGAACGGTCGTCATCAACTGCCTGATCTGCACGGTGTGTGAGGGATGGTCTGAAGGCGACGACCGCAAGTGTGACAGCTGCTCCCACCGCTGGTTCTCCCACAACGTCATCTAGCGGTTCGGTACGCGCGTGTCGTCGTGTCGCAGGTGGAAGCGTCCTGTTCATTCGCGGTCGGCGGGAATGCTTGAGTCGGGGCCCTCTTCGGAGGGTCCCGACTCGTTTCGGTGCCAGGTGAGCGTGACGGTGAAATTGGCGGTGGCGCTCGCGGCGGCGATGAACGCACCGGCCTCCGCGTGCAGATTGAGCCCGAAGGCGACCTGGATCTCGTCGGGGGACTGCGCAGCCGATCGTATATGGGCGACCACCGCGTGCATGGCGGGTTGCACCCGGTAGATGGCGTCCTCGAAGGAGCGCTTGGCGCGATCGGCGACCTCGGGTGCGCGAATTCCGCGCGTCACCACTCCGGTTGGATGGTCACTCACTTCGACGAGCACTGTACTGCCGTCATCGACGGGGAATTCAACTAGTCGCCCCATGAGTGACCCTCCGATTTCCTCGACGCCCGCCAGAAATCAACGAAACGTCCACAGCGTGACGGTATTCCGGGTGCCGGTGGCGAGACGGGTGCCGTAGGGGCTGAACGCCACCGAATTGACAGGATCGTCGTGCAGGATTTTGCAGATCAGGTGCGCGTCGGCCGTGTCCCAGATACGTGCTGAGTGATCTTCGCTGCCGGTGGCGAGACGAGTGCCGCTCGGGTCGAACGCCACCGATGTGACAGGCCCGTCGTGGGCCAGTTCCTCGACCTGCCCCGAAGTCCACAGGTGGGCCTTGTTGTCCGTGCTGCCGGTGGCGACGCGTTTGCCGTCCGGGCTGTACGCGACAGCGCCCAGAAACCCTCTGCGATCCTCGAAGATCTTCAGTGCGGTGCTCAGGCGCCACACATGCAGCCCCAGCTGATCGGCGACGACCAGTCGACTTCCGTCCGGGCTGAAGGTCACCGCCTTGACCGCGCGCTGCTCGGTTCGGAAGAGTTCCTCGCCGGTTTCGGCGTCCCAGACGCAGGCGGAGTCATAGGTACCCGTGGCGATGAGGCTGCCGTCCCAACTGAAAGCTGCCGCGGTCACCCTTTGGCGGATGAGAAGTTGAAGGA
This sequence comes from Streptomyces sp. NPDC006458, assembly GCF_040612135.1. Taxonomy (NCBI): domain Bacteria; kingdom Bacillati; phylum Actinomycetota; class Actinomycetes; order Kitasatosporales; family Streptomycetaceae; genus Streptomyces; species Streptomyces sp. NPDC006458. The sequence goes on along the minus strand of NZ_JBEXPR010000003.1, from coordinate 356,711 downwards.
CACTTCCGCCTGTGTCGGCGTCCCATACGGTGGCCCCTTTTCGTCCCTGGCTGGCCAGCCGTGTGCCGTCCGGACTGAACGCCAGGACGTAAGGGGCCCACTTGTTCGAGGTCTTTATGTTCAACCGCTCGTCACCGGCCATGTCGTACAGGCGAATCCGTGGATCAGTCAACAGGTTGACCGCGATGGACCACCCGCTGGACGCCCATGCCAGGGCACCACAAGGCGCCGCGATCTCACCGGCCTTGGTCGGGTGGACAGGCGGCGCGTCGCCGCTGTCGGAGAGTCGTTCGGCGTGAGTCAGACGTTCCAGGCACCTACTGCGTCGCAGCGTACTGTCCCTGTATTCGCCGGCCACACTGGTGAGCTCGTCGTAGCGGGCGATCGCGGTGGCCCAGTCCTTGGAGTGTTCGGCCGCGCGGGCGCTGTCGTAAAGGTCTTCCAGTTGTGCTGCCTGCGCCGCCTGGATCAGTTCTCGGCGTGCGCGTGTCGTCAGGCCATCGGGGTCCGTCGAGGTGGGGTCGATCTGGCTGAGTTCTTCGCTCACGTCAAGTACGGACTGCCACCGCTGTGCGTCTGCGTGGTGCCGCAGTTCGTCCCGGAGGTGTTCCATACGTTGCTGGTCGCGGCAGTGGTTGTGCCGTGAGAGGGCGTCCCGGTATTGGGGGTCGTTCCGCAGGATCTGTGCGTAACTGTCGACTGCGGTGGCCCAGTTCTCCGATTGTTCGGCCGCGCGGGCGCTGGTGTACAGGACTTCCAGTTGTGCTGCTTGTGCTGCCTGGGCGACCACTTGGCGTGCACGTGTGGTCAGTCCGTCGGGGTCGGTCGTGGTGGGGTCGATCTGGTCGAGTTCTTCGCTGACTTCGAGGACGGTCTGCCATCGTTGTGCTTCTGCGTGGTGCCGCAGTTCGTCCTGGAGGTCTTGTATGCGCTCCCGGTCGCGGCACCGGTCGCGTCGAGCAAGGACATCCCTGTATTCAGGAACCTTCTGCAGGATCTGCTCATAGCTGTCGATCGCTTCCGACCATTGACCGGCCTTCTCCGCCTCTACTGCCCGGTCGTACAGTTCGAGGGCCTGTGCTTGGTCGGCTGCCTGCGTGCGCAGCATGATGGCGTCGCTGTGATTCGGGTTGAGGCTGAGCAGCTCGTCCAGGAGCTCGACGGCCTTGTCGGGGTTGCCGATGCGGAGCTCAGCCCTGGAATTCACATAGAGTTTGCGCGCCTGGGCGCTGTGTTGGGAATCTCTTGGCGGCGGCTGAGTGGGCGGCTTCGACGATTTGGGCATGGTGAACAAAAGACCGGCCTCGCCTCGCACGTAGAGCACGGGAGTGATCCACTCCAGCGAGTGACTCATGCCGAGTATGGAAATGCGTCCGCTCTTGACGGCATCGTCTACTGAACGTCCATGGGCCAGCGCGGTGTAGAACCCCTGGGCGAAGCGCACCGAAGCCTGGTCGGTGACCGCGAACTGCATGGCTGCCACCGCGCTGATTCCGCCGTAGACGAGGGCGGCTCCCACGCTTGAGAACCCGTCTCGACCCTCGCCCTGGGCGGACGAACAGGAATTCAGCACCACGAGCCGAGGTGCGGGCACTGCCTCCCCGAGAAGGGTCGCGAGGGCCGAAGCATGAACCATGTGTGCGGTGCCACCCTCGCCCACCAGTGCGATCAACCCCTCTTCGGAGGTGTCGTCGTAGTCACCGTGCCCGATGAAGTGGACCACGTGCCATGGGCCGTCCATGAGGCTGAGGTGCAGGGTGTCCCAGTTGGCGTCGGTCAGCCAGACCAGCTCGACTCGGCCGGCGCGGCGCTCGGCTGCGAGCGCGTTCTCCAGTCGCTCCCGCTCGGCGTCGGTGTCCAGCGAGGGGAGTTTACGGGGAGAGGCGATCACCACCAGGATGCGCAGGGGTGGCTCCACCGGCAGGGAATCGGGTGTCTGAGAGGCGAAGAGGTGCCGAACCATCGGCTCGTGTCGGCAGATGTAGGTGTTCTGTTGCGGGTCGAACAGCGTCTCCCAGGGCAGGAGCGTCAGCTCCGGTGAGTCCAGCCGCAGCACTATCTGTAGCCGATCCTGCCGCTCCCGCGCCACGCTGAGATTCTCCCGGTAGCTCCCCCAGACCGGTCCGTCGAACAGTGCGTCGAACAGTTGTCGTCCGACCTGCTGTACGAGCTGCTCGCTTTCCGGCACGATGCGACGCACCGCACCCGAGGAGGCGAGCACCTTGTCCTGCAGTGTGGGGCGCTGCCTCAGCAACTCGCCGACATCGAGACTCAGGGGCGCCCGGGCTTCCCCGCCGGCGGCAGCCTTCACCACCCGCACCTCGTACTCACCCGAGGGAAGCTGGCAGATCTGCAGTTCCAGGGTCGTTGTCATCGCCACCCCGTTCCCGGTACACCTGCATGGCCGTGGCGGCCTCGCGGCTGTTCCTCGCGACGGGAGGCGGCCCATCCGCCTACGTATCCATGATGCGGCGGGTGCCATGCGCCTGCCATCCCTGACGCTGATCACCGCCTCGGCACTGGGATCGAAGGGGCGCCGGCCTGGGCACATCCCCGACGCGCGACAAGGCGCCCTCGATCCTCGGCGGGGTGCGCCTGATGACAAGAACGTCCGCGGATGGAACCGCCGGCCCCCAGACGGATAGGGGAAGTGCCCCCGCTCGGTGCGACCGCCTGGCATGGCCTGCCGCGCGTCAACTCCTCTGAGCGCGACAGCTGCCGCCCTTCTCGGCCCCGCCCCGGCCCAGGCGTCGTGAGGCTCTCGTCTCTTCCCCTCGTATAACTACTTGAACGTAGAGTTCATCCGTTCGATGGATACGAGGGCTGGCAACCGAGCACGACACACAACGCCATCAGGGGGCATCAGTGAGCGGTACGGGGAGGCGGCGCGCTTCGGCCGGGGTGGGGAAGCCGCGCCGGGGGCGGGTCCTGATCTGGAGCGTGGGCTCGTTCTCGGCGCTCGTTCTCGGCGTCGCCGGCGTCGGCGCCTGGGTCTACCAGGACCTGGACGGCAACATCAATGGCGCGGACGTGGACTCCAAGCTCGGCGGTGACCGCCCCGAGAACCTCAGCCCCGGCTCGAAGAACATCCTGGTCGTCGGCTCCGACAGCCGCGCCGGGGCCAACGCGAAGTACGGCGGCAAGAAGCTGACCACCATGCAGTCGGACACGCTGATGGTGCTGCACATCCCGGCGAACCGTGAGTGGGCCACGATCGTGTCGTTGCCCCGGGACTCGTGGGTGGAGATACCCGCGTGCGACACGGGCGACGGCACCACGTCCGATCCGCACCACTTCAAGATCAACGAGGCGTTCGCCCTCGGCGGCGCGAGCGGGGAGATCGCCGACGCCGCGGCGTGCACGATCAAGACGGTCGAGGCCAACACCGGCCTGCGCATCGACCACTTCATGTCCGTCGACTTCCAGGGCTTCAAAGGCATGGTCAACGCCCTCGGCGGCATCGAGGTCTGCCCCGAGGAGGCCATCCACGACAGCAAGGCCCACCTGGACCTGGAAGCCGGCTGCCAGACCGTCAAGGACGAGACCGCGCTCGGCTACGTCCGCGCCCGCTACAGCGTCGGCGACGGCTCCGACACCGGACGCATCGGCCGCCAGCAGGAGTTCATGCAGGCCCTCGCCGAGAAGGCACAGTCGAAACTGACCAGCCCGAACGCGCTGTACGGCTTCCTGCGGTCCGCGACCAAGTCCCTCACCACGGATGAGGACCTCGCCGGCATCAAACCGCTGTACGGCCTCGCCTCCGAGCTCAAGGGCATCCCCCGTGATCGTCTGACGTTCCTCACCGTGCCGAACTACCCGCGCGAGGCCGACGTGCCGACCGACAGGGCCAACATCGTGTGGCGGTACCCGCAGGCCGCCGACCTGTTCACCTCCCTCGCCAAGGACAAGGAGGTCGACAAGAAGCGGCTGGAGGCGGACGCGGGGAACCCTCTCTACGCCTCATCCGTGCGGGTCCAGGTCCTCAACGGCACCGGCGTCCCGGGCCGCGCCGCCGATGTCGCCGAGAAGCTGCGCCAGGCGGGCTTCACCGTCGTCGGTACGGGCAACGCCGACAGGACCACCCGCACCACGGTCAGCCACCCGCAGGGCCTGGAGAAGCAGGCCGAGGTGCTCACCTCCCGGGTGCCCGGCGCGCGAGCCGGTCAGGACACGGGCGCCGCCCCCGACAGCGTGACCCTGGTCGTCGGAACCGACCTCGACCCCGACGACATCCGCTGAGCCGTGGCGGCCGCCCGGCGCCCGGACCGCTCCGGGCGCCGGGCGACTTCTTTCGGCCGCCAGCCGGACGAACTGTCTTCGTACGGCCTTCCCGGGTACTCGGAGCGTCGGCACAGACGGGGAGCACCAGCCTGTCCAAGGCGGTCTGCCCCGTGGGCAACCGACGAGGAGGATCCATGAGCACGGTCAAGGAAGCGGTCGAGGTGGAGGTTCCGCTGAGCAGGGCGTACGACCAGTGGACCCGGTTCGCGGAGTTCCCGCACTTCATGGAGGGCGTCGAGGAGGTCACTCAGCTCGACGACCGGCACAATCACTGGGTCACCAGCATGGGAGGGGTGCGGCGCGAGTTCGACACGGAGATCGTCGACCAGCTGCCCGACGACCGGATCACCTGGCGGTCCGTCGGCGGTGACACCCACCAGCGAGGATCGGTCCGGTTCGAGCCCCTCGACGACACGCACACCCGGGTGGAGCTCACGATGGACGTCGAGCCCACCGGCCTCGCCGAGAAGGGCGCGGACGCGCTGGGCCTGATCGACCGGCGGGTGAAGGGCGACCTGCGCCGCTTCAAGGACTACGTCGAGGGCGGCGGCGGCGACGGCGCCGGCTGGCGCGGACGCATCCGGCCCGGGGACCCGGGTTCGACGCTCTGACGGAACGACGTGCCCGGCCCCAGGATCGGGGACCGCCGGTCGCGCCGGACGGAGGGCGGCGCCCGGGAGGTCGCCGTCCGGGGCCGGCTCGGCGCGGACGGCACGGCGGGGATCGCGGTGGCGGACCGAGGGCGCTCCGTCGCCGCGACCGTCCTGGAGCCGGCCGGCCCGCCCCGCACACCCCGAGCGGGGCACAGAGCGCCGTGACGCCGCACATCAGGACGGCGACGAAGCGTTCCCCAGGAGCAGCGGCCCCTGGGGAACTTCCGTGGGCTGTGTTCTCAACCCTTGAGGTCCGGGTAGCCCGTCGGGGCGCGGTTCACACACGCGGCGCTCGAGCTCCTCAGCCGGGGAGAACGGCGCACGTGTGGATGTGTTCCAGGGCATCGAGGACTACGGTGCGCCGGTACCAGGAACGCCACGCCGCGAGGTCGTCCGCGAGGATGCCCAGGGCCGTGCGCTGGGCGGTGGTCATCCATGAGCCGGGCCGACCGCGGTGGACGCCGATGACACCGACACACTCGCGGCTGTCGGCCATCGCCGGTACGGCGTACTGCGCGCGGCTGCCGACGGCGAGCGCGGCCTGCCCTGCCTCGGACCGGGCCAGTTCGACGTCGTCGGCGATGTCGGCGACGAACACCGGCTCTCTCCGTTCCCGGGCGCGTGCGGCCAGGGCCGGCGTACCGCTCACGAGTGCGAGGTGATCGCGGTAGGCGGCGTCCAGGCCGGACTGCGCCTCAAGGATCAGGTGACTGCCCAGGGCGCGATCGGGCAGATGCACTTCCCCGGCGTCCGCGTCCGACAGTGTCACGGCGTCGTAGACGAGGACGCGCAGTACGTACTTGCGGTCGTGCATGTGGTGTGCGGAGCAGCCGAGCAGGCCGGGCCGGGGCGGCGGTGTCGGGCGGCGGCCGGGGAACCACTCGGCCGAGCCTGCCGTGGGCGCCGGGGCCGTCACGACGGCCGAGGCGACGATCCGCAAGGGCACGTTGCACCGCTGGGAGGCCGTACGCAGCAGGTCGAAGGCCGCTCCGGAATCGGCGAGTCGATACCGTTCGAGCAGGATTCCCTGGGCCATGCCGATCACCGCGCCGGTCCGTGCCCTGGTCCGTAGGCCGAACACCTCGGTCCGCAGCTCCTCGCGCGCCGTCACCGCGTCGTCGACCGGGTCCGCAATCGCGGGCGTCTCGACGGCCAGCTGCGCCAGCGCGGCGCCGAGACTGGCATGCACCCGCAGACCCGGTGGTGGGGCGAGCGTGAACAGCTCCCGCACGGCGGCAGCACTCGCGATCACCAGGACCGGTTCCTGGTCGAGGTGGCGGGTGTGCAGGAGGTCGAGGGCCTGGACGGCTGCCGCGCTGACGAGCCGGAGATCGGAGAGGTCCAGGACGAGCCGCCGACCCGTGCGGGCAGCGCGCTCCATGTGAGGAGCCAGGTCTTGCGGCAGCGTGGCGGCGCCGTCGGTGTCGAGGATGCCCGACAGGCACAGGACATCCACGCCGTCGGCCACCGCGCGCACGCTGAGTTCCACACCGCGTTGCGCGTCGGCTCCGCCGAGCGACTCCGCATGCTCTCGTGGAGACATACGGCTGACCTTTCCGGAATTCCCGGCCGCCCTTCCGGCCGTCCATGACCAGCCGCCCTTCCGGCCGTCCATGACCAGCTTTGCCCTCCTTTGGAGTAGTGGCAAGCAAATGGAGTGGTGGCAAGCAAAAAACACCCGCCAGAGCCCGGGGTCCGCCGGAACCGGGGAGCGGAAGGGCTCGCTCGTCGTCGCGGAATGCGTCGCGCCGCAGGTCGGCGACGCTGTCCGGCCCCGCCGCGCGTGATCGGTGAGGAGCGGGCCGGCCGTCTGCCGGCCAAGGGCCGGACCGAGGCCGTTCCGTGCCCGAGGGCCGCGGGCGGGTCGGGCCGCTGCTTCGGGGAACCCGGTGGCCGACCGACATCCGATACGAGCGAAGCGGCCGGGGAAGTCGAATCCTCGGCGGCCGGGGCACCCCTCCGTGACCCCAGGTCCGCCTCCCGGCGCGGCGGCGAGCGCTCGCACGGCGGCGCGCGGGGACCGACCGAGGACCAGCTGTACGAGGAGGCCAGGAAGCGCGACGTCCACGGCCGCTCCTCGATGTCCAAGAAGCAGTTGGAGAACGCCCTCGGCCGTTGACCGACGGGTGCGGTACGGCCCGCGGCGGACCGGATCACCAGAGTCCGCCACGCCACGCTGGACCAGCACGACTTGAGCGTTCGTTGCCGCTCCGCCGGGCGGGTACCCGGCGGGTGTGCGCTCAGGGGCGAAGGAAGGGGCAAGGGCCATGGCCGTGGCAGTCGACTCAGGACGCGCGGGCCGGCGGGACCACCTGGAGAACGACCGCGTGACGAGGGCCGCCCGGCACGTGGAGGCGGTGATGCGTGAGCACATCGCGCGGCGTTCGGTGACGGTCGACGGCGGGGAGACGGTGGGCCATGCCCTCTGATTCCTCCGCGCGGTCTCCCGGCGGCGGGGAACCCGCTGAGGCGGCGGAACGGCGCCGCGTCATCGAGGTGCTCTCCGCCGCGACCCTTGGTGTGGAACCCGTACGGGTGCCCCAGGCACTGTGCCGCGCCTGTGTCGGGCTGCTGCCGGTCACGGGCGCGTCCGTCTCGATCTCCGGCGGATCCACGGTACGGGCGGTCTGGTGCGCCAGCGACGAGGTCGCGGCACAACTGGCGGAGGCGCAGTACACCGTGGGCGACGGCCCTTGTCGGGCGGCGCTGGACGGCGCCGTTCCCGTACTGGCGGCGGATCTCGCCGACGGACCGGACAGCAGACGGTGGCCGATCTTCGCACGGCAAGCGGTCGAGCTGGGGGTGGGAGCCGTGTTCTCGCTGCCGCTGGGGGCGGGCGGATCCGCGATCGGCACCCTCGATCTCTATCGGGACCGGCCCGGTGGGCTCTCGGAGCGCGATCTGGCCGTCGCTCAGTGGGTACGGGACGCGATCATGGGCGCTCTGATGGAGCTCCGTTCCCGCGACGCGGCCACCGGCCGGGCGCCCGACGACGGGATGGTCGCGTGGGTGGCGGCATCGGAGGCCGAGCACGGCGAGGTCTACCAGGCGATCGGCATGGTGATGGTGCAGCTCGGCGTCGACCCCGCGGACGCTCTGGACCGGATGCGGGCGCGCGCCTTCGTGGAGGAGGCAACGGTGTCCGAGGTGGCCCGTGACGTCGTCGCGCACAGGCTCAAGTTCCGGCCGGAGGCGGACGGTTGACCCGGTGTCCGGGAAGTGGCCGAGCATCTGGGCAACACTCCGGCCGTGTGCCGGGACTCGGCCATCGACTCGCGTCGTCGATCACGTCGACGTTTGGGCGGGACAGGTCGAGGCCACTCGGTGGACAGGCAATCCGCAGAGAGAAGATGACACGCGGTGACCAGTCGAATCGCAGAGAAGCCGGCCCTCCGAGTGGCGCGGACCGGCTGGGCGAAGGCACGCCGCCTGCGGCGGGAGGGGATGCGCATGTGCGTCGCCGCCGTCGTGGACGAGAGCGCCTCGCCCGCCAAGCGCACGAGCGCCGAGTGGAACATCGTCAGGGGCGAGGACTGAACCCGCGCCTACGCACACTCCCGCGCCTACGCACACCCCCGCCTTGGCGCACACTCCCGCCCCTGCTGTGGTCCGCCTGTCCCTCCCTGTCCGACCCTCCCTGTCCGCCCGTCCGCCTGTCCGCCCGTCCGCCTGTCCGCCCGTCCGCCTGTCCGGCTGTCCGTCTTTCCGCCTGTCCGGCGGGCCGCGGCGAGGCCTGCGGTGAGCTGCCTCCGGACCGGGCGCGACAGATCGATGTGCGGGCGGGTTCGCGGCGCGCGCGACGGAGGTGTACCACCTCGGTCGGGAGCAGTCCGTCGTCCGCGCTGTCGGGCCCTCGGCCCGGATGTCCCTGCTGTCCCCGCGGGCCGACCCTGGCTGTCGGGCATCAAGACACATCAAGACATACGCGAAATTCTTTTCGTGTTTTTGCCAGCGTGAACAAGCGGCCGTACGCTGTGGGTCATGGTGGGAGTCGACGGAGTTCCCGAGCCGCACACAGGCTGGACGTTCCTGACAAGTCACGCACGCGTCCTGGCCAGCATCGCCGACAACCACAACGTGCGGGTCCGTGACATCGCGGCCCGCTGCCGCCTCACGGAACGCGCCGTCCAGAAGATCATCTCGGACCTTGAGCAGGACGGTTACCTCTCCCACACCCGCCACGGGCGCACGAACCGCTACAGCATCGACCCGAGCAAGGTGCTGCGCCACCCCGCCGAGGCGGGCTTGAAGGTGGCCTCCCTGCTGTCGATGCTGGCCAGGGACGAGGCCGAGCGCCAGACCGCGCTGGGCGCACCCGCGCCGACGGTCGACGGCAACTGACCAGCGGCCCGCCGAACTCCCTGACGGCCGCGCCGACTTCGCCATCGCCGAGCCCGGCTCGAGCCGGCTCCGACCGAAGCCACCGCGGGCGGGACGACCCGTATGGAGCACCTCGGCGGCGAGATCTACGGCTTTGACGCCGTCCACGCGTGTCCTCCGACTCGGTGTCGATGGGTGCGCTCCGGGTACTTGGCCCGCGATACGCGCCTCGCCTTGTGCGTGGCGGAAGCCCCGCAGCCGAAGGGACGGGCCAGCCCCGCAGCCGAAGGGAGTGGTCATGACGGAGTACGCCGACGATCCGGCCGCCCAGCGCGGGGGAGCCACGGAGCTTCGGCTGGCGACGGCGGCGAGAGACCCGGTGCCGACCGAGGAGCCCGGGGGACAGGACCTGCCGAGGGACCGGACGCAGGCGATCCTGGAGGCCGCCAAACAGGTGGGGGCCCTGCTCAAGCAGCGAGGACACCGCTTCGCGCTGGCCGGCAGCGTCGCCGCGTACGCCCACGGCACGAGTGCCGGACTGCAGCACGACGCCGACTTCTGTGTCCGCGCGGAGGACGCCGAGACGGTGGCGGCCACGCTGCGCGGGGGCGGGCTGCAGGTGTGGACGCCCCCGGAGGACTGGCTGTTGAAGACCGAGTGCTTCGGGCAGGACGTCGACCTCATCTTCCGGCTGGCGCACCGGCCCGTCACCACCGAACTGCTCGACCGCGCCACGGAGATATCGGTGGACTCGGTGCGGATGCCGGTCCTGGCTCCCACGGACCTGGTGACGAGCCTGCTCTCCGCGTTCTCCGAGCACTACTGCGACTTCGGCTCGGTCCTGCCCGTCGCCCGCGCGCTGAGGGAGAAGATCGACTGGCAGCAGGTGCGGCGCGAGTGCGGTGAGGAGCCGATGCCCGCCGCGTTCCTGTTCCTTGTGGAACGTCTCGGCGTGATCGCGCCGCAGGAGGAGCGGCCATGAGCAACCTCGACTACCGCGTCGCCCACCTGCGCGAGCGCCTCGCGGACGGTCCACTGGCCGAGCTCGGCGTTCAGGTCGTGATGCACGGAGACTCGGTGCTCGTGACCGGGAGCGTGCCGTCCGCGCACTACCGCGACGAGGTGGAGCGGATCGTGGGAGAGGCGCTCAGCGAGCTGCCCGTGCACTGTGACCTGGTGGTCGCCCCGGCGTCGACCCCGGACGATGCTGAGGAGCTGACATGATCCGCATCGCGGCCGTCGGAGACATCCACCTGGGACCCGAGAGCCAGGGCACGCTGCGGCCCGCTTTCGAGACCCTGGGGGAGTGCGCCGACGTCCTGCTCCTGGCCGGTGACCTGACCCGGCACGGCACGCCCGAGGAGGCACGGGTGGTGGCGCGGGAGATCAAGGACCTGGGCGTGCCGGTGGTGGCCGTACTGGGCAATCACGACCACCACGACGAACAGCCGGAAGAGGTGATGGCGATCCTGCGCGACGGCGGCGCCCGGGTCCTGGAGGGGACCGAGACGGTGGTGGAATGCGCGCACGGCCGAATCGGGGTGGCCGGCGTCAAGGGCTTCGGCGGCGGCTTCGTCGGCCGCAGCGCAGGGGAGTTCGGTGAGCCGGTGATGAAGGAGTTCGTCCGCTGCACCCGTCGCAGCGCGGAAGGTCTGCGCAAGGCGCTGGAGCGCCTCGACGGGCAGGACTGCGACGTACGGATCGCGCTGACGCACTTCGCTCCCGTGCCGGACACACTCGCCGGGGAGCCGCTGGAGATCTATCCGTTCCTGGGCAGCTATCTGCTGGCGGAGGCCATCGACACGGCGGGCGCCGATCTGGCGGTGCACGGCCACGCCCACGCCGGCACGGAACACGGACTGACGAGCAGGGGTGTGCGTGTGCGCAATGTGGCTCAGCCGGTGATCGGACGGGCCTTCCACGTGTACCACCTGCACGCACGCGAACGGGTCCCGGCCGACGGACCCGGGCGGTGGGCGCACTGAGATCGACCCCGGAGTGCGGGGCTGCCCGCGGCGCGCCCGCGGGCTCGGGCAGTGCGTCGTCCCCCGGCGGAGGGGCTGCGACGTCAACGGCACAGCCCCTGCGCGGGAGGCGGTACTCGGCCGCGTCCGTCAGTCAGGGCCTGGTCAATGCGGCCTCGCGCGAACGACGGCCTGGTCGCCGCGTGGTCCGAACAGGTGCAGGATCTCCACGGGGCTTGTGTTCGCCGGACCGAACCAGTGCGGTTCGCCGGTGTCGAACTCGGCCACCTCCCCAGGGCGCAGGGTGAGTTCGCTGCTCCCGAGGATGAGGCGCAGCTCGCCCGCGAGGACGTAGAGCCACTCGTAGCCGTCGTGGGTCACCAGTTTCGGCTCGCGGGGAGCCAGTACCTGCTTGAACACCTGCACCCGGCCCGGGTACTGCGTCAGGGGCACGAGGACGCTGCCCTGACCCGGGGATGGACGCCGTTCGCCGCGGGGCTGGCGACCTTGCCCATGGCCGTCGGCGCCACTGTCTGCGCACCCCTGGCCGGCCGTCTGGTCGGTCGCCTCGGAGCGCGGCTGCCGCTCGCCCTGGCCGGCGGCTGCATCACGGTCAGCGGACTCCTCCTGGCCGGACTCGGCCGGCACACGAGCGTGGTGCTGCTCCTGTCGGCCTACTTGCTCTTCGGGGCCGGGTTCGGCTTCGCCAACGCCCCGATCACCAACACCGCGGTGAGCGGACTGCCTCCCACCCGTGCCGGGGTGGCCGGGGCGATCACGTCCACGGCACGCCAACTGGGCGCCGCGCTCGGCATCGCCGTCGCCGGTGGTCTGGTCGCGAACACCGGCCCGGCGGGGCTCGCCCACGCGTCCCGTCCGGGATGGGCCGTCGTCGCCGCCTGCGGAGCGTTCCTTTTCCTCGTCGCCCACGCATCGCGCCCGCACCGGACCACCACGCGCCCGGTGCCCGCACCAGCGCGGGGAGCCGCGTGACCCACCGCGACGCACTGCCGTCCGTTGCGGGCGACCGTCGGCGTCAACGGGACAGCGGGTGAGTGCGCAGCAGGAGGATGGCGATGTCGTCGGTGTAGTGGCCGGTGGGGCGGGCGTGGTGGAGGAGGGAATCGATGAGCCGGTCGAGGCTGTGCCCACTGTGCCGGGAAAGTTGGCGGACGAGGGCGTTCGCCGCCTGGTCCGGATCGGACCCCGGGGTCTCGGTCAGCCCGTCGGTGTAGAGGGCGAGGGTTGTTCCCGGGGGGAGGGGCAGGACGGTGAGGGGGTGGGAAAGGCCGGGGTCGACGCCGAGGAGGGGGCCGGGGTCGAGTTCCACCGGGCCGGGCGTCAGGGCGGGGTGGTACACGAGAGGCGGCGGGTGCCCCGCGCTGGCCAGGACGGCTTCCTGGCGGGTCAGGTCGATGTGCGCGTACAGGCAGGAGACGAGCAGATCTGTCTCCAGGTCGGCGAGGACCCGGTCGGTGCGGGCGAGGACCTGGTCGGGCGAGGCGCCGGCGGAGGCGTGGATGGCGGTGCGGACCTGGCCCATGAGCGCGGCGGCCGGCACATTGTGGCCCTGGACGTCGCCGATGACGGCCGCGGCGTTGGTGGCGTCGATGCGGATGATGTCGTAGAAGTCGCCGCCGATGTCCATGCCGCGGCTGGCGGGCAGATAGCGGGCGGCGGTCTCCAGGCCCGGCAGGGTGGGCAGGCTGTGCGGCAGGAGGGCCTGCTGGAGGCCGTGGGCGAGGTCACGGGTGGCGTCGTAGAGCCGAGCCCGGTCCAGTGCCTGGGCGATCAGTCCGGCGAGTGAGGTCAGCACGGCGCGTTCGTCGGCGCTGAAGGGGCGCGGCCGGTCGTAGGAGAGGACGCAGCAGCCGACGGGCCGGCCGGAGATGATCAGCGGGAGAAAGGCCCACGCCTGCTTGCCGCTGAGCCGGGGAGCGCTGGGGTAGCGGCGGGCCATTTCGGCGGGGCTGGCGAAGAAGGACGGCGTGCCGTCCGCGAGCACCTGTCCGGCGGGGGTGACGTCGGTGTCCAGGGGCAGGCCGTCGAGCCGGTCGATCGTCCGCGGGTCGTAGCCGTGATACCCGGTGATCCTCAGGCGGCCCGCGTCGGCGGCGGACAGGACCAGGCCGTCGGCGCCGAAGGCGGGCAGCACCTGGTCGGCGATGAGGTCGACCACGTCGCGGACGGCGATCGTCTCGGTCAGCGCGGCTGCCAGATGGACCAGTTGGTACAGCCGCCCGGCCTGCGCGGTACGTGCCGGAGCCGCGGACTCATGTGGCACGGCGGGAACGGGCCGATCCCGTTCGGGTGCCGTGCCACGGGTGATGCGTACGCTGATGCCGCTGGCGTCGGGGTAGAGCCGGAAGTCGAGCCAGGTGCGCGGCGGGCGCAAGGCGGTGAACGCGACCGGGTCGCGGCTGATGACGGCGGTGCGGTAGCGGTCCTCGACCACCGCGTCCTCGAGCCAGGGCAGGGACTGCCACGGCCGGGTGCCCAGCAGTCGGCCCGCGTCGAGGCCGAGCAGCGATTCCGCCGCTCTGCTCACGAAGACGATCCGGCCCTGAAGGTCCATACTCAGGGCTCCTTCGGGCAGGCGGTCGAGATGGTCCGCGGCGGCCTGGGACGACTGCCCGCCGTGCGAGTGGGCGACCTCGGCGACCGACGTGAGGCGAGGCTGATCGGGAACGGCGGGCGGTTCGGGAGCCTCCTCGATCACGCGGGCGATGCGCCGTGCGGCGGAGTTGATGTGGCCCAGCTCGCGGCGGGTGGCGTCGGCGGGGTGGCTGGCTGGCCACAGCAGCATCAGCGCGCCCCAGCATCGGCGCCTGCCCTGCAGAGGTGCCGCGGCGAGCGCGAAGCGGTAGGGCAGGCTCGCGGCGGCATGTGGATAGGTCCGGGCCATGTCGGCCTGGGTTCCGACCCAGACAAGGCGGTCCTCGCGCACGGCGTCATTGACCGGGACGGCCGTGTTCAGCCTCAGCCGCTGCCACGGCCGGGCCGCTTCCATGGGCACATCGCACAGCACGACGAGTTCCTGCACCTGCGCGGCCTCGTTCAGCAGGTAGATCCCGCCCGCCGAGGCCCCGCAGCGGCGCACGCTGTCCGCCAGCGTCTCGTCCAGCAGCCCGTCACCATCGGGCCTCGCATCACGGCCGGACACCGCACATTCCCATCGGCGCGGACGGGCAGCCACCGCGACCGGCCGGTGCCATCGGCGCGGCCTCGACGAGCGGGTACGGCCCGCGACCCCACGGCGCCCCGGGCGGGCCGACCAGGGCTGTCTCCAGGAATCCGCAACACCCGTCTGTCATGCTCCGACGATACGCCCGAAATATGCACGGACAGAAAGAGCAGCCGACCGGCGAACCGGGCTCGGCGGCATCGCGGCGGCGGGTGGGCGGCCGCGGTGGCGGCCGTGATCGCCACGCACCGTCCGAAGCCCGCGGAGCCGCCGGGGACTCGTCGTCCGTGGGGTCGTGGGTCTGGGGTCTCGTCGATCCGTGGGGTTGCTGGTCTGGGGTCTCGTCGTCTGTGGAGCGTGCCGGTCGGGGGTCTCGTCGATCCGTGGGGTCGCGGGTCGGGGACTCGTCGTACGTGGAGCTTGCCGGTCTGGGGTCTCGTCGTCCATGGAGCCGCCGGTCCGGGGACTCGGCGGGCCCTGCAGCTTCGGCGTCCTCGCGGGCGGCACCCACTTCGTACCAGCGGGCACCGGCCGAGATCGTCGGGCGCGTCGGGAAGCCGAAGGCGCGTCGGCCGAGGGGCACGGCGTCGGTATCAAGGCGGCTGCCCTGCGGTTCTGCCTCGCCCACCCGGCGGCCACCACCGTCGTCCCCGGCGCGCCGCGCGTCCGAGCCGTATCGCCGAGGACACCACCGCCCTGGGCGAGAACATCCCTGCCATGTTCTGGAGGAGGCCGCGCGAGAACGGCCTGGCCGGCCCGGCCGGTCCGCTCCCGGACGGCGTCCGAGCCCCACCGCCCGCACCCGCGCCCAGCACAACCGCCAGGAGTAGGACCACGGCATCCACCGCGATGGCCCTGAGCTCTGCACAAGGCGCTCGCGGCCTGGCATCACAACCGGAGGAAGTCCGTTTGCCGCTGGTCCGAGGGGGCAGTCGCTCAGCAGGGGCAGGCAGGTGTGTTCCCCCCTCGTCTGCCTGCCCCGCGGCTTCCCCGGGCAACGGCCTCCCGGTGGCCGGACCCGTTGATCTCTGTCGGGGTGCGGCCCGTCCGTGCGATGCTCGTGCCATGAGGGGCGGAGAGCGGGAAGCACTTGAGCCGGGCGGCGACGGCATGACGGAACCCGCTGGCCTCGGCGACGACGGTGTCCGCTCCTGGGGCCGCTCCGTGCCCCGCCCGCAGCGGACACCCGAAGTGAACCCGGCCCGTTTCCCGGCGGCGTCCGCGGTCCAGGACGTACTCGACGGCCTCCCCGGCTCCACGATCTTCCTTCAGCCGCGGTTCGGCCCAGATGGTGAGGCCGAGGACTTCGAGATCACCGCGGCGTCCCCCGACGCGCTGGACATCGGTGCACGCCGGGGCAAGGAACTCGTGGGACTGAGCATCAGGGAGACGTATCCGACGGTCCACGGCACAGCACTGTGGCGCGGGTATGTCCGTGCGCTGAAGACCAAGGTCCGCTACGAGGGAGAGCCGTTCGAGTATCAGGAGGTGATCGCCGGGATTCCGCGGCTGTCCCGGTTCGCGGTCCGGGCGGCGCCCTGCCAGGACGGGCTGATCGTCTCCTGGGTCCGGCTGGACAGCGGGGAGCGGGAGCAGCGTCGACTGGCGGCGATGCGGCGGCTGGCACGGATGGGGTGGGCGGACTGGGACCTGGTGTCGAACTCGACCACCTGGTCGCAGGAGGTCTACAGCATCCTCGGCAGGGAACCGGCCCTCGGCCCGATCCCGCTGGAGGAGCTGCCCGCCCATGTCGTCGCCGAGGACCTGTCCGCGCTGGGCGGGAGCGTGCGGCGCCTTCTCAGGGACGGCGAAGCCGTCGATCACACCTTCCGCGTCTCCACCCCCGGGGAGGAGATCCGGCACGTCCGCCTCGTCGCGGAGGCCGAGTCGGACGTGAACGGCGACCCCGTCGAGGTCCACGGCTTCTTCCAGGACCTCACCGCCGCCAAGCAGGCCGAACGGCTGCTCAGGGAACGCGAGCGAGCCGTCCACGCGCACCGGACCATGCTCACCGCCGAACGCACTCTCGCCGCCCGCCTTCAGCACGCCCTGCTGCCGTTGTCGCACCAGTCCATGCACAAGGCCGGGCTCACCATCGACGTCGCCTACCGTCCCCTGCAGGAGGGAGTCGACGTCGGCGGCGACTGGTACAGCGCCATCGAACTGCCGGACGGAGACGCGCTGCTCGTCGTCGGCGACGTCGCCGGGCACGGGCTGGACGCGGTGGCCACCATGGCCCAACTGCGCTTCACCGCCAAGGGCATGGCCATCACGGGCACACCGCTGACCACGATCCTCGCCCGGCTCAACACCCTTCTCCTGCACAGCTCCGAGCGGGGCTTCAGCACGGCCACCATGATCATGGCCCGCTATGAGCCCGCGACCGGAACGCTCGCCTGGGTGCAGGCCGGTCACCCGCCGCCCCTGCTTGTCCGGCAGGGCGAGGCCAGTTACCTGCCCGCGTCCGAAGGTGTCCTCCTGGGCGCCACGGCGGAGCCGGACTACGCCACCTCCACCATCCGTCTGCAGCCCGGAGACCAACTGCTGCTCTACACCGACGGTTTGGTCGAGACGCCGGGTGAGATCATCGACGAGGGCCTCGCCCGCCTGGCCCGGACCGCGGCCGCGTGCGGCACCAGCACGCGCCCCCTCGACGGAATCCTGGACGCTCTGATCACCTCCCACACCCGCCGGGACGACGTCTGCGTTCTGCACGTGCGCGTATGACCACCGACCCGAAATGCGTGTCCCGGAGAGGCGTCACCCCAGGCGGATGCGCCGCGCAGCGCGTTGCGCAGGACGACCATGCTGGTCGCGGCCTCGATGCCGTGCCCGGCGACATCGCCCACGCACAGCAGTACCGGCCCGGACGGCAGCACGAACGTGTCGTACCAGTCGCCGCCCACCAGTCGCTCCTCCTGCGCGGGCCGGTACCGCACGGCCACCTGGAAACGGGCCGATGGCCGGCTCTGCCGCACCGATCGGCCGCGCCCGACACCGGATCGGTCCGACCCGCGGTGCCTACACCTGCCGACCGAGTGTCCCCATGACGACCTCGATGGTCTTGCCGTCCGCCGCGGCGGTCACGGTGACGCGTCGGCAGAGTCGTTGCACGAGCGGCCAGCCGAACCCGCCCGGTGCGGCGGGGTCGGTGCGCGGCACCGTACGCGGCGGGGTGGTCGAGGCGTCGCCGACCCGGAGCGTGACGGTGTCGCCGTCGTGGAGGACGTCGAAGGCGGTGATACCTCCGCCGTGCCGCAGCGCGTTGGTGACCAGTTCGGTGACGACGAGCAGCACGTCGTCGACGACCTCGCGGGCCGGGGCCGGACCCGGGCGGCCCATGAGCGCGTGGCGCACCCGGGACCGGGCGGCGGCGGCGCTGTCGGGCAGTCGCTGCCTGTCCATGGCGGGTTCCGCGGCAACCGCGTCGTCTCCCCCACGCGCCTCCGCGTCGTCCTCGCCGTCGCGCCGCTCCCCGCCGGGTGCCGGTGTGGGGCGGGTCATGGGCGGGCACGGTCGGCGTCGTGGGCGCGGACCCGGTCCATGGCGGCGGGGAGGTCGGGAACCACGGCGAACCTGCGGGCGGTGCCGGTCAGGTCCAGCAGCCGTCGCACGGGCGGCGTGAGGGCGGCCAGTACGAGGAGCAGGCCCGCTTCCTCGTGCCGCTGCTGCGCGCTGAGCAGCATGTGCAGGAAGGCGGAGTCCGCGAAGGTGACGGGGGAGAGATCGACCACGGTGGCGAGCGTCGCATCGTTCCGCGGCGCGCCGAGGGCGTGGGCCGCGATGTCGGCCCCGTCGGCGTCCAGTTCGCCCGTGATGCGCACCAAACGCACGTGGTCGACGATGGTTTCACTGATTTCGACGTCGTCGTTCACCATGGCATTCTCACAAGCGGCGGCCGTTGTGCGGAAGCGGGTGCACGGCTGCCGGTCGTGCACCCGGGGGCGTTCACCCGATGTCCGCGGTGTCCGGGCGCCTTCACCGGGCCCCTTCACCGGGCGCCTCCGGCGTCCGCGTCCTCCGGCCCGGCACCGTGGCCGGCCGCCAGGGCCGCGAAGAGATGCACGGTTCCCGTCATGCCCAGCAGACGCCGCAGGAAGGTCGGCCGGTTCTCCAGCTGCAGCCGGGTCCCGGTCGCGGTCGCGATCCGGTGGATCATGAGCAGGGAGGCCAGCCCGAGGGAGTCGCACAGGGTCATGCGGCCGCAGTCCACGCGCAGACGGCCCGGTGGCGGAGCGGCCTTCAGAAGGACGCGGGCCGCGTCGGTGAGTTCGTCGGCGGTCTCCCAGTCGAGGTCACCGGCGATGGTGATGTGGGCGTCACCATCGTCGTCGAGGGTCACGGCCAGTTCGAAGGCGTTCTCCGGGGCGGCGGTCATACGTCGTGACGGGGGACGGGGACAGGGGCGCGACCACCGCGTCCGTCCAGGGCGGCGCGCCCCCGGGCGAGGAGGTCCAGGGCGCGGGGGAAGTCCTTGAGCTCGTCCTGCAGGACGGCCAGGGCGGGAACGAGGGCGAGCGCGGGTACGCGGCGCGCTTCGAGGATGTCGCCGGTCCAGTCGAGGAAGCCGGTGAAGAGACGGCTGTCGTCGGTGTAAAGGGCGCAGGCGAGGAAGTCGACGATGTACGGGGGCGATGACGCCCAACAGGACCTCCTCCGGGCCTGCTCCGGCCTCCAGCGCGGTGAACACGGCGTCTGCCGCCGCGTGTTCGACGCGGTCGCCCACCGCTCGCCACAGCTCCTCGCGGGCGCGTGCCGGCGTGGGTCCCGTGTCCTGGACGGTGGTGGTCTCGGTCATGTGGTGTACCTGCCCGGAGTGTGTCCGTCGACCGCTGTCAGGTGGGAGGTTCGCGGGGCGGTGATGGCCATGACCGCGATGTCGTCGTGCCGGTTGTCCCCGATCCACTCGGCGGTGAGCATCCGGGTGCGCTCGACCACGGCCTCGGCGAGCATGCCCGCGCACTCCGTCAGCGCACCGCGTTCCGCGGATCCGGTCACCTTCCACTGGGGGACACGGCCCATCCACCCTCACGCACAACGCGTGGACGGATCAAGCGGCTTCGCCGGTCCTCACAAACCACCCACACTCGGGCGCGGAGGCGGACGCACCGGCCGGCCGGTTCACGCGAGCATGTTCTCCCTGAGCCTGCGCAGGGCCCGCGACAGCAGACGGGACACGTGCATCTGGGAGCATCCGACCTCCGCCCCGATCTCGGCCTGCGACAACTCGCGTCCGAAGCGCAGGGCGATGATGTTCCGGTCGCGCTCGTCGAGCCCCCGCAGGAGAGGAGCGAGGGCGTGCACGTTCTCGACCATCTCCAGGGCGGGATCCTCCTCTCCGAGCAGATCCGCGTACGTCGTCGAACTGTCGGGGTCCACTCCGTCCGTGGGCACGTCCAGGGAGTTGGCGGTGTAGCAGTTGGCGGCGACGAGCCCTTCGAGGATCTCCTCCTCACCGGTGCCGAGGTGTTCGGCGAGTTCCGTCACCGTCGCCTCGCGGCCGAGCCGGGTGGACAGATGCTCGCGCGCCTTGGCCAGCCGCACGCGCAGTTCCTGGAGGCGGCGAGGCACATGGACGGCCCAGGTCGCGTCCCGGAAGAACCGCTTGATCTCCCCGGTGACGTACGGGACGGCGAAGCTGGCGAACTCCACCTCGCGGGAGAGCTCGAACCGGTCGATCGCCTTGATCAGGCCGATGGTGCCGACCTGGACGATGTCCTCCATGTCGCCGCTGTGGCGGAAGCCCTTTGCCGCGTAGCGCACCAGGGAGAGGTTCATCTCGATGAGCGTGTTGCGCGCGTACTGGTACTCCGGCGTGCCCTCCTCCAGCACCGCCAAGCGCCGCAGGAACAGCTTGGTCAGCTCGCGGGCGTCCCGCGGGGCCACCGCTGACGCGTCCTCGATCCGCGGCAGTTCCGGAGCGCCACCCGGCGCGCCTCCGCGCTCGGCGACCGGTGCGGCCTTGGTGTCTGTCGCTGACGTCGCCGTCATCGTCGTTCTCTCTCCCCTGCTGCTCACCGTGCGGTTCAGGTTTCCGAGCAGGCGCCTTCCCCCAACTGCGCAAAGAATGCACGGCAGTTTCCGGCCGTACCGAGGCGCGTTTACGCAGGCGCCGACGGGCAAGGCGAAGCGCCATGGCTGAACACAACGCTGAGACGAACGGCAAGTCCGCGACGAAGCGGAACGCGTCCAACGCGCGGGGAGCGGCGAGCAACGGATCCACGTCCGCAGGCGGTGCCGCGGACAAGGGATCCTCCGCCGCGGGCGCGGCCAAGAAGGGGTCCGCGCCCGCGGCTCGTGCGGCGAACAAGGCCGCGGCGACCACGGACGACACGGTACGGAGCGAGGAGTTCGGCACCGGGCGCGTGGCCGGGGTCGCGAGCACGGCCGCTCGAACGGCGGCCCAGGGCGTCGAGACGGGCCGCCGGGCACTGGTCACGGCATCGGGTCAGTGTGCCGTCGTGGCCAGGACGGCCTGGACGGTGGTCGGCCACCACAAGCTGATCACCGTCGGCGTCGGGGCGGGTGCCGCGGCGCTCAGCGGGGCGTCGTACGTACTCGGCCGTCGGGCCGGGCTGCACGCACAGAGCCCCGTCAGCCGCCTGACGCACCGGATATGGCCCTCCGCCGGGAAGCGGTGACCGCCGGAACCGCCGTCCACGAACAGCGAACCCAGGGACGGTCAGGTGCGATACCCCGCGGCGACCCCCAGCGACAGACAGGAGATGAGGCGTGACCGTTGACGGCAGAGAGGCTGCTCCGGTGCGTGGCGCCGCAGTCGACGCGCAGACGCGGGTGCGGACGCTGCGGCGCCGCCTGGAGCGGCTGATCGGCATCGCGGCCACCGAGGGCAACGCGCTGCTGCCCCTGCGCAACGGCGACGAGATCTTCCCCGCGATGCTGAGCGCGATCCGCTCGGCCGAGCACACGATCGACTTGATGACCTTCGTCTACTGGCGCGGTCGCATCGCCCGCGACTTCGCCGACGCCCTGGCCGAGCGGGCCCGCGCGGGGGTGAGGGTGAGGCTGCTGCTCGACGGGTTCGGCGCCAAGGAGATCGAACGGGAACTCCTCGACCTCATGGACGCCGCAGGTGTGCAGGTGGCCTGGTTCCGCAAGCCCGTCTGGCTGTCACCGTTCAAGCAGAACCACCGATGCCACCGCAAGGCCCTCATCGTCGACGAACGCACCGCGTTCACCGGCGGCGTCGGCATCGCGCAGGAGTGGTGCGGCGACGCCCGGGGCCCCGGGGAGTGGCGCGACACCCACGTCCAGGTGCGCGGGCCGGCGGTGGACGGCATCGCCGCGGCGTTCGCGCAGAACTGGGCCGAGTGCCACGCGGAACTCTTCGACGAGCGCGACCGGTTCGCCCCGCACGCGCAGGACGGCTCGTCGATCGTCCAGGTCGTGCGCGGCTCCGCGAGCATCGGCTGGCAGGACATGCAGACCCTCATCCGGGTCATGCTCACCTCGGCCGAGGAACGCTTCCGCCTCGCCACCGCCTACTTCGCCCCCGACACGTACTTCATCGACCTGCTGTGCCGGACCGCCCGCCGGGGCGTGCGCGTGGAGATCCTCCTGCCCGGCCCGCACACCGACCAACGCGCCTGCCAGCTCGCCGGCCAGCACCACTACGAGCGGCTGCTCCAGGCCGGCGTGGAGGTCTTCCAGTACCGGCCGACCATGATGCACGCCAAGATCATCACCGTGGACTCGGTCGCCGCCCTGATCGGGTCCACGAACTTCAACCGCCGCTCCATGGACCACGACGAGGAGGTCATGCTCGCCGTACTGGACGAGTCGTTCACCGCGGCACTCGACCACGACTTCGACGCGGACCTGCGGCGCAGCGAGGCCATCGACCTCACCCGCTGGAGACGGCGAGCACTGCTCCAGCGCACCAAGGAGATGGCGGTCGCCCCGATCCGGCGGTTCCTGTGAAGGCCACGGGCCCGGCTCGGGCGGTGGCCGCAGCGGACCGGCGACCACTCCCCGCAGCGGACCGACGGCCGCGCCCCGCAGCGGACCGGCGGCCACTCCCCGGGTCGCGCCCCGCAGCGGACCCGCTGCCGCTCCCCGGGGCGCGCCCCGCGCCGTAACGGGCGCGAAGGGGTGCACCGCGCCGCCGAAATCTGCTCACATACGCCGGGTGACACCAGCGCGTTCCCGCACCAGCCCTCCGCCCGGTCGGCCGATGCTCCTGGCATGACACACAGAGCGGTGCCCGCGCCATGGCCGAACTGCTCGACCGGCGGCCGGACGTCGACGGGGTGTTCGTGGCCAACGACCTGATGGCCCTCGGTGCGCTGCGTACGCTGCGTGGACCCCACCCCGGTGCCGGCACAGGCACTGGGGGCGGACCGCACCCGTCGGGCTCCTAGCCGGCAGAGCCTCGGCGGCCGCCTCGGCGCTCGGCTCCGCGGCCGCCCGATCCGGCGGCACCGCCCGTGGCCCCGCCGGATCCGGCCCGGCGGGCAGAACCGCGTCCGCCGGTCGCAGAGGCGCCACCGGACTTGGCCGCACCTGACTTGGTCGCACCTGACTTGGTCGCACCGGCGACGCCCCGACGGTCGGAGCCACGGCTCCCCGTCCCCGTTGCGGCACCCGTCGGCGTCTTGGCCGTGCCGGCGCTGCGGCGACGGCGGCCGGATCGCCCGCCGGGCTGGGCACCGGTCTTCCGGTCCGGGCGGGACGCCGGCGGGGTCGCCTGCTGGGGGATTTCAATGGTGACAGCCACGCCGGAGGGCTCGCGGGCGCCGGTGATGGTGGCCAGTTCCGCATCGCTCGATGTGACCCGGGCCGTGCGGGGGCGGATGCCCGCGTCCGACATGAGCCGGGTCACATCCCGCTTCTGCTCGGGCAGGACCAGCGTGACCACGCTGCCGGAGCCGCCGGCGCGGGCCGTGCGGCCGCCCCGGTGGAGGTAGTCCTTGTGGTCGGTCGGGGGATCGACGTTCACGACGAGGTCGAGGTCGTCGACGTGTATGCCCCGGGCCGCGACGTTCGTCGCCACCAGCGCGGTGACCTGGCCGTTCTTGAACTGCTCCAGGGTCCGGTTGCGCTGGGGCTGGGAGCGGCCTCCGTGCAGTGCCGCCGCCCGGACACCGACGGCCAGCAGTCGCTTGGCGAGCCGGTCGGCGGACCTCTTGGTGTCGAGGAAGAGGATGACCCGGCCGTCACGGGCCGCGATGCGCGTGGTGACGGCCTTCTTGTCGGTCTCGTCCTGGATGTGGAGCACGTGGTGCTCCATGGTGGTCACCGCTCCCGCGGACGGGTCCACCGAGTGCACCACGGGGTCGGTCAGGAACTGCTGCACCAGGCGGTCGATGTTGCGGTCCAGGGTGGCCGAGAAGAGCATCCGCTGCCCGTCGGGCCGTACCTGCTGGATCAGCCTGGTGATCTGCGGCAGGAAGCCCATGTCGGTCATCTGGTCGGCTTCGTCCAGCACCGTGATGTGTACCTGGTCGAGCACGCAGTCCCCGCGTTCCACGAGGTCGTTGAGCCTGCCGGGCGTAGCCACGAGCACCTCGACGCCGCGCCTGAGCGCACCGGCCTGCTTGGTGATGGACAGCCCGCCGACCACGGTGGTCAGCCGGAGGTTCACGGCTGTGGCGTAGGGGGTCAGCGCGTCCGCCACCTGCTGGGCCAGCTCGCGGGTGGGAACCAGCACCAGGACGAGGGGTGCCTTGGGCTCCGCGCGCAGCCCGGCCGTGCGGGCCAGCAGCGCGAGACCGAACGCGAGGGTCTTGCCGGAGCCGGTGCGGCCCCGTCCCAGCATGTCACGGCCGGCCAGCGAGTTGGGCAGCGTGGCGGCCTGGATGGGGAAGGGGGTGGTCACGCCCTGCGCGGTGAGGGTCTTCAGCAGCCCCGCGGGCATGTCCAGGCCGGCGAAGTCCTCGACGGCGGGAAGTGCGGGGGTCGTGCTTTCCGGAAGCCGGAATTCGCTCGGCGACGACGTTGACGGCCGGGGCGACGAGGAGCGCCGATTCGGCTTCTGGGACCTGCGGGACATGCAGTGATCTGCCTTCCTGGAAATAGCACAAACCGGGGTCCGCACCATCACGGTGCGGACCCCGGTGCGCGGACACGCGTCCGGCGATCAGGCGGGGACGATGTTCTCCGCCTGCGGGCCCTTCTGGCCCTGCGTGACGTCGAACGAGACCCGCTGGCCCTCCTGGAGCTCACGGAAGCCCTGGGTCGCGATGTTCGAGTAGTGCGCGAAGACGTCGGGGCCCCCGCCGTCCTGCGCGATGAAGCCGAAACCCTTTTCGGCGTTGAACCACTTGACGGTTCCCTGTGCCATGACCTGCTCCTTCGATAGGCAGGGGCCCCATCCGGAGACGCCGGAAAAACAAATAATGCGCCTGCAGGAGAAACATTCCCGTCAGGCGCACATAGGTTCATGGGTACCACAACTGCAACACCGAAACATTAGCACAGCTCCGCGGCCCGTGGCAGGTCACCGCCCCTGTGCGCCGGGTTCCTCAGTGCGTTCGACGCCGACCGTGTGCGCGGCAGGCGACGGCACGTCGTCCCAGGCGAGTGAGGACATCCTCCAGCCTTCCGGCGTGCGCAGGAACTGGGTCGTCTTGTGACCTGAGCCCTCGAACCACTCGCCGTAGTGGTAGCCGGACTTGCGGTACTCGCTGAACCGGTGGGCGATCGATCCGAAGATCTCGGTGCGCTCGGCGACCTCCCACTCGGAGAACTCGGTCAGTGTGCCGTCGGTGAGCATCTTCTGGCGGGGTTCGATGAAGGAGTCGAGGTCGTAGATCACCGGCTCGGCGCCGACGTTGGCGATGATGCGCCCCTGGGGGACGAAGACGTCGCGGATGACGTCGAGGTCCGGTCGCCGGCCGTCGGTGTTGGTGAAGGCGCCGACGAACACGGCCATGAGCCGGTCGAGTTCGACCTGCACCGCGGCCGCGGACCCTTCGCGGGCGGCGGGCCATTCCTCGGAGAGGACGGACCAGACCTCGATGTCCCGCCGTCGACCCAGGTGCGGACTGTGCCGCCGCAGTACGCCGTCACGGGTCATGCCCAGCCGGCGCGCGACAGCGACACTGCGGGCGTTGCCGGAGGCGGTCCACCATTCGACCCGGCTCATCCCGCGCTCGGTGAAGGCCCAGTCGATCAGGGCCCGGCAGGCCCGGCTCACCAGACCCCGTCCCTCCCCGGCGCGCTCCGTCCAGCAGCCGATCTCGCAGACGCCGGACGCGCTGTCGAAGCGGGTGAACATGACGCCGCCGACCAGGGTGTCCTCCAGCCAGATGCCGAAGATCCGGCCGGTGTCCGTGGCCTGCCGGTCGGCATAGCGCTGGAGAGTGGCGGTGGCGGACTGGAGGTCGGTACTGAAGGTCGCCCACGGTATCCATGGGTCTACCAGGGGTCGGGCGCGGTCGATGTGGGCCAGGAACTCCGGCGCGTGCCAGGGCTCCAGGGGGCGGAGCCGGGCGAGGTCGTCGAGCGGCAGGGTGAACATGGGAGTCTCGCTCTCTCCTGGTACGTAACAAGCGTTCGGTACGTAAGCTAGCAGCATGCCCCCTGCACCTGGAGACCGAGAAGCCCGTCGTAAGGACGTGTCCGAGGCGGTGTGGCAGGTCCTCGCCGACAAAGGCTTCGGCGGGCTGACCCTGCGCGCCGTCGCGACCGCGATGGGTGTCTCGACGGGGATGCTCATGCATTACTTCCGGACCAAACGCGACCTGGTCGCGCACGCCCTGGACCTGCTGGAGAAGGACACCGCGGGGCGGCCCCGCCGCGAGCGACCCGCCGCCGGACTGGCCACCGTGCGGGCCATGCTCCTGGACATCCTGCCGCTCACCCCGGGCGACACGGCCCGCAACCGCATCTGGGTCAGCTCCTGGGACGTCTCGCTCGCCGACGAGGACCTCGCCGCCGAACAGGCCGGCCGTTACCGCCGGTTGCGCTCGACGGTACGCCCCCACCTGGAGGCCGCCCGCGACCGCGGCGAGCTGCCTGCCGGTGCCGACCCGGAACAACTCGCCGCGACAGCCGTCGCGTTCGTCCACGGCCTGGTCGTCCAGGCCCTCTTCGACCCGGCCCGCTTCCCCGAGGACGTCCAGACCTCCATGGTGGACGACTTCCTCACCTCGATCGCCCTGCCCCGCTACCGTCCGAAGACATGACCGACAGCGTGTACGTGGGCAATGCGGGCAAGGACGCGGCACTGGACCGGGGCTGGCTGCTGGGGCATTTCAAGGACGCCTCCGATCCTCGGCGCAGCGAAGCCGTGGAGATCAAATGGGGTGTCCACCCGCAGGGCGATGAGCGGGCCCAGTGGGTGACTGGCGAAGAGCGCACCGCCCTGCTGGTCCTCATCAGCGGGCGCTTCCGGGTGGAACTGCCCGGTCGCAGTGTTCTCCTGGCCCGGCAGGGGGACTACGTCGTGTGGGGCCGAGGCGTCGACCACTCCTGGTTCGCGGAGGAGGAGTCCGTGGTACTGACGGTCCGCTGGCCCTCCGTGCCCGGCTACCGGCCTCCGAGCCCCGTGGACTGACTGCTGCCCGTGCCGGAAGGACTCACGGTCCTCGGCGCGTGCGACAGGAGCAGTGCTCGACGCTCGTGCGGGTGACAGACGTATTCCAGCCGTCCCCGGGCGGGCCGACCTCGGTTGTCATCAGGTCACCGTTCCAACGATCTGACAGGAGAACTCGCGCGGACGTACTTTCCGGACTCCTCGCCACCCTCAGCAGCCTCCTCGGCGGTCTGCTCGGAGGTGGACTTCCCCTCTGACATCCGCTGACCCCATCAGCGCGCGGGGCCCGGACCCGTCCCAGGTCCAGGCCCCGCGGCAGGTGACATGAAGCCGCGGGCACACGCGGTGCCACCCGTGCGGGTGAGATGTGCGGGACATCCCCGGCGGCAGGTCGGCCGGGGGCAGCGGCTCGATCCGCGGCCACTGCCCTTCGGTCAACGAGGCTTATGCGTCTGTCCGGTGGGCCGTGAGCAGAAGGTACTCCCAGTCCATGGCGCCGTCGGCGAGGTGCCGGGCGGCCAGGTCGTCGAGTGCCGCGTCGAGGGCGGCCACCCGCTCGGGGTCGTCGGAGATGAAGCGGTACGTGGCGATGGTCGGCCCGTAGCAGGCCTTGAAGAACTCCCGGAACTCCTCCGGCCGCGCGAACTCGTCGACGTGGACGGACTGTCGGCGGGCTTCGACATCGGTGGCACGGTCCCCGAACAGGGAGTGCACATGATCCGGATCGCCCCACAGGGGTGCCGGCTGGGCACCGGGCGGCGGCGGGGGAGCGTAGGGGCGCATGGCGGAGAACATCTGCCCGATGAACCCTTCCGGGGTCCAGTTGATCAGGCCGATGGTGCCGCCGGGGCGGCACACCCGGACCATCTCGTTGGCCGCCTGCTCGTGGTGCGGGGCGAACATGACGCCCACGCAGGACATCACCGTGTCGAACTCGCCGTCCGCGAAGGGCAGCGCCTCCGCGTCCGCCTCCTGCCAGTCCAGCTCGGCGCCGCGCTCCGAGGCCTCGCGGCGGCCGACCTCAAGGAGTTCGGGCGTGAGGTCGCTGGCGACGACGTCGGCGCCGAGGAGGGCGGCGGGGATGGCCGCGTTCCCGGAGCCCGCCGCGACGTCCAGGACGTGGTCGCCCTGCTGGACGCCGCACTCCCGCACCAGCTCGCCCCCCAGCTCGGGGATGACAGTCGATGCCACGGAGGGGTAGTCGCCGAGCGACCACATCGCACGGTGTTTCGCCTTCAGGGCCTGGTCGGCGCGGGCCGCTTCGCTCGCCTCAGTCATGACAAATCCCTCTGCTTCCGTACCGCCACTGTCGGTCTTCAAGCCGGGTTTCACATGTTCAGCTCCAGTATGGGCCCATATGGCACAACCATCACAAAATCATCCTCCTCTGCGATGTGTGGGTGCTTTTGCCGAGCGAGCCCGTCGGCCCCGTGCCGATGGACGGGATGCGGATCGGGCACCGGCGACGACAATGAGTCTTGCCAGTTGTGCGAACTTTGCGTCGAATGGTGGATACATGGCCAAGGACCTCAGTTTCGAGTGGAAGAACTCACTGTCCCGCCACGAAGCCGCGGACCGGCTCGCGGCGCTGGCCGAAGCGCTCAGGAAGGGCGGGGAAGCCGAGTTGGAGCTCGGGTCGGCAGCGCTGAGCCTGCGTATCCCGGACGAGCTCCGTACCGAGGTGGAAGTGGAGGTCGGTGACGGCGAGATCGAGCTGGAGATCGAGCTGAAGTGGCCGACGCGCAAGTCCTCCGCGACTGCCCCGGCCCCTGCTCCTGCCCCTGAGGCAACGACGGCCGAGAGTTCGCCCCGGCCCGCACCCAAGACGGCTTCGCGGACCGTCCGCAGCCGGAAGTCCACGTCACCCGAAAAGCCCAAGCGCGCGCCTGCCAAGCGCACCTGACCTGAGGCACCGGCCCTGCGCCCGCGCCGCTTCACCGTGCGTCGCACGGGTGGGCCCGCATCCCGGGTCACCGGCCCGTCGCCATCGGTCAGCGGGTCTGTGCCCCCGTCGAGGTGATGCGGGCGATCGCTTCGAGCGTCAGGGCGCGCCCGTGGGGTTCCCGGGACAGGGCACGGTGGAGGGTCAGGCCCTCGATGAGGGCGTCCAGTTGCCGGGCGGTGTCCGGGTCGAAGTGCCTTTCCAGATGGACGCGGCTGCGGCGCATCCATTCGTGGGTGAGGTCGCGGTAGGCGGGCTGCCGGGCGGCGAGGGTGTACAGCTCCTGGGTGAGGACCAGATCGCGCCGGCTGCCGTCCGAAAGCGCGTGGACCAGGTCGGCCACTGCCAGCCGGGCTGCTGTCGCGTCGGCCGGGGCGGCGAGGTGGGCGTCGAAGACGGCGACGATGTGGTCGGCGAAGCGGGCGAAGGCCTCACGGAGGAGGTCGTCGATGCCGCTGAAGTGGTAGGTCATCGACCCCAGGGGGACCCCGGCCCGCGTGGCGATCCTCCGATGGGAGACACGCGCGATGCCCTCCTCGGCGATCAGGTCGAGGGCGGCGTCGAGGATGCGGGAGCGGCGCTGGGGGTCGATGTGTCCGGTGGCCATGGCGGCGGCCCCTACAGGTCGCGTACCGGCCGGGCGGGGTTGCCCACGGCGACGACGTTCGCGGGAATGTCCCCGGTGACCACGGCGCCCGCCCCGATGACGGAGTTGTCGCCGACGGTGACGCCGGGGCAGACGATCGCTCCGCCGCCGAGCCAGACGTTGTCGCCGATGGTGATCGGCTTGGCGGCTTCCAGCTTGTCGCGCCGGGGTCGCGGCTCCAGCGGGTGGGTGGGGGTGAGCAGTTGGACGTTCGGGCCGATCTGGCAGTCCTCGCCGATGGTGATGGCCGCGATGTCGAGGGCGGTGAGATTGAAGTTGACGAAGGTGCGCGCGCCGATGGTGATGTTGCTGCCGTAGTCGACGTGCAGGGGCGGCCGGACGTGCGCCTCCGCGCCGAGCGCCCCGAGGAGTTCGGCGAGGATCGGCCGCGCGGCGTCCGCGTCCTCGGCGGCCTGGTAGCGGGAGGCCAGGTGAACGGCCTGCTGCTGGCGGCGGGCGATCTCGGGGTCGTCGGCGATGTAGAGGTCGCCCGCCTGCATGCGTTCCAGGTTCGTGCGCGGATCGCCCGCGAAGTGGTCCGTAGCCATGCGTACGAGCGTACGCATGGCCTGGCGGTGGCCCGTCGGGGTCCTACTCGGCGCTGTCCTCCGCGAGCGTATGGGCGACGAGCGCGTTGGCGTGTCCGTGGCCGAGCCCGTGTTCCGTCTTCAGCCAGGTGACGAGCTCCATGTGCTTGGTCAGGGGTGAGGCGCGGATCAGGTCCTTCCAGTGCGCGATGGGGCGGCCATACTTCTTCTCGATCGAGGGGAAGTAGCTGGCGGGGCCCTTGGGTGCCGTGGTCATCGCGGTCTCCTGTCGCTGGTGTACGGGCGTGGTGTTGTTCTACGTCTTGATCGGGCGGGCGGTGGCGGCGGCCGACCACGGCAGGCCCGGTCCGGCGCCGACGGTGAAGGCCGCGGCCGAGGCGGACGAACCGGCGAAGCCGACGAGGGCGCCGAGGGGTGCGAGGCGGGAGCCGGCTGCCCAGGTGCGCTGCCTGTGGTGGGAGGTGAAGTGGCGGGCCAGTACGAAGAAGGCCGACTACAGGCCGGCGAGGTGGCCCAGCAGGCCATTGAGCATGCGGGCCATCGCATTTCACTCCCCGGGACAGAACTAGACGGTGTAGTACTCGTGAGGTCGTAGGCGCTACAGTAGCCACGCAGAACTAGACTGTCCAGTACTGACGGAGGAGCGGCGTGGAAGCGAACGAGCAGAGCCGGTCGGCCCGCAAGCACACGGCGATCATGGACGCCGCGACGCGGGCGTTCATGGCCAAGGGCTACTCGGGGACCAGCATGGACGACATCGCGAAGCTGGCCGCCGTCTCCAAGCAGACCGTCTACAAGCACTTCGCCGACAAGGAGAAGCTGTTCGCCGAGATCGTCCTGGCCACCACCGGTCAGGTGGAGGGCATGGTCGGACTCGTGGCCGACATTCCGGCGGACGCCGACCGGCTGGAGGAGAACCTCACCCGGCTCGCCGGCGAGCTCCTCACCGTGCTCACCCGGCCCGAGGTGCTGCGACTGAGGCGCCTGATCATCGCCAACGCCGATGTCTTCCCGGAGCTGGGCGCCTCCTGGTACGCGCAGGGCTTCGAGCGGGTTCTCGCCACCCTGGCGGCGACCTTCCGGCGTCTCGCCGACGAGGGCCTGCTCCGGATCAGCGACCCGCATCTGGCCGCCAACCACTTCTCCGGCCTGCTGCTCTGGATCCCCGTGAACAAGGCCATGTTCCACGGCAGCCCCCAGCACACCCCGGAGGAACTCGACCACTACGCCACCGCCGGCGTCGCCGCCTTCCTCGCCGCCTACAGCTGAAGCGGCCCCTGTCGACCGCCCGCCTCGCCCCTCGACGCGGGCGCGATCCCCGCGTCGGCAGGTTCGGCCGTAGCCGTCATCAGGCCGAGAAGTGCGCTGTCGGTGAGCGGAACAGCGCGTGCCGTACGACGCGGTCGGGGCCGATCACCACAATGTGCGCCCAAGGCCGTACGCGGCATCCCCGAAGACGACGACATCGCCTGCCTCGCGGCCGCTCCGACCGCCCCGGCTGAGACGGCCTCCGGGCCACCCCGGAGTGCGCGCCGGTCCCCGGGACACGACAGTGAGAGAGGGGGCGCCGAGGAGGAGCGTCATGACAGATCACCCGACCCGCACACCGCCCGCGGTGTCCGCCCCCGCTGTCCGGTGCCGGACAGCTCGGCCGGGCGACCGGTCGCGATGAGCGCGGGCGCGCGGTTCCCGGCGCTCTCGCCGACCCCGCCCCCCTTGTCCGAGGCGGCCTTCCGGGAGCTGTACCGCGCGCTGCGCGAGCAGTCGTCGCGCGAGGTGGACAGCCGTCGCGGAGCGCTCGCCCGGCTCACTCCCGAGAGGGTGGCGGCCGCCGCCGGCGAGGTCCGCACCGGCCGCGCCGTCTCGCTCGCCGCCCCCGTCCAGACCGTGCCGGGACCGGACGACCCGCAACCCGCGTCCCACTGGATGATCGCGCCGGCAGCCGGGGACAACGTCTCGCGGGGACTGCACTTCGCCCGCGACCGGTTCGCCATGAACGTGCACGGCGACGCCGACAGCCACCTCGACGCACTGTGCCATGTGATCTTCGACGGTGAGCTGTTCGGCGGGGTCCCGGCGAGCACGGTGACGCCGGATGGAGCCCGCGAGCTGACGCTGGACGCGGTGGCGGACGGCATCGTCGGACGCGGGGTGCTGCTGGACATCCCCCGGCTCGGGGGCGTGCCCTGGCTGGAGGCCGGCGACCAGGTGAGCGCGGAGGATCTCATGGCCGCCGAGGAGGCTCAGCGGGTCACGGTCGGACCGGGCGATCTGCTGTTCGTGCGGGTGGGACACCGCCGACGGCGGCGCGACCTCGGCGCCTGGGACCCCGCACCGGCGCGGGCGGGCCTGCACCCGGCGGCGATGCGCTTCCTGGCCGAGCGGGGTGTGGCCGTCCTGGGGTCGGACGGCAACAATGACGCGGCCCCCAGCGCGGTGGAGGGGATCGCCTATCCCGTGCACGTACTGGCGGTGCACGCGATGGGCCTGCATCTGCTGGACTACCTGGACTTCGAGGCGCTGGTGCCGGTCTGTGAGGAACTGGGCCGCTGGCAGTTCCTGTGCGTGGTCGCCCCGCTGAGGCTCCAGGCGGCCACGGGCTCACCGGTCAACCCGATCGCCGTGCTGTGACCCGGTCCCCGCCCTGCTGCGGATGCCGCACCACCTGGTTGCGTATAACTTCGAAAAGGGGCGGGAGACCGGTCGGGTCTCCGAGACACATCAGGTTCGACAGGTGGTCCAGGGGGCACAAGACCGAGCTGGCAAGGATGGTGGTCGTCATGGACGACTCCCCCCAGTACGACGTCGTCATCATCGGCACCGGTGCGGGCGGGGGAACGCTCGCTCACCGCCTCGCCCCGTCCGGCAAGCGCGTTCTCGTCCTCGAACGAGGTGACTATCTGCCGCGCGAACGTGACAACTGGGACTCCACGGCCGTGTTCGTCAAGGGAAAGTACCGGGCGCCTGAGTTCTGGCTCGACAAGCACGGCAACGAGTTCCCGCCCGAGGTCAACTACTACGTCGGCGGAAACACCAAGTTCTACGGCGCCGCGCTGTTCCGGCTGCGTCCGGAGGACTTCGGGGAGATCACTCATCACGACGGCATCTCCCCGGCCTGGCCGATCGGTTACGAGGATCTGAAGCCGTACTACACCCAGGCGGAACACCTCTACCGAGTGCACGGCAGGCACGGCGAGGACCCTTGGGAAGGGTCCTGCAGTGAGCAGTACGCCTATCCGCCGGTCGAACACGAGCCACGCATCCAGCAGTTGAGCGACGACCTGGAGAAGCAGGGACTGCACCCCTTCCATCTGCCCATCGGTGTCGACCTCACCCAGAACGCGCTCGGCGGGGCCGTCCACTCCAGCGTCTGCATCCGCTGCAACCGGGTCGACGGTTTCCCCTGTCTCGTGCGGGGCAAGTCCGACGCCGAAGTGGTCTGCGTGGAACCGGCGTTGGAGCATCCGAACGTGGAGATGGTCACCAACGCCAAGGTGACACGGCTGGAAACCGATCCGACGGGGCGCAGTGTCACGGCCGTCGTCGCCGAACTCGCGGACGGGCAGCAGGCCCGCTTCTCGGCCCATATCGTCGTCGTGGCCTGCGGAGCGGTCAACTCGGCCGTGCTGCTGCTCGCTTCGGCCGGCGACCGGCACCCCGACGGGCTGGCCAACAGTTCGGGCGTGGTCGGCCGCCACTACATGCGCCACAACAACCTGGCGCTGATGGCGGTGTCGAAGGAACCCAACGACACCCAGTTCCAGAAGACCCTCGCCCTGCACGACTGGTACCTCGGCGCGGACGACTGGGACTACCCCCTCGGCGGCATCCAGATGCTGGGCAAGTCGGACGCCGAGCAGATCCACGGCGAGGCCCCGCGCTGGGCCGGTGCGGTGGCACCCGACATGCCTTTCGAGGTCCTGGCCCACCACGCCGTCGACTTCTGGCTGTGCGGGGAGGACCTGCCACTGCCCGACAACCGCGTCACTCTGGAATCCGACGGCCGGGTGCGCCTCGCGCTCGACGAGAACCACAACACCGCCGGTCTGTCCCGCCTGCGGCACAAGCTCCAGCACATGCTCGGCCATCTCGGGATGCACGAGCATCACCTGCTGTCGCACAGCATCTACCTGCACAAGGGCATGCCCATCGGCGCGACCGCCCATCAGGCCGGCACGGTGCGCTTCGGCACCGATCCGGCCTCCTCCGCCCTGGACATCAACTGCAAGGCGCACGACGTCGACAACCTGTACGTCGTCGACACGAGCTTCTTCCCGAGCATCGGGGCGGTGAATCCGTCCCTGACCGCCATGGCCAATGCCCTCCGGGTGGGCGACCACCTCATCGAGCGGCTCGGCTGACTCGCCAGGCACACGGACTCGGCGCGCCGACCTCCCGGCGTACGGACGGGAAGCCGGCGCGCTGACACGTCCCGGCGCACGGGAGGTATCTGCTCAGGCGTCCCGGCGCGGGCTAGGCACGGTTGAGAGCGGCGTCCAGGGTGATGGCCGCGTCGATGAGGGCCAGATGGGTGAACGCCTGCGGGAAGTTGCCGAGCTGACGGCCCGTCGGGTCGATCTCCTCGGAGTACAGACCCAGATGGTTCGCGTACCCCATCATCTTCTCCAGCACCAGCCGTGCCTTGTCGGTGTGGCCCGCGCGTGCCAGAGCGTCGACGTACATGAAGGTGCACAGGGAGAAGGTGCCTTCAGAGCCGCGCAGGCCGTCGGGTGAGGCCTCGGGGTTGTACCGGTAGACCAGGCTGTCGCTGACCAGCTCCTGCTCCATGGCGGCGAGCGTCGACGTCCACAGGGGGTCGTCGGGGGTGATGAACCCGACCGTCGCCATGCGCAGCAGCGAGGAGTCGAGGACGTCGTTGCCGTAGTGCTGGACGAAGGCCTGGCGTGCCTCGCTCCAGCCCTTTGACATGACCTGCTGGTAGCAGTCGTCGCGTGCGACCCGCCAGCGTTCGGCGGCCGCGGGCCGGCCGTTGGACTCTGCGAGCCGCAGGGCGCGATCGAAGGCCACCCAGGACATCACGCGGCCATAGGTGAAGTGCTCCCGGCCGCCACGGGTCTCCCACAGCCCTTCCTCCGCCCGATCCCAGTGGTCCACCAGCCAGTCCAGATTGGTCAGCAGCGCGTTCCATCCGTGGTGTCCCACCTGCAGACCGTGCCGGTGCGCGAAGTAGATGCTGTCGAGGGCCTCGCCGTAGATGTCCAACTGCGGCTGTTCGGCGGCCCCGTTGCCGATCCGTACCGGTGAGGAACCCGCGTAGCCCGCCCAGTGGTCGAGGGTCTCCTCGATCAGGTCCGAGGAGCCGTCCACCCGGTACATGATGTTCAGGGGACCGGTGTCCCCGGCGCTTCCGGCGCGCTCCCTGACGCGGTCGGCGAGCCACTGGGTGAAGGCCTTTGCCTCGTCCGTGAACCCCAGCCCCAGCAGGGCGTACACGGTTGAACACGCCCCCCTGTGAAGCGAGCAGGTCGACGGCCGCCCCGGTGAGCGAGGGCGGCATCACCATGCGGAAGTGGACCAGTTCCATAGGGCGCAGCATGATCCGGCGGACGCGGTCCCGCTACTCGGCCGACCGGACCAGGTCCTGCACCACCAGCGCGAGCACCTGTTCCCGGCTTCCCGACGCGTCGATGGTCACGCCCGGCTCGTCGGCCTCCAGCGGTTGGAGTATCTCGTACTGGGAGTCCAGCAACGACGGTGGCATGAAGTGCCCCTGCCGGCCGGCGATGCGCTGCTCCGCCAGCCGGTGATCGAGGGCCAGATACACGAAGTACAGGTTGGCGCCCGTGCCGCGCAGGTGGTCTCGGTAGGCGCGTTTGAGGGCCGAACAGGAGACGACGCCGCCCAGTTCACCGGCCGCGGCCGCTCGGACCCGGTCGGCGAGAGCCGCCAGCCACGGACCGCGGTCGCCGTCGTCGAGGGGGTGCCCGGATGCCATCTTGGCGCGATTGGCGGCGGGGTGCAGGTCGTCGCCCTCCAGGAAGGGCACACCGAGCCGCTGGGCCACTCGGGCGCCGACGGTGGATTTCCCGGACGCCGACACGCCCATGACGACCACGATCCGCGGACCTCGGACCTTCCCGGTCAAGAACCCTCCCTGAGCCGACGGGGATATACGGGTACCAGTCCAATATGACCCGGAGTCCGAGGTGGCGCTCGCGCTGCCGCTCCTTCTGTGAGTGAGACCAGTCGCAGTGGCCGCGCCACCTTCTGGCGGACCGTCCGTCGACGCTTCGCGGACCGGTCGGAGTCCGGGACGCGGCGGCGCATCGGCTCCGCGCCGAGTGACGGCGGGAGCGGTCACGCGCCCTCAGGCCCGGTGCCACATGTCCGACAGACGCACGCCGTGAACCACGCGAAGGCGCCGCAGTTGCCAGCGGGCCAGGAGGAGCAGGGTCAGCGGGCCGGTGAGGCCCAGTACGAGGCGGACCGGCATGGAGACCTTGTCGTACATGGGGTCCCCGAGCGAGGAGGGAGAAGGCGAGCAGGGAGAATATGGGCAGGATGGCCGGCAGTCCGTCGTTGATGTCGGCGGTACGTCCTCCGTTGAGGACGAGCAGAAGGCCTCCGTATCCGCCGAAGAGGGCCAGCCAGAGGCCGCATACGGCGGACCCGGGTGAATTCGGCGGCCAGTCGGAGAGATCTGTCTGCGCGAAGACGATCCACGCTGTGAACGAGAGGACGAAGGCGAGGAACGGGCCGCGCCACCGCACCGTCGCGGCCCACTTCCGGCCCTTGGGTGTCATCGCGACCGCGAACAAGGCCGCATAGAAGATCAGCTGCACGGCACTGAAGCCGTAGGCGAGGCTCAGCCCGAACTGGCCGGGTATCTCGCGCAAGGGGACCAGCCCGAAGGCCAGCCAGGTGGCGACGGTCAGGGTGAGGCCGAGTACGTTTCGCCAGAACTGGACTCTCTCCACCGCGCGGTCGACGACCCGGTCAGGGCGTGTCGGCGTGCATATCCGGTGCGCGGCGATCACCGGGACCAGCCAGCCCAGCC
Organism: Streptomyces sp. NPDC006458; assembly: GCF_040612135.1. NCBI lineage: Bacteria > Bacillati > Actinomycetota > Actinomycetes > Kitasatosporales > Streptomycetaceae > Streptomyces > Streptomyces sp. NPDC006458. Next base: position 319,656 of record NZ_JBEXPR010000003.1, on the reverse strand, counting down.
ACCACATCACACCGCGCCCTCGCCCGGGGGACGGCACGGAAGACAGGTGCGGCAGTCAGCCGGGGGAACGTCCCCGGCGTCGTCGTCGTGCTCGCACGTGTCGTACTCGCTGTCCCATTGGTACCCCCCCCGTACCCGCGATCACCAGGCTCGCGCCGTGGCGCCTTGTGCATTCATCCGATAGGTGCAACTACCTTAGGGAATGGGGGGCTTGGGGTCATCCTCGCGTTACCGCACTGAACAGGGGGCGTGACATCAGGGGCCTGGCCCGGCCCGTGGACACCGCGTCCCGCGAGAGGGTCGTCGTGAGTACCGCGGGCTCGGGCGGCCGCCCGATGCTTGGCCCGGCGGACGGTGGAGTGGGCGGTTCTCACGTGGCGGCGGACGACGTCGCAGCGAACTCTTCGAGCGGGATCTCGAAGTGGACGGTTCCGAATCCACCGTGTTCTCCGGTGGGGCGGGCGTCGAACACCTCGGTGGCCATGCCGCGCCAGAAGCCTTCCGCGCCGGGGATGTCGACGTTGGTGTGCAGGTAGACGCGTTCGTATCCGGGGACGGTCGCGGCGAAGGCGCAGGCGGTGTGCACCATCGCGCGGGCGAGCCCGTGGCGCCGGTGCCCGGGGCGTACGTACACGCGCAACAGTTGGGCGGTCCGTCCCGAGGGGTAGCGCTCGACGAGGCTTCGCGGGTGTGGTGGGTGGGCGGGGCCGCGTGAGTTGAGGGCGGTGGTGCCGACCACCTCGCCGTCGTCGCGCACGGCCACGACGAGTGTGTGCCTCGGATCCCGCAGATAGGTGCCCTCCAGATCGATGACATCGGGGTGCCAGTCCGGCACGTATCCGTAGTCGAACTCCCGGTAGAAGGTGTCCAGCATGACGCTTCGGGCGCCGGACAGGTCCGCGGTTCTCGCGTGCCGCACTGTGTAGGGACCGATCCTCTGATCTCGCGTCAGTTCTGCCACCGGACTCCGCCTCTCCTGCTGTGGGGCTCCGCACGCTACCGGAAAACCGCCCTATTGGAAATGAAAACGATTTCGGATAGCGTCTGCGTCGCACAGAGCCGACGGCAGTCTGGGAGGAAGACAGGTGGGACATCTGCTGGTGATCGAAAGCTGGGTGGGGTCGATGAGCAGGCTGCTGCCCAGAGCGATCCGCGAAGAGGGGCACGAGTTCACCTTCGTCACCCGCGACCTGCACCACTACCTGCGTTCGACTCCCGCGGGCGACGGGACTCACCCGCTGCTCACGGCCCGCAACGTCATCACGGCGGACACCAACGACACGGGCGCTCTCCTCGCGCGGATGGAGGGCCTGCACACCGTCCTCGGATTCGACGGGGTGGTCTCCTCGTGCGACTACTACCTGCCGGCCGTCGCGCACACGGCCCGACGGCTCGGCTTGCCCGGACCCGCTCCGGAGGCCGTCGAAGCGGCGTGCCGCAAGGACCTGACGCGCCGCGTGCTCGCCGAAGCCGGTGTGGCCGGGCCTCGATTCGCGATCCGCGAGGGAGCCGGGGAGGCGGCCGCCGCCGCTCGGGAGATCGGCTACCCGCTCGTCGTGAAGCCGGTGGACCTGTGCGCCGGCATGCTGGTCCGCGCGGTGCGCGACGAGCGCGAACTGGAACTCGCCTGCCAGGCCCTGGCCGAGTTCCCGGTCAACGCCCGTGGCCAGGACCGCGTGCCCGTGGTCCTGCTCGAGGAACTGCTCGACGGGCCCGAAGTCAGCGTCGAGACGGTCTCGTACGGCGGCACCACCCACGTCGTCGGCGTCACCGACAAGAGCATCGGCGGGGCACCGGCCTTCATCGAGACCGGCCACATGTTCCCGGCCGGCGTCGAGGAGGTCCCGGCGGCGCAGGCCACCGAGACCGCGCTGCGGGCGGTCGAGGCGCTGGGCCTGGACCAGGTGGTCTGCCACACCGAGGTCAAACTGACGTCCGACGGGCCCCGGGTGGTCGAGGTCAACCCCCGCCCGGCCGGCAATCGCATCACGGAACTGGTCCGCCACGTCACCGGCGTCGACCTGGCCACCGCCTGCGTGGACGTGGCCCTCGGCCGTGTGCCCGACCTGGCGCCGCGATCGACCGGCGTGCGCAGCGCCGCCATCGCCTTCCTCCTGCCCGGCGCCGTCGGCACCCTCACGGGCGTCGAGGGGGCGGAGGCCGTCCGGGGCCGGCCCGAGGTACTGGAGCTCAGCCTTGCCGAACCCGGCCGCGCCGTGCGCGCCGCCACCAGCAACAACGAGTACCTCGGCCACGTCATGACCGTCGACACCGAGGGCGGCGGCGCGCGGGCGAACGCCGAGCGGCTGCTCGCGGAACTGCGCCCCGGCTACGAGCCCTCCTCGGCGGTGCCCGCGTGAACCTGTCCGCCTCGCACCCGTCTCAGATCTACGGCCCGCGCACGCGCGAACCGGCCCACGGCGACCCTGTCGTCCGGACCGTCGACCGGTTGTTCGACCTGGTCCGCGCCGGGGTCTACGGATCCGACCCGGCCCACGAGCGGATCTCGCTCGCCTTCACCACCGCTCAGGCCGTCCGTCACGAGAGCCGCGCCCGCGGCTATCGCAACGAGGTGCTCAGCCTGCGGCTCGGCGCGGCCGTGGGGTCCTGCGCCGTGGAGCCCGGGGAGCTGCCCGACGGCGCCCTCGACGACTGCGTGGGCGCCACAGTCGCCGACCTCCTCGGCCATCCGCTCCTGCCGGTGCGGATCGCGGCCCTCGATGCCCACCTGGCCCACGTACGCCCGCACACGCCGGACCACGGCGCCCACCCGTATCCTCTGGCGGCCGGAAGTTCGCTGAGCCGTTCGCGGGCCCGGGCCCGCGCAGTCGTCGATCTGCTGCCCGCCGACGCGGCCCCCGCCCCCGATGCCGACGCCGCCCCCGGCCCCGACGCGGACGCCGGCCGGTTCGGCGAGCGCCGTCCCGTCCTGGTCGTCGGGGTCGTCAACTCCCTACTGGAGCAGCTGCGTTCACGCGGTCTCGACTACCTGCCGTGCGACCTCAAGGGCGGCACCACCGAGTGGGGCGAGCCCGTGCTGACCGACGCGGCCGCACACCTGGAGCGCTGCGGCGCGATCCTCGCCTCCGGCATGACCCTCGGCAACGGCACCTTCCAGAGCCTGCTCGACCACGCCGCCGCGACCGGCAAGCCGCTCGTGATGTTCGCCCAGACCGGCAGCGCCGTTCTGCCCCGATTCCTCGGAGCCGGGGTGAGTGCCGTGTCCGCCGAGCCGTACCCGTTCTTCTGGCTCGACGGCGGCCCGGGGACCATCCACCGCTACGGAGACCGCGCATGACTCTCGCTCCGCCCGAGCTCAGCGCCCACGCCGGCGCCAACCCCGATCTGCTGCCCCTGCTGGGGCGCACTCCGGTCGCTCGCATCCGCACCGATCTGCCCCACCCCCACCCCGGGTTCTGGGCCAAACTCGAATGCCTCGGGGCCGGCGGGATGAAGGCCCGCGCCGCGATGTCCATGCTCACCGCGGCCCGGCGGCGCGGTGAACTGCGCCCCGGGGCCACGGTCGTGGAGTCCACCTCGGGCACCATGGGCATCGGGCTGGCCTTCGCCGGACAGACCCTCGGCCACCCCGTCGTCCTCGTCGGCGACAGCGAACTCGAACCCTCCATGCGGCAGTTGCTGCGCGCCCACGGCGCCCTGCTGGAGCTGGTCGACCGTCCGGCGCGCCGAGGCGGCTGGCAGGCCGCCCGCATCACCCGGCTGCGCGAGGTGCTGGCCCGCACCGAGAACGCCTACTGGCCCGACCAGTACAACAACCCCGACAACCCGGCCGGTTACCGGTCGATGGCAGCGGAACTGATCGGCCAGCTCGACCACGCGGACGTCCTGGTGTGCAGCGTCGGCACCGGCGGGCACAGCGCGGGACTGGTCGGCCCGCTGCGCCGCCGCTGGCCCCGGCTGAAGGTGGTCGGAGTCGACTCGGTCGGCTCCGCCATCTTCGGCCAGCCCGCGCGGCCGCGCCTGATGCGCGGACTGGGCAGCAGCATCCACCCGGGCAACGTGCGCCACGGCGTCTTCGACGAGGTGCACTGGGTGGGCCCCGCCGAGGCCGTCGACGCCTGCCGCCGGCTCGCCCGCGGCAGCTTCGTCAGCGGCGGCTGGAGCACCGGCGCCGTCGCCCTGGTGGCCGCGTGGGCCGCCAGGGCCGAGCCCGGAGCCGTCGTCGCCACGGTCTTCCCCGACGGCCCGCACCGCTACCTCGGCACCGTCTACGACGACGACTTCTGCCGTGCGCACGGCTCACCGCCACCGTCCCCGCCACCCGCCCGCTGGAGATCCCGCACCCGCGCGCGGCCGAGGCCCTCGGCTGGACCCGCTGCCGCCGCACAGTCCTCGACCCCGTCACCGCTTCCGGTGGCGCGTCCGAGCGCGCGTCCCTCGCCGTCCATGTCCCGGCTCCCGGAGGTTCCGTATGAGACTCACCTGGCACACCGCCTCGCTGGAACTGGCGGAGCCGCTGCGGATCTCCCGCTCCGTGATGACCCGCAGGGACGCGGTCTGGGTCGCTCTCGAACACGGCGGGCTGCGCGGCTGGGGGGAGGCCGTCAGCAGTCGGTACCTCGGGCTGCCCACCGAGGAGATCCTGCGCAGGCTGAACGACGTACGCCCCGTGGTCGAGCGGCTTGCGGACCCGGAGACCGCCTGGGCCGAACTCGCCCCCGCGGGTCCGCTCGGCGCCGACCTGCCCCCGGGGGTCCTCGCCGCGGTCGAGGCCGCCGTACTGGACCTGACCGGAAAGCGGGCCGGTGAGCCCGCCCACCAGCTGCTCGGCAGCCCCGTGCCGCCGTCCGCGCCCACGGCGCGCACCATCGGCATCGTCCCTCCCGTGTCCGCCGCCGTTCAGGCCGGCCGGCTCGTCGAGGCCGGCTTCACCGTCCTGAAGGTCAAGGCGGGATCCCCCGATTCCGCCGAGGACGTGGCCCGCGTCGCGGCCGTCCGCGAGGGCGCGCCCGACGCCCAGCTGCTGCTCGACCCCAACGGGGCCTGGACCGAGGAGCAGGCCCATGCCCTGCTGCCGCGGTTCGCCGCCCTCGGCGTCACCGCCGTGGAACAGCCCATCGCGGCCGGCCGGCCCGAGGCCCTGGCGCGGGTCGCCGCCGCCTCCCCCGTGCCGGTGATCGCCGACGAGGACGCCGTCTCCTACGAGGACGCCGCAGCCCTCGCCGGACGTGTCCAAGGGGTCAACGTCAAACTCGCCAAGTGCGGCGGCGTACGGCACGCGCTGCGCATCCACGCCGCGCTGCGCGGCAGCGGCACCGACCTCATGCTCGGCTGCCTCACGGCGAGTTCGCTCGGCATCGCACCCGCCGTCCACCTGGTCGACCGGGCCCACTGGGTCGACCTCGACGGGCATCTGCTCCTCGCCGACGACCCGTGGGCCGGAATCGGCGGTACCGACGGCACCGTACGCGCCGCCCCACGCGGCGGCCTGGGAGTGCTGCCCCGCGCGGGCATACCCTCCGGGGCCGCACGGTGAGAACCCTCGCGGCGGTGCGCGGCTTCCCGCCGGCCCTGCGTCTCCTGCTTGTCAACCAGTTCGGCGTCAACACCGGCTTCTACCTGCTCATCCCGTACCTCGCCACCCACCTCACCGACGACGTCGGACTCTCGGCGGCCATGGTCGGGCTGGTCCTGGGCCTGCGCAGTCTCAGCCAGCAGGGGCTGTTCCTGATCGGGGGCTCGGCGGCGGACCGCCTCGGGGCCCGTGGTGTGATCATCGCGGGCTGTGGGCTGCGGACCCTCGGCTTCGCGCTGTTCGCCCTCGGCGACGCCCTGCTCGTGCTGATCACCGCAGCGGTGCTGAGCGGGCTGGCCGGTGCCCTGTTCAACCCGGCCGTGCGGACGTACGTCGCCCAGGAGGCCGGCGGGCGCAGAGCCGAGGCGTTCGCGCTGTTCAACGTGTTCGCCACGGCCGGGGCGCTGCTCGGGCCGCTGCTGGGGACCCTGCTGCTGCTCGGTGGTTTCAGGGCGGCGGCGCTCACCGCGGCGGGCGTGTTCGCGCTGCTCACCCTCGCGCAGGCCGCGCTGCTGCCCGCCCGTGCGCGGCCACGGCCGGCCGGCTCCGTCCTCGGAGACTGGCGGGAGGCGGCGGGCAACCGCCGTTTCGTGGCCTTCGCACTGGCCATGGTCGGCATGCACGGCTTGGAGAGCCAGCTCTATCTGCTGCTTCCGCACGCCGCGCGGCAGGCCACGGGCTGGACGGGCGCCGTCGGGCTGCTCTTCGTCGTCGGCACCGTCGCCAACCTCCTGTTCCAGCTCCGGCTCACCCGCCGGCTCACCGCGCGGGAGGGCGGCCGGGGCCGCTGGATCGCCGCCGGGCCGGCCGTCGGCGGGCTCGGCTTCGTACCGCCGATGCTGGTCGCGGGAGCGGCGGGGACGGACCCGGCCCGGCTCCTGCCCGTCCTGGCCGGGGCGCTGCTGCTGTACCTCGGGCTGATGACCGCCCAGCCCTTCGTCATGGAACTCATCCCCGCGTTCGGGCGGACGGAGCTCACCGGCACGTTCTACGGCCTGTTCCACGCCGTCTCCGCAGGGGCGACGGCGGCCGTCGGCGCGGGTGTCGGATGGGCCATGGACACCGCCGCGCAGGGCGGCCCGGCATGGCTTCCGTACGCCTGCTGCACGGCCCTGGGCCTCGCCTCCGCGGCGGCCGTCGCACTCCTGCACCGGCGCGGGGCCCTGCCCGGACCGCCCCCCCACCCCACACGCGCCGGACCGCCCCGGCCTCCCCGGCCGGAAGGGACCCGGCACCGCACCCGGCCGGCCCATCCGCCGCCTCGAACAGTGAGCCCGTGAGCGAGAGCAGATGAACGACGGCAACCTCCTGACCGACCACCCCGAGCTCTACGAAGAGCGCTTCCCCGACCCCGACCGCCTCGCCGCCCGCTGGGCCGAGGACACCCTGCGCCGTCACGGCGCGGGTCCACGGGTCCTGGACATCGGCTGCGGCACCGGCCGCGACGCGGCCTGGCTGCACCACCACGCCGGACGACGCGTCACCGGCATCGACACCGCCGAGACGATGCTCGCCCACGCCCGCGACCGACACCCCGGCCCCGACCACCACCGCGCGGACATGCGGGACTTCGACCTCGGCCGGACCTTCGACGCGGTCCTGTGCCTGGACAGCGCCCTGCTGTACTGCCACACCAACGAGGACCTGGCCGCCTGCCTCGCCGCCTGCCGCCGCCACCTGGCCCCCGGCGGACTGCTCATCGCGGAGATGCGCAACGGCGCCTTCTTCCTCGGCAACACCGAACTCCTCGACGGGCCACGCACCGCGTCCTTCGAACGGCACGGCACCACCCACACCTCGCGCACCAGTCTGTGGATCGACCACGCCGCCCAACTCCTGCGCCGCCGCCGCGTCTGGACCGCCGACGACGGCTCACCACCGCAGGAGCAGCACTCCGCCTGGCGGCTGCTGTTCCCCCAGGAACTGCGGTACTTCCTCACCCTCGCGGGCTTCGAGGTACTCGCCCTCCACGACGGCCCCGGCCCACGCACCGAACCGCCGTGGCGCGAGGGCGACTTCCCGCACGGGACGGCGAGCTCCGACCGTCTGCACCTCGTCGCCCGGCTCGTTCACCGAAACCACCCCCCGCTCGACTCCCCGCACAGCAACGGAGACACCAGATCGTGAACAGCCCGCACTCCGGCCTCGACCGCCGGGGCTTCCTCCTCGCCACCACCACGGCGGCCGCCCTCACCCTGACCGTCGGCTGCGCCGGCACGTCCGACGACACCAAGAACGCCGCCGAGACGGGCACCCCGCAGCGCGGCGGCACCCTGCGCGCCGCCTTCGCGGGCGGCGGCGCCGACGAGACACTCGACCCGCACGCCACCAACCTGTTCGTGGACGCCGCCCGCGCCAAGTCCCTCTACGACAAGCTCGCCGACTTCGGCACCGACCTCGCCCCCGTGCCGCGCCTCGCCGAACGCTGGGAGCCCAACCGGACCCTGGACATCTGGAAGGTCACCCTCCGCGAGGCCGCCTTCCACGACGGCCACCCCGTCACCGCCGAGGACGTCCTCTACAGCTACCGCCGGATCGCCGACCCCGCGGGCACCTTCCGCGCCAAGGCGTCCCTGGAGCCCATCGACCTCGCCGCCAGCCGCGCCCTCGACGCGACCACCGTCGAGTTCCGGCTGAAGCGTCCGTACGCCGAATTCCCCAACGTGCTCGCCGCGTTCGGCGCGTACATCGTCCCCGGGAACACGACCTCCTTCGACCAGCCCGTCGGCTCCGGCCCGTTCACCTTCGGCTCCTTCACCCCCGGCAAGTCCCTGACCGTCGAGCGCAACGACGCGTACTGGGAGGGCGCGCCCCACCTCAACCGGGTCGAATTCATCGTCGCCTCCGAGGAGTCGGCCCGCACCAGCGCCCTGCTCGGCGGACAGGTCCAGTGCGCCCACGAACTCGACCCCGCCACCGCCCGCACGTACGAGGGAGGAGGGAAGATCAACGTCATCCGGCTGCCCGGCAGCTCCATGCAGGGCTTCGTGATGAAGACGGACCGGCCCCAGGCCGCCAACTTCACTGTGCGGCGGGAGGCGAAGCTCACGGCCAACGCCTCCCCGGAGCCGGTGGCCAAGAACGCCACGCTCACCGTGAACGGCAGGCTGACCCGCGCCAACTGGCAGACCCACAAGTACGACGGCTACTCGGGCCGTTCGGTGAAGCTTCAGTTCCGCAGGGCGGGCACCTCCACGTACACCGACGTCAAGACGGTGACCAGCGGCAGCGGTGGCGCGCTGAAGACCACGGTCAAGGCCACGGCCGACGGCTACTGGCGCTGGTACCACGCCGCCACCACCACGACCTCGACGGCCAGGGCCACGGGCGACTACGTCGACGTACGCTGACCTTCTGCGGAGCGGATGGCGCGCCGACCGGCCCGCCGGAACCGGGTGCCGAGGCTTGGAGCTGGGATGAGAACCGAGGACATCCGCGCGCTGCATGAGAAGTACGCGCCGACTCAGGAAGCGTTCGATCTCGTGTACACGCACTGCGAGATCGTCTGGAGCGTCGCCCAGAACCTCATCGACGGAGCCGGACCGCAGGTGGACGTCGACCTGGTGAGAACAGGCTGTCTGCTGCACGACATCGGGGTCTATCACCTCTACGACGCCCAAGGGCACCTCGACCACAAGAACTACGTACGGCACGGCGTACTCGGGCACGAGATCCTCAGCAAGGAGAACCTCCCCGAGCGGGTCTGCCGGTTCTGCTCCTGTCACACGGGCGTCGGACTGACCCGAGCGGACATCCTCACGCAGGGCCTGCCCCTGCCTCCCCGCGACTACCTCGCGGACTCCATGGAGGAGAGGCTGGTCATGTACGCCGACAAGTTCCACAGCAAGACCAGCCCGCCGAGATTCTGGACCGCGTCCACCTACGCCCGTCACATCGGACGCTTCGGCAGCGCGAAGGTCGAGGCGTTCGACGCGCTGCGGGCGGAATTCGGGGAACCGGATGTGGCGGTTCTGGCCGCCCGCTTCGGGCACAGGTGGGGGTGACCTCGCGCACCGAAGGGCCGTCCCCCGCCCGCTAGGAGAAGCGGGCGGGGGACGGTGGCCGACTGTCCCGGTCAGGGCTTGACGCGGACCACCTGCGGGTCGTGGTCGGACGCCTGGTCGGCGAACTCGCTGTTGATGTGCACCACGTCGTAGCGGACGTGCTGCGGCTTCAGGGCGGGGCTGACCAGGATGTGGTCCAGCACCTGGGAGTTGCCCTGGAATACGTAGGAGTAGCGCTCGGACTCGGGCAGTTCGTCGACCAGGTCGCGCAGCACACCGTCCTGGGTGAGAGTCCGCAGCGCGGGGGAGAACTGGTAGTCGTTGAAGTCGCCGAGCGAGACCACCCGGGCGCCCGGGTCGGCGGCGAGCAGCTTGGCGACGAACGCCTGCTCCACCTCGGCCTGCTTGACGCGCTGCGTCTCGGAGTTGCGGGCCGGGGCCTGGAAGCGGCTGTCCAGGCCCTGGTCGCCGCCCTTGCTGTTGAAGTGGTTGGCGATCACGAAGACCGGCTTGTTGTGGAAGCGGAACTGGCCGACCAGCGGCTTGCGGCTGGCGTTCCACGCCTCGTTGCCCGGGTCGATGCGCCCCGGCGAGGCGGTCAGCGAGGTCTGCTTGCCGGTGCCGGTCACGTCCACCGCGGTGGTGGAGTCGCCGCCGGGTATGTCGGTGAAGGAGACCCGGTCCGGGTTGAACAGGAAGACCTGCCGGATGTTGCCGCCGGGTTCGCCGCCGTCCTTGCCGTTCACCGGGTCGACGGAGCGCCAGTCGTACGCGGGGCCGCCGGCCGCCGTGATCGCCTCGACGAACTTGGTGACGGTGACGTCGGCCGCGACCGTGCCGTCGTTGACCGCGCCGTTGTTGTCCTGGATCTCCTCCAGGGCCACGATGTCGGGCGAACGCAGGTTGGTGACCACGCCGGCCGCCAGCGCGGCGAACTTCTCGTCCGGGTCGCCCGGGTCGAGGTTCTCCACGTTGTACGTGCCGATCGTGAGCTCGCTCGGCAGGGCGGGTTCGGTGACCTCCCGCTGGATTCCGCCTTCCTCGACGGCACCGAGCTGGGTGGCCGCCAGCGTGTAGCCACCGAACTGGGTGTAGTCCAGAGGGCCGCTGCTGGCGCCGTTGAGCCGGTCCCCGACGTCGGCGACCGGGAAGTCGGCGGCCGCACCGAGGGTCTGGACCATGATCCGGCCGGGGTTCGGCCCGTCGTAGCCGAGGTAGACCACACCGCCGCGGGACGAGCGCGGGTCCTGCTCGCGGGCGTCCACCCACAGCTCGCGGTACTGGTTGGAGGCCTGGACCACCGGCACGTCGCGGACCTCGACCTTCATGCCCTCCAGTGACTCGTACAGGTCGAGCGCGTAGGTGCCGGGCTGCAGCGGCAGCGCTTCGATCGAGCCGCCCGCCGCGTCCGGGGCGTACGCCGCCGGGATGACGGAGCCGTCCAGTAGGACGGGGGCGGGCACCGGGTTGCCCGAAGAGACCACGGTCGTCTGGGGGTTGGTCAGCTCGGTGAGGGACTGCGAGCCGCCGGAGCTGTTCGGGTAGTACTCGCTGACCTTGGCCGTGACCAGCACCGAGTCGCCGACCTTCACGGCCGGGTCGGCGCTGCCGGTGTATACGAAGACGCCCTCGCTGGTGGCCGGGTCGGCGTCCGGGTTCGGGTCCTGGATCCAGAAGCCCTTGGAGCCGTAGGTGCGCACGCCGGTGACGACGCCGGGGACGCCCGCGAGGGTCTTGCCGGCCGTCGGCGAGAGGCGGGTGGTGCCCTGGATGTCGTGGATGCGGACCGTGCCGGGCTCGGTGGGGCCGCCGCCGGAGCCGCCCTCGGGGGCCTCGCCGGCCGCGTTGACCGGGGAAGGCGCGCCTGCCTGGAGGTCGGCGGCGTTGTCGTCGGTGTCGGCGAGGGACGTGCGGCGGGCCACGGAGGCGGTGTTGGAGGCACCCGGAGCCGAGGCGGTGCCCTCGTGGACCACGGCGGTTCCGAAGCCCACCAGGTCGACGACGCGCGGGTCGGCCGCACAGTCCGCGGCGGTCTTGCAGGTCAGTGCGGCGGTGCCGGTGACCAGCGCGACGGTGCCGGTGGTGGCGGACAGCGCCAGGTTGCCGGTGGCGTCGGCGGTCGGCAGGTCCACGGTGCCGCCCGCGCCGGCCGCTTCGGCGACCAGATAGCGGCCGCCGGGGGCGACCGAGCCGCTGAGCGGGGTGACGCCCCACCGGCTACCGGCACTCGGGCTGCCCGGCAGGTACTGCACGCTGTAGCCGGTCAGGCCGAAGGCCGCCCCGGACGGGTTGCCGAGCTCGACGAAGTCGTTCTTCAGCGTGGCGCCGGAGTTGCCGCCACCGCCGTACACCTCGGCGATGACCGCACCCGTGGACGGGGCGGCGACAGCGCCGGGGAGAGGGACGAGCACCAGCGACGCCATGACCGCGGCGGGCAGGGTGGCGCGCAGCAGCGTGCGGCGGGAATGACGGGTGGAGATGGGCCTGGGCACCGTTGCGGGGCTCCTTCACGGAAGAGCAGACCCCGGCCGCCGCACCGGCGCCGGGTCATGAGGGGTCGTCAGACCAAGGTCGACAGAGGACGACGCCGCTGGGCGTCTTACGCGGATCCAGACGTGAAGATACGCGCGTAGAAGATGACGCAACAAGGGCCTGGACGTGAACTCCTGGCAACGGTAGGCAGGTTGTTCCGCCGAAGCTTCCGTGGGTTTGACTGGTTCACCCCGTCGACTGCCACTCCGTCCGCGTTCCGCGCGGTTCGCCCGATAACGCGTCCACCGTGCCGAGCGACCGCCCCGGTGCGTTCGGTGACCCGCGGTCCCGGGCCTCTACGGAGGGGTGACGCCGAGGCCGTCGCCACTGGGTTCGCCGCGGCCGCCTGATACGGAAGGCGATGCCGCTGTCCGCGTGGCGCGGCGAGGAGATCACGGCGAGCCGCTACGGCCGTGAAGAGACACTCCGCGTGCGCCCTCAAGGATCGCGCCCGACAGCCTGGCGCCCGAGAGCCTGGCCCCGGTCAGATCCGCGTTGCTCAGATCCGCACGGGTCAGGTCGGCCCCGCGCAGGTCGGCGTCGGCCAGATCCGCGTCAGTCAGGTTGGCGCCGATGAGGGTCACGCCGCGCAGGTCCGCGGCGCTCAGGTTCGCGCGGAGGAGATAGGCGCGGGTCAGATCGGCGCTCGAGTCGGCCCCGCCGGCTTCGTTCGTCTCCGCGGCTCTGCTCAGCCGCGCATGGTGAAGGTTCGCTCCGCCGAGGTCCGCGCCGGTCATATCGGTCGCGCCCATGTGCGCGTAGGACAGGTCGGCGTTCCCGAGAAACGCGTGCCGCAGGTTCGCGTTGGGCAGTTGCACGCCTCGCAGGTTCGCGTTGTCGAGGGACGCGCCCGAGAGGTCGTAATTCTCGAGGCCCGCGGTCCGGAGGTCGGCGCCGGTGAAGTTCGCGAAGCGGAAGTTGCTGCGCCTGGGTGTGCCGGCTTCTGTGAGGCCCACCTCGCGCTCCAGGCCGCGCAGATCGACGCTGCTCAGATCGACTCGGTACAGCGGCTTCCCGTCGGGGGTGACCTCGCGGTCGCCGGGCCGGTTGGCCAGCACGGAGACCGCGGCTGCCACGTCGGTAGGGAGTGTGTACTCCTCCGTCGGTGTGGAGCCGCTGATCGCGACGGAGGCGTGCTGGCGTACGAACGCGGACAGCACCGAGACGACAGGGCGCTGATCTTGAACTGAGTCCTGCATGATGCGTTGCAGGGCGTAGATGCCGCCCAGGCGCACATCCAGCGAGGTGGATCCCAGGTTGGTGATCGCGGCGTTGAACCGGGTGGTGATCTGCCCCCGTTCGGAGATCTGCAACTCCTCGTTGGTCTGCCCGACCGACATCCACGTGAACAGCAGGGCGACCAGTGCGGCCAGTCCGGGCAGCGTGGACGCGGCGAGTGCCACCCACGTCAGTCTGCTGTTGCCACTGTCGCGGCTCGGCCCGCCGGAACCGTCTCGTCGCCGTCGGTGACCCCTGGCGGCTCGTCGACGTGCGGTTCGGCGAAGTCGTTCGATGGCAGACGGCTCGCTCATCCGCTCATGACACACCAGGAAAGGGTGGCCACTCCTCTGCCACGCTGTCGTGGCACCCGATCAGAATCCGCCGGACGGGCCCGGCCCGGTCGTGCGGTCACGTTGCCGTCGCGGCCAGCCAGGTGGTGGCGGCCGCGGCGATCAGGAGTGTGATGTTGAGGGCGATCTGGCGGTCGCCTCGGTTGAGGTGGACCCTGGTCGCGCCGATCTGGAGGACCACGAACCCGGCGGCCGCGGTCGTGGCGAGCCAGGGTGCGATGCCGGTCAGGGGCGGGAGGACCAGTCCGGCCGCACCGAGCACTTCGATCAGCCCGATGGCTCTGACGGCGGGCATGGGCGTGCTGTCCACCCAGGCCATCATCGGCCGGAGCTGTTCACGGCTCCGGATCATCTTCAGCGCGGCACTCGAAAGCGCAAAGGCGCCGCTCTGAAGGCACGTTGAACCACGCCACTCTGAGCCCGTCGGTCAGTCCGACGGCTCATTGCGCCATCGGCCACCACGAGGCTGACGCTGTCCGGGTGCCGTCCGGGTGCCGTCCGGGCCGGAGCGAGTCGGGGAGTGCCTGTTCTCTACCACGGAGTTGGTGCGGGGGAGGGGCGTTTGTCCCGGGACCGGTGAATCTTCCGGGCGCCGACGCGACGGAAGGCACGACTGTGGCCTCTGCGACCTGCGAGAAGTACGTTTTGCGCGAGACTGTGGGGATTCGTTTTTCGCACAGCGTGTCGCTATGGTCACGCTCGGGCGCGCGCAGGTCCTCACACGGTCGCCAAACCACATCCGAGGGCCTGCGCGCGTTCTTCCGAACAACAACTCCAAAGGAGAGTCGATGGCTCGATCCCCTTGGCGTCGTGGCGCCAAACCGGGCATGGCCCGAAAGGCACCTGGAAGGCAGGTTAACAGGGGCGACGAAATTACCGCTGTTGTTGCCAGAGCGGGAAAGGCAACGTTCGTTGAGTTCCTGACGATTCCTGTTGCGGGGAATGCGCTGATCGCCAGTGCCGAACGCGGAGCCGGGGGTGCGGGCGCAGCTGATTGCTCAGGCTCTGCCCGGTGTCGGGGCGGGGGAGTGACCAACGTGCTGACCTGCACCGGGAGGCATGAGCAGCCTCACTAACAGCACGCTCGGTGGGGTCTGCGCCAAGCGGGCCCCACCCGTCGGCAGTGTGTTTCCCACTTCGTGACGAAACCCCGCCGAGTCCGGACCGGGTGGCATTTCGCACCGGTCATAACGGCCGGTCGGGGCGACGAAAGTAGCGAACAAGCCCTCTCAGCGACAGGAAGAAACCCCGTGGCCCGCTGCGCCGTCTGCCATGCCCCCCTGCTCACCGGCCCGCGTGTGGGCCGCCCGCAGAAGTACTGCTCCACCTCGTGCCGCCAGGCGGCGCACCGGTCCCGACATCAGGCCGGAACAACTTCCGCCGCAGCCAACGTCGTTCAGCCGGACCCGCCGCCGACCCGGACGAAAGCCTCCCCGAACGCCGCACTGCCGCCGCGCACGACGCCCGGTCGCCTGGACGAGATCCTCGGAGAGATGATCCGCGATCTGCAGGACGACGCCCGCGCCCTGCTGCGCCGGCTGAACGCGGACGACACCGAGGAAGTCCTGGAACAGGCGAGGCAGATGCGCACCCGGCTGGACTGCCTGACCGCCGGCCTGGTCGGCCGGGCCCGGCTCCGGCAGCTGACCTGGGGCAGGATCGGACAGGCCCTCACCATCAGCGAGGACACCGCCAGGCACCGCTACAGCGACGACTACATCGTGCGCCGGCTGCGGCAGATGGGCCAGCTGCCGTCCGTGCCGACCTCGCTGCGCGCCCTGTACGAGGAACCGGCCCGCCACGCCACCGAGCGCGCCGGCGACCCGGAGGACGAGCTCCCCGAGCAAGTCGAGTCCACCAGCGCCGCCCGCAACCGCCTGGCTCCCGTCCTGTCCATGCTCGCCCGCGCCTCGGAACTGCCCCTGCACGAACTCGCCCGCCAGGCCAGCTGCTCCCCCTCTTATCTCAGCCGGTTCCTGAGCGGCCACCGCGTGCCCTCCTGGAAGATCACCGAGCGGTTCGCGCGGGCCTGCGGCGCCGACCCGGTAGTGCTGCGCAAGGTGTGGGAGACGGAGCAGTTGCGGCGACGGCCGTCGAGGAAACACGCCAACGAGGACGACGAGATCAACTCACTGCGCGGTATCAGCACCCAGGCACAGGCCGTCCAGCGGCTGATGTCCGCCCTGCGCACCCTGCATGTCCGCGCGGGCCAGCCCAGTGCCCAGCAGGTCTGCATCGCCTCACAGTGGCGCCTTCAAGCACCCCAGGTGACGGCCATACTCGAAGGCGAAGCCACCTGCGACTGGCACACCCTGCTCCACCTGGTCCAGGCCCTGGGCGGATCGGCCAACTACTTCCACCCCCTGTGGCAGGCCGCGACTCACCCGGCCGACACGGAGCCCGCCCCGGGGTCGTGCGACGGCGACGGAATAGATCACCCCCACCCGCTCCCGGCCGACGCCCACACCCTGATCAGCCAGTTCCGCAACATCCTGGTCAGTCCTCCCGCGCTGGACAAGGCACAGCGAGAAGCCGTCCGGCGACGCCTCGCCGCACGCGCGGACCGCCACCCCGCCCACGCCCCGCACAGCCCGCTGCCCGCGGTGCACACGGACGACGAGCACGCGCGGTGACTCACGAACACGCACGGGCCGGGCCGCGGGCCGACCGGGCGTGACAGGGCCGGTGGCCGGGTGGACAAGGCCTTCCACCGAGCCCTCCTCCACCCGGCCCGCCGGCGGCGGCGCGACGAAGCCACCCGCCGCCGGGTGCGTCCGGGCTACGCGGAGGGAGTGTTCCGGCGGCGCACGAGATAGACGGCACCGCCCGCCACGACCACCACCGCGAGGCCGACACCTACCCAGGCGCCGGCCGAGAGCCCGCCGTCGTCGTCCTTCTCCTCGGCCTGGGCGGTGGGAGAGGGCGACGGCGTCGTCGCCTCGGCGGTGGGCGTCGGGGAGGCCGACGCCGCCTCCGTCGGGGACGGGCTCATGGGCTTCGCGCCCGGCGCGGCGGCCTTCAGCTTCAGCACGGGCGCGGGGTTCTGGCCGTTCGAGTCCAGCTCGATCCAGCGGTCGGTGCTGCCGTCGGCGTAGGTCTGCAGCGTCTTGAACGCCAGTTCCTCGGCGTCGGGGAGCTGCCTGACGACGATGGAGTACGAGGCGTTCTGGCCGACGGGCACGGCCGGGCCCTGGACGGCGTAGCCGTCGTCGGCCGCCGTGAACTTCCAGCCCTCGGGGCCCTCGCCGTAGGTCACGTCAGCGGGGGCGATGCCCTGGGGCAGTGACACCTGGATCCTGGTGATCCCGGCGGTGTCGGACTCCGACTCGGCGTCGAAGCTGATCTCGACGTTCTCGGCGAGAGCCTGGGCCTTGTCCGACTCGACCTCCACGTGCGCGGCGGCCACACCCGCGGTGAGGAGGACGGCGGTGGCGGCGGCGGAGGTCACCAGGGACAGGCGCCGGGCAGTGCTGTGCTTGCTGTGGGCAGGGAACATGGATGTCTCCGAGCGTGGGGGGAACACGGAACGGCCGACAGCCGTCCCGGTGAGGTCAGTTGGGGTGGGCGTGCCCCGCCGGGGGAGGGCCCCTGCGTACCACCACGTGCGCGAGCACCGACCCGGTCGAGGCGGGCCGTTCCAGCCAGGCGGACACAGGTCCCCCCGGCCTGCTCCCCACTCGCCCCGCACGGCGAGCCGTCAACTGCCGCACGGCCGCGATCCACGAGCGCACCGCGTCCACCGCAGCCGTCAGGCTGCGCGCCAGCGACCAGCAGGCCCGGTCGGCGCGGTGCAGCAGCACAGCGACGGCGAGGGCTGCGGCGGCGTGGAGGACGGACATCGTCAGCGAGTCGTGCAGGCGTTCGTGCCACGCCGCCTGGGCTCCCACGCTGTGATGGGACGTGACCGGGGCGGGATGCGCGTGCGCCGTCGTCAGCCACAGGTGCAGTGCGACCTGAGCGGCGCAGCACGTGGCCACCATGACCGCCAGGGACCGCTCACGGCGTGCACCGACGAGCCCCACGACGAAGAACGCGGCGGCGGCCGCGACGCTCTTCCCCCACGGCACCGGATCTTCGGCGACCAGATGGTGCGCGGAGACGCCGAGCACCGCCCCGCAAGCGGCGAACACCGCTGCCCGCACAACGGGCATCGGCGGACGGATCGTCGTCGGACGGCGCTTGGTCATCGCAGGTCATCATCGGCCATCACCCACGGCGTCCGACGCGAAACTCTCCGATCACGTGCGGCGCAGGGGCGTCATGTCTCCCGCGCAGTGATGGTGCACGCCGCGACGGGTGACGGACCGTTCGACTCCGACAGCCCGTACATCAACCGGCGGAGTCGGCCAGGGCGTGTTCCACCGCGAGCACGCCGGGTCCGCCGCGGCGTCCGCGGTTCGGACAGCGGTTGTTCACCATCCCGTCCGGCGGTTGGATCGGATCGGGCGTGATCACGAGTACGGGTGGGACCGGGTCGGAAGTCTGCCCCGCTGCCGACGTGGGATTCTCAAGGGGGCTGTAGTGGAGTGGTCGACGGGGTGGCTCGCGTTCGCTGCCGGGCTGCTGATCTCCGCGGCCACGGCCCCCGTGGGCGTCTCCGGCGCGGTGTTCCTGCTGCCCGTGCAGGTCAGCGTGCTGGGGGTGCCGAGTCCCGCGGTGACACCGACGAACCTGCTCTACAACGTCGTGGCCGGCCCCGGCGCCCTCGCGCGCTACTGGCGGGCCGGGCGGCTGGGAGGGCCGCTGACCCGCCTGCTCATCGCCGGCACCGTGCCCGGCGTCGTCGTCGGCGCCGTGATCAGAGTCTTCGCCGTCCCGGGCCCGCGCGTCTTCCGTCTCCTCGTCGCAGCACTACTGCTCCCGCTCGGACTGTGGCTGTGCCTGCGAACCATACGCTCGGCAGCACCACACACGCCCCGCCCCCCTTCGCCCCGTGCGACAAGGGTGTTGGCCCTGGCGGTCGGAATCGCGGGCGGCGTCTACGGCATCGGGGGCGGCTCCCTGCTCGGCCCGGTCCTCGTCGGCCGCGGAGTGCCCGTCCCCACCGTCGCACCCGCCGCACTGGCCGCCACCTTCGCGACCTCCGTCGTAGGCGCGGCCACCTACGGGCTGCTCTCCCTGGCCGCCACCGGCGACATCGCGCCCGACTGGCTGCTGGGCCTGTCCTGTGGGGCCGGAGGTCTCGTCGGGGGATACCTCGGCGCGCGTCTCCAGCCCCACCTGCCGGAAACCGCGCTTCGACTCCTGCTCGGCACGCTCGCCACAGGTGTCGGCGCGCTCTACGCGGTCCAGACCCTGCGCTGACCCGGCATTCCACGCCCGCCGGGAGGCCGGCGGCCGGTCCGGACTGACGCAAGCCCTGTTCACCCTGGGTGCGAACCCGCAGAGCGCCGGCTTCCGGCTGTCGGGCGAACTGGGCGGGCCCGGCGACAAGGACGCCGCACGGTCCCGCCCGGGTCGACTACACAGTGCCTGCGGCGGAGGAACCCGACGACTGGCCCCCGACGGGCTGGAGGCCGTAGAAGCCCATCGGGGAGTTCGGCACGAAGCCGATGCGCGGGTACACCGGGGCTCCGGCGGCGGTGGCGTGGAGAGTCGCCCTGGTCAGTCCGGTGGCCCGGCCGCCCTCGTACAGCGCCTTGCGGGTCACCGCCTCGCCGTAGCCCCGGCGTTCGCAGTCCGGGTCGGTCGCGACGAGGATCACGAACAGTCGCCCGTCGGCCTCGACCGTCGCGGCGCAGGTGACGGGAACACCGTCCCGCAGGCCCAGGTAGGCGTACACCCCGTTCGTCCACAGCGTGGACCCGGCCAGCCCGTCCCGGCCGTGTTCCAGTGGGAATCCGTAGGCACGCGAGTTGATGTCCGCGTACGCCCGCAGGTGTGCTTCCGTGGTCACGCGCACGAACGTCAGGTCGGGGTGTGTGGACTCGGGCACGGGCAGCAGGTCTCCCGCCATGGCGGTTCCGGGGAAGGCGTAGGCGAGGCCGGCCTCTTCGGCCAGTCGGCTCGACTGCGCGCGGGCTTCGTCGGTGAGAAGGTCGTCGAAGATCCACAGAAAGCCCGGGTGCGTCTTCGAGCGCATGATGTCGGCCGCCTGCCGCAGGCGCTGTTCGAGGACCCCGGCGTCCGCGCGGACATCGGTCAGCGTGAGGCAGTTCCAGAAGGGGAAGCGGCCGTCGGCCCATCGGACGGCGATGCCGGGAAGGTCCCTGACATCCGCCTTCGGATCCCGGTCGAGCACCATGGCACGCCAGACGGTGGCCAGTTGCTCCATCGACTCAACGGCGTCGGCCCGTTCCGTTTCCGTCATCGATTCCCCTCAAGTGGTCAGTTCTGGTGGTCGATCGGGACAGAGGTGCCCAAGTCACCCTAACCGCTCTGCGGCCGGCCCCGTCGCGGGTCCGGCAGGGGGCGGGGCGGCGTCGCCGGGGAAACACGGCGGTCGCGTCGGTCGGCGCGTCCGTCCGGGCCCCCACGCCTTCACATCGGCGGCGAACTCGGGCAGCGCGCTGACCGCAACGTCCTACCAGCGCGCGGACGTCGCCCACATGGGTGCCTCGGGCCGTGCGGTGATCACCGCGGTGCCCGGCGGACACATCACGACGAGCGAGTACGACCGGTTCGGCAGCACCGTCCGCGAACTGACGGCGACCAACAGGGCCACGTCCGCGGCGACTTCATCAACCGGTTCGGGCGGATCTTCCGCACCAACCACTACCGCTGGTGAACACCGTGGCGATGAGCCGGGAGAGGTGACATGAACGTCGGGGCGGTCAGGAGTTCCTGACCGCCCCGACCCATGCCGCCGTCACCCCGGCGTCAGCAGAACTCCTCGACGTACAGCAGAACGCGGTCGTCCTCGGAGCGGAACTCGCCGCCTGGTGGGTGCCCGACTCGCCCGGCTCCAGCCGGTCCTTGAGCAGCTCCCAGACCTCCTCGCGCCCTTCGGCCGGCACGGGCCGCAGCACCTCCCCGGCGCCCTCCTCGACGATCATCTCGTCCGCGCCGCGCACAAGGCGCTTGGCCGGCCGGGTGTCCAGGGGTCCCCTTCGCTTCGTCCACAGAAGCCCCTGTCCGTCGACGAGTTCACCCGAACTCGCGGGCGACAACTGCCCGGCGCCCGGATCCGACCCCTCCGTGTGCTCCAGGGAGGCCGTCACCTCGGCGAAACCCTTGTCGGACGTTCGCTTTTCCGGCATGGGTCCAGTCTGACGGCCCCCCGATGAGGACGGCCACCGAGCGGGGGAACACGATCGAACGGCTGAGAGTGTCCGTGGCCGAGGAGCCGAACTCCCAACGGGCCCCGGACGGCCCCGCTCAGACGACGGTCAGGACGATCTTGCCCGTGGTGCGGCCCAGTTCGCCGATCTCGTGCGCCTTGGAGGCCTCGGCGAGCGGCAGGACCGTCTCGACGACCGGCTTCAGCTCGCCCCGCTCCGCCAGCGCGGCGAGCTCACGCAGGCCCAGGTGGTCCGGTTCGACCAGGACCCATCGCGCCTCCACCCCGTCCGGGGCCGCGGGGACGTCGTCCGGGCCGGGCAGGGTGATCAGCCGGCCGCCGTCGCGGACGACCTTCACGGAGCGCTCGGCCGTCTCGCCTCCGAGCCCGTCCAGGACCACGTCGACGTCGGTCACGGCGTCCTCGAACCGCACCGAGCGGTAGTCGATCACCTCGTCGGCGCCCAACCGGCGCACCAGGTCGTGCTTGGCGGCGCTGGCGGTGCCGATGACGTACGCGCCGCGGGCCTTGGCGATCTGCACGGCGAGGTGCCCGACGCCGCCGGCGGCCGCGTGGACCAGCACCCGCTCACCCGGACGTACGTCCGCCGTGTCCACCAGAGCCTGCCAGGCGGTGAGCGCGGCGAGCGGCAGCGCCGCGGCCTCCACGTGCGTCAGGCTCGCCGGCTTCGGGGCGAGGTGCCGGGCCGGTGCCACGACGTACTCGGCGTAGGCGCCCGCCTGGCGGGGGAACACCGGCATCCCGAAGACCTCGTCGCCGGGGCGGTACAGGCCGACACCGGGGCCGACCGCCTCGACCGTGCCGGACACGTCCCAGCCGACGATGGGTACCTCGCCCCACGCGATGAGGCCTCCACTGGCGCGGGTCTTCCAGTCCACCGGGTTCACTCCGGCGGCGTGCACCCGCACCAGGACCTCGTTCAGTCCCGGCTCGGGGCGCTCCACCTCGCGCTCGACGAGCGCCTCGGGTCCGCCCCACTGCTCCACGACCATCGCACGCATGCTCTCTGCCTGTCCTTCGTCTCGATCGGCTCGCTGCCGGACGTTCCCGGAAGCGACGCAGTCCACATTCCGGTATCCCGGTCCCGTGCGGTATTGGCCGTCCGGCCACTGTGTGACAGGATCTGGCCATGAGCGACATGCCGCCGACCACGAAGAACGCGCGGTCCCGGGCGCGGAAGGCGCCCCCGCGGCACCGGATCGCCGTGCTCGCCCTGCCCGGGGTGCCCCCCTTCGAGCTCGGCATCCCCTCCCGTGTCTTCGGCAGCGCCCTGGACGCCGAAGGCCGTCCGCTGTACGAGGTCACCGTCTGCACCGCGGACGGCGCCCCCGTGCTCAGCGACGCGGGCTTCCACGTGCAGCCCGCGGCCGGCCCCGAGGCACTGGCCGCCGCGGACACCGTGATCATCCCGCCCACCCACGCCATGCCCGAGCTGGGCCGGGGCGGCCCCCTTCCCGCCGAGGTCACCGCGGCCATCACCGGCATCCGGCCCGGCGCCCGGCTGGTCTCCATCTGCTCCGGGTCCTATGTCCTCGCCGCGGCGGGACTGCTCGACGGCCGGCCCGCCACCACGCACTGGAACCTGGCTCCCGAGTTCCGCCGCGCCTACCCCAAGGTCAAGGTCGACGAGGACGTCCTCTTCGTCGACGACGGCGACGTGCTGACCTCCGCGGGCGTGGCCGCGGGCGTCGATCTGTGCCTGCACATGATCCGCCGCGACCACGGGGCGGCCGCCGCCAACCAGGCCGCCCGCATGTGCGTCGTACCGCCCTGGCGGGACGGGGGACAGGCCCAGTACATCGACCGCCCGGTCCCCGATCCGACCGTCGCCAGCACCACCGCCACCCGCGCCTGGGCGCTGGAGCACCTCGGTGAGCCGCTCTCCCTCTCCCAGCTCGCCGAGCACGCCCGGATGAGCCTGCGCTCCTTCACCCGGCGCTTCCGCGACGAGGTCGGTCTGACCCCGGTGCAGTGGCTCACCGCGCAACGCCTCGAACTGGCCAAGCAGTTGCTGGAGACCACCGACCTGTCGGTCGACCTCGTCGCGCACCGGGCCGGCTTCGGCTCCGCGAACTCGCTGCGTTCGCACATGAGAACCACGTTCGGGGTCTCACCCGCCGCCTACCGTCGCGCCTTCAGCCCCCACGATCACGCCTGACCTCGCTGAACGAGGTCAGGAGGGCCGTCCTGGCGTGCGACGGTGCCGTCGTCCGGCAGCGCGTCATCCCGAGCAGGGGACGGTCTGCGGGTTCGGCGATCACACCGTACATTCGGTCGTAGGGCACCACCGCTCACGTGTGCTCGTGCGAGCAGGGACGCTGCGTCAGCCTTGTCCCTCACGCGGGCCGGATCCGGACGTTTTCGGCAGGTGAGGTGTTTACCGCCGGCTGTTCCGGGTCACGCGGCCCTTCTGGGGCGCACGGAGCCGGCCAGGGGCTGCCGAGGACAGCGCCGGTGCGTCCGGGCGGCGCGGTGCCGCCGTGGACCGCGGCCCCGTGCGCGCAGGCCGTATGCCTCGTACCCGGCGCCTGACCACCCCGGTCTCGGCTGCGACAAGGAAAGGCAGAGCCCATGACGGAGTTCCGACCCGCCACCACGACCGACTCGGGCGCCCCGGCGGAGAGCGACGAACACTCGCTGACCCTCGGCCCCGGGGGACCGATCCTGTTGCAGGACGCCTATCTGATCGAGCAGATGGCACAGTTCAACCGGGAGCGCATCCCCGAGCGCCAGCCGCACGCCAAGGGAAGCGGGGCCTTCGGTCACTTCGAGGTGACGGAGGACGTGAGCGCCTACACCAAGGCTGCCGTGTTCCAGCCGGGCACCCGCACCGACCTGGTCATTCGCTTCTCGACCGTGGCCGGTGAGCGGGGCAGCCCGGACACCTGGCGCGACCCGCGCGGCTTCGCGGTGAAGTTCTACACCAGCGAAGGCAACTACGACATGGTCGGCAACAACACGCCCGTGTTCTTCGTGAAGGACCCGATGAAGTTCCAGCACTTCATCCGGTCGCAGAAGCGCCGCGCGGACAACAACCTGCGCGACCACGACATGCAGTGGGACTTCTGGACCCTCTCCCCGGAGTCCGCGCACCAGGTGACCTGGCTGATGGGGGACCGCGGCATCCCGCGCACCTGGCGTCACATGAACGGCTACTCCTCCCACACCTACATGTGGATCAACGCGAGGGGTGAGCGGTTCTGGGTGAAGTACCACTTCAAGACCGATCAGGGCATCGAGTTCTTCACCCAGCACGAGGGCGACCAGATGGCGGCGGTGGACACCGACTATCACATGCGTGATCTCTTCGAGCACATCCGGGACGGTCAGTTCCCCAGTTGGACCCTCCATGTCCAGGTCATGCCGTACGAGGACGCGGCGGGCTACCGGTTCAACCCCTTCGACCTCACCAAGGTGTGGCCGCACGGCGACTACCCGCTGATCCCCGTCGGTCGCATGACGCTCGACCGCAACCCCAGGGACAACCACGCGGAGATCGAGCAGGCGGCGTTCCAGCCCAACAACCTGGTCCCCGGCATCGGACCGAGCCCGGACCGCATGCTCCTGGCCCGCCTGTTCTCCTACGCGGACGCACACCGTCACCGCATCGGCGGCAACTACCAGCAGCTTCCGGTGAACGCGCCGGTCGTCGACGTCCACACGTACTCCAAGGACGGCGCGATGGCCTACCGCAGGACCAGCGATCCGGTGTACGCGCCGAACTCCAAGGGCGGCCCCGCGGCCGACACCGCCCACTACGGCAGCCCGCCCAGTTGGGAGGCCGACGGCGAGATCACCCGTGCGGCCTACGTGGACCACCCCGAGGACGACGACTGGGGCCAGGCCGGCACCATGGTGCGCGAGGTCCTGGACGACGCGGCGCGCGACCGACTCGTCGACAACGTCGTCGGGCACCTCCTCAACGGCGTCAGCGAGCCCGTCCTCGAACGGGCCTTCGCCTACTGGTCCAGCATCGACGAGGGCATCGGCAAGCGCGTCGAGCAGGGCGTACGCGCCAAGTCCGAGGAGAAGGACCCCAAGGCCGCCGAGCAGGGCAACCCCGCACGGAGTTCCCTGCGGCACAAGGCCTGACACCGCAGTTCCCGCGCCTGGGCGACATCGCGTTCGCCGTCGGCTGCCCGTACGGCCGGCCCCGTGTGTCCCGAGGGGGCCGGTCACCGGTACGGACCCGCCGACGGCGAGTGCGCTCAGAACGGATCCAGCGTGAGGTACCCCTGCTGCGGATTGCCGTCGTGGACCAGGGACTCGTGGCTGCCCACGTCGTCGAACGCGAACGCGTACGCCTTCCCGTCGGCCATCTGCGCGTGGATGACCCGAGCGTAGTGGTTGGTCACCGCGTCCTGGTAGAAGTTCGCCGACGACGTGTCCGGCTGGTTGGGGTTGACCAGCAGCGTGGACCGGTTGAATCCGGCGCACAGCGTGCGGGAGATCGGTCCGCGGACGAGGTCGTTCGGGGCGTCCAGCAGCCTGTGGCAGCCGAAGACGCTGCCGGCGTCCGGCTTCTGGAAGCTGGTGACGACCGCTCCCGCGCTGTTGGTGAAGTGCATGACGCCGCCCGACACACGGCCGTCGTACCTGGTGTTCGGCTGGCCGGCGAACGGTGTCACCGTCAGGGACGTGGTGGAGTACTTCTGCCACACCCTGTTGATGTAGTCGTCCATCACGGACGCCGGGAGGCCCCTGTCTCCACGCCGTAGAGGGGGGACAGCGCACGCAGGACGGTGCCGTCGGACCGCGTCTGGATCAGACCGCCCCAGCCTCCCGGCTGTGCGCGCAGGGCGTCGAAGACGGCGCTGTAGCCGCCCGCCCGGAGTCGGGGCCTGGTGACGGGCGGTCTGCCAGGTGCGACGGCTGCTCGGCCTCGGTCCGCTCGCACAGCCGTGCGTCGGGCGGCGAGGCGGGTGGCGTCGGGCGGCGGACGGAAGCACACGACCCAACTCGCGCATTCCGTCGACCTCGACGCGGACACGCAGGCCGAGGCCGCGGAGAGCAGGTGGCCGGGGATCCACCCGACGCGGACCTTCGACGGACCGGACACGGGCCGCCGACCGGCACTCGTGCGAAGAGGTGCGTGAGCTCGCGGACTCGGGGCATACGGTGCAGCGGAGGTGGAAGAAGATGGTTCCCGTTCTGCTCGTACTGCTGCTCGCCCTGCTCCTGTTCGGTGCCGGTTTCGCGCTGAAGGCGCTGTGGTGGATCGCCGTGATCGTGCTGGCGGTCTGGCTGCTCGGCTTCGTCGTACGGCCCGCGGAGAGCGGAGGCCGCAGGGGACGCTGGTATCGGTGGTGACCTGCCGGTTCCCCCGGCGTGGCCCAGGCTGTTCGAACACGGCCTGGGCCACGCCCATGCCGCGGGGCCACCGTGCGCGGCCGCCCGGCGGTCCCGCGTCGCGGACTCGGCAGGCGCGTTACGCCTCGCCCAGCACATCGAAGCGCAGCCCGCTCGAACCGCCGCCGGTGCCGCTCAGCTTGCGGCGGGTGGTCCACGCGTGCACCGTGCCGTTCTGCCACCGGGTGAACTGCCTGTTGCGCTCCACCCGGATTCCGGAGCGCGGCACCTCCTCCTCGAAGAGCATGTCCGTCTCGGCGAGCAGCCGGCCCAGGGGAGCGGAGGGTGAGGCGTCGTCGCGGACCAGGGTGGCCAGGCGGAAGCCGATGGACTCCTCGTCGGCGAGGCCCTTGGGCACCAACGGGTACCAGTGGTCGGGGACTTCGGTGGCCAGCAGATAGCGCGGAGCGGCGCCGGGCGGCAGTTCCACGGGGGCCGGGGCATGGGTGATCCAGCGCGTGTAGCGGTCGACCGGCTCATCGGCCCGGTCGGCCACCGACTCCTCGACGGCCCAGGCGAGGTTGGCCTGCTCGTCGCGCAGCAGCAGTACCGACTCCAGCGGGGGGCTTTCGAGGCCGCCCGGAAGTGAGGCGGGCCGGTAGATCCAGGGTGAGGGCGGCATCGACATGTCGGCGGCGGGAGGAATGCCGCCCGTGGAGATGTCGCCCAGTCCGAACAGGTTCCAGACCATGAAGTCGCCGGCGGTGGCATGGCCGAGAGTGGTCGCACCGCCGAAGACGTCGTCGACGGTGCAGTCCACGACCCGGCTCAGGGAGCCGGCGGCGAGCGGGAGCGGGACGCAGAACCAGTCGTTGCCGTAGACCGTGGCGAAGGAGACCAGCATCAGTCGCCCCAGGTCGGCGGGGGAGGCGTCGACGGAACCGAAGTCGATGCGGGCGTCCTCCATCTCCCAGAAGCGGGACACGGGCATGCCGCCGTACACCGCCGGAGCGGGGATGATCCTGCGCTGTTCACGAGTGACCGCGGCCTCGGTGACCGGCAGTTGGGCGTCCGGGGCGTCCACGGCCCACCAGTCGAGGTGGCCGCCGTGGTACTCCCCGGCGCGCAGTTCCAGACCGGCCACACCGGAGGCGCGTATCTCGAAGGCGTACTCCAGGCGTTGGCCGTTCCATGCCTCGGGCGGCTTCGGCGGCTGGGGCTGCGCAGCGGCCGGGACGTGCGCGTGCCACCAGGCCAGCCAGGCGACGGCGGCGGTGGCCAGGGCGTCGCGGGCGGCGGCGGTGTCGGGCGCGTCGAACTCCTTGGCGGCTGTCTGGTCGTGCTCCGCGAGCCGGGTGAGCCACGGCGCCAGGGCGACCGGGTCGGGCAGCCGCCCCCGCACGGCCGCGGACAGGCCCGTGGGTGCCAGCGGGCCGTCGGTCGGGAAGGGGCAGACCCGGGCGAAGGCCGGCAGCAGCGCGACCAGCCCGGCCGAGACCAGTGACCGCCGCCATCGCACGGCGCCGGTCATCGCCAGCCGGGCATCGAGGCCGTTCTCGGGCTCCTGCTCGACGAGGGCCTCCAGCACCATGGTGTCCGGATCGTACGGCTGCCACTCCGCGTCGGGGCCGGTGCGCCAGCCGTCCAGCCGGTGGGTCTCCTGGGCGAGCGAGACGTTGACCGGGGAGGCGGCGTCGTCGCCGCGGAACTCCCCGAACCCGTACTGCCGGGCGAGGAACCACGCGGCGTCGGCCGTCCGGGCGGCGAGCGCCTCCTCGATGCCGGTGTCCTGTACGGGCTCGTAGCGGATCATGGTCATAGCGGCCCACCCCATCCCTGTGCGGGCTTCGTCCACTGCACCGGCAGCAGGCCGCGCAGCTCGGTGAGGTCGCTGAGGTCCATGCCGCGCAGCCGGGCGAGAGCGAAGGTCTCCTCGATGACGGCGTGGACGTCCTCCATGCACCAGCCGCGCGTATGGTCGGGCGGCAGCGCGAGCAGCAGGGCC
Organism: Streptomyces sp. NPDC006458; assembly: GCF_040612135.1. NCBI lineage: Bacteria > Bacillati > Actinomycetota > Actinomycetes > Kitasatosporales > Streptomycetaceae > Streptomyces > Streptomyces sp. NPDC006458. Next base: position 291,479 of record NZ_JBEXPR010000003.1, on the reverse strand, counting down.
TGCGGGGCGCGGGCGTCGGGCTGGTTGTAGTGGAAGGCGAGCCCGCCCAGTTCCTCGGGCGCGCGGTCACCCGTGGCGGGCTCGGGCACGGTCTCGGTCCAGGCGTCCACGATCAGCCCCGCGGTGTTCCCGGGGGCGGGCGGGCCGTCGACGCGCAGCACCGCGCAGTGGTGCGGGGCGGGATGTCTGCGCGACGGCACGGGGGCCGGGCCCTGGGCGATCCAGGGCTGTCCGACGGGGAGTTGGGCCACGACGGTGGAGCAGGGTGCCGTGCCGGCCAGTGTCTCGGCGGCCATCAGGGCGTCGCCGAAGGCTCGCGTCTGGGGCCTGACGCGTTCCATGTGCAGCAGCCACTCGGCGACCGTGTCCTCGGTGGCTCCTTGCGCGGCCGGACCGGTCAGCGCGGTGGCCGCGGCACTGCCGTCCAGACGCAGCACGGGTACGACGGGCAGGGTCCGGCCCAGCACCGAGGACACCGTCGCGCGCAGCCGCGTCACCCACTCCAGCACCGCCGACGGACTCTGCGGCGGAGGTCCCGGAAGCGGAGCAAGCGGCTCGGTGTCAAAACGGTTCACCACCGCGACGGCCTGTCCGCGCAGGGCCTCCGTCGGATCGACCGCCGCGGGGGCCGGTGACGGCCATGCGCCGGGCACCCCGAGATCGGCCAGGGTTCGCATGACCCTGATCACGTGGTCCGCGCCGCCTGGCAACACCTTGACCGACTCGCGCAGTTCGGCGATCGCGAAGCCGGTCGCCCCGTGCCAGACGGAGATCCGGGCCGCCAGCTCCGGCAGGTCGGCGGACGACCAGTCGTCGCCCGCGGCGGTGTCGAGGTCGGTGACCAGCAGCGGCCGGGCCGCGGCGAACACCTGGGCCAGCGACCGGCACAGGAGCTGGAGTTCGGCGAACCGGGCCGCCCCGGCCTCGGTGACCTGGCCGGCGGCTCCGACGTGATCGAGGAGGCGGTGCGCCAGTACGCTGTCGGGCCCGGCCAGGGAACCGGGCTGCCGGCTCGTGCCGTCCTCGAACATCCCCGCTCCCAGGGCCACGTCCAGCGCGCAGACCCCGAGATCGGCGAGGGTGACCTGGGTGGGCGCGGCCGGGTCGCCGAAGGCGAAGCTCCAGGAGGAGGCGTCGCCGAGACGGTTCTGGCACCAGCGCTCCAGGGCCGGTTCGAGCGCGGCGAGCGGCCTGCCCGCCGTCCAGCCGTTGGTGCCGGATGCCGGGGCCAGCAGACCGAGGCGGTGCGTGAGCGCGACGGCCGCGCGCGGGGTGCGCAGGACGTCGAAGTCCTGGGGGAGGTTCTCGCCGCGCGCGATACCGTCGGCGGCCGCGCCGGCCCGCAACGGGTTGCCCGCGACCATGTGGTGGACGCTCTCGGCGAGCAGCAGGTCGCCGACCGCGTCCACGGTGGCCTCCAGGTCGGCCACGAGCGGTTCGGCCTGGTCCCGCAGCGGCAGAAGGTCCCCGGTGAGCTGTTCGGTGAGGGAGTCGAGATCCTGGAGCGTACGGCCGTGTGCGATGAAGTCCTCGACCAGCGCCCGGCCGTCCACGACATCGCGCTCGGCCGTCGCCTTGCGCGCCTGCTCGCTGTCCGGCGCGTCGGGCTCGGCGACGTGCGCGGTGGGGTACGCCGCGCGGAACGGGGCGATCAGCCCGTCCAACTGGGCGTCGTGGAAGGCGCGTTCCAGGCGGTAGCCCAGCAGCGCGCCCAGGCTCTGGCCGGAGCGGATGCCGTCCACCACTTCGAGGGCCCTGCGCACCCGGCTCGCCTTGAGGTCAACCCGGAACGCCTCCGCGTCGGCGTGGGCGAGCCAGCCGGAGCGCAGCACGGCCGCGGTGGTGGCCTGGTGCAGGGAAGGGGCCACGAGATAGCCGTCGTGGTTCTCCTGCGGTCCCTCGTCGGCGGGCGGAACCTCAGTTCCGTCCACCGGCTCCGCGCTGTCCTCGCTCGGCAGGGCCTGGTCGTCCACCGGCTCCGCGCTGTCCTCGCTCGGCAGGGCCTGGTCGTCCTCCGGGTCGGTCGGGACGGACTCCGGTGTCCAGCCGCGGGGCTGCAGATCGGTGACCCAGCCGTACGCGCCGAGGTGGGTGCCGTCGGGGCGGTCGTGGCGCAGCCGGTTCATCCGGGCGGAGGCGACGGACGTCATCCAGGCGTCCAGGCGGTGCGACTGTGTGTCCAGCACCTCGTAGAGCAGCTGCTCCAGCCGGGGCAGGTCCCCGTCGGCCATCTCCTCGGCCACGGCGAACTGCTCGATGGCCAGGGCCGCCCAGTCGAAGAACGTGGGGACCGTACCAGGCGGGACCGTGACCTGGCCGTCCGTCAGGCCGACCACGGTGTCCACCGCGGCCCCGGGCTGCATGCGCGGGCTGAGCCGGAAGAAGTACAGGTTCAGGGACGTGATCGCCAGGTGGTACCAGAGCCCGAGCCTGCCATCGCGGGTTCCGTCGAAGGCAGGTCTCAGAGCCTGCAGCCGCTCGGCGGCGTCGGGGGCCGGTTGCCCCTGGGAAATCGCCCGGGCGAGCTCCTGGAGGGTGCTGAAGAGCGCGCGCACCGGGTGGGCCCGGACCAGTTCCCCGACCTCCGGCGCGGGCTCAGTGGTGAGGGTGAACTCCAGCGGCAGCGGCAGGGCGGCCAGGTCGGGCGGCATCTGCCAGGCGAAGCCGCTCTTGTACGGGATGTTGCCGACGGGCGTGTCGGGCGCGGGCTGGAACGGCGCGCTGACGGGCTCCTGCTGGACGAATCGCACCCGCCGGGAGGCCGGCAGGCGGTGCAGCAGCTTGTTGAAGACCTCGTCGGCGTCGCCCGTGCCCACGGTCGGTGAACGCCAGGCCTGGGACTCGGCGAAGGTACGGAAGCCCTGGATCTGTTCGAGGATGCGCAGATCGACCTCGGTCCCACGCCACAGGTCGAGCGAGGTGGCCGGCAGGATGCCGTACGGCTGCCGGCCGACGCGGAGCGTGGGCAGGTGCCCCCGTGCGCGCACGTGGTCGACGAAGTGCTTGACGAGGAAGGTCAGGTCCACCTGAGTGTCGAAGTCGGAGCCCGAGCCCGAGCCGGAGCCGGAGACGGTGTCGGTTTCGGAGCCGGTTTCGGAACCGGTGTCGGAGCCGGTTTCGGTGTCGGAGCCGGAACCGGAGTCGTAGTTCTTCCAGTTGGTGGACGCCGCGGCCATGGCGCCGAACCCGGCGTGCAGTTGCAGCAGCAGTTCGTGGTCGTCGGCGTCGAGCCCGTCGGCCGTCTCGGCGAGTACGCGCCCGGCGGCCGGGCCGAGCGCCCGCGCGGCGCGAGCCGCCGCCTGGGGACTGCCGGGCGCGAGGCCGTCGAGGACCGCCCGCTGCGCGTCGGCCGTCTCCGGGCTCGGCGGCGGCATCCGGGTGCGCCAGGCGGATCTGGTGGACTCGGTGTTGTTGGTGGGGGTACCGGTGGGCAGCACCCCCAGACCGTCGGTGCATCGGTGGGCGTCCAGCAGGGTGCCTATCAGCTCCGCGGTGTGCTCGGAGGTCCCGCCCCGCACACCGGCCACCGTGACCAGGCTGAAGTCGGGCCGCATCTCGCCCTCGATGAGGACCTTCACGCCCATGCCCACCCGGACGGCCTCCTCGAAGTCGCCGAGCCAGGCGGGCGGCACCGGTGTGTCCGGGCCGAGGCCCACGTCCAGCACCTCCGGGATCTGCGCCCCCTCCTCCCGCCAGACCAGCCCCAGCTGCCCGTCGCCGACGGTCTCGAAGGCGGAGAACACCAACCGGTCGGGCAGCACGTAGGTGTGCGCCGGCCGGGTCCAGCGTCCGTCACGGGTCTGCGGTTCGACCGCCCAGGGAGCCGGGGAGGGCGCGGGTGCGCCGGCCGGGGTTTCGGTGTCCGGCGGTAGCTGGCGGCTGGGCCGCAGCGCCTTCACCGCCCAGGCGGCGCGCCCCGGCCCGAGCGCGGTGACGAGCTGCGCCCAGGCGGCCTTGCGGCGTTCCTCGTTCGGACCGGCCGCCCACACCTCGGCCCAGTACGCCTCGGCCGCGGTCCGTTCGGCCGGGGTGAGGGCCGGTTCGTGGGAGTCGATGTGGATGTCGTCGGGGTAGGCGCGGATCCACAGCTCCAGCGCGGCCTCCCCGGCGTTTCGGTACACCGTCTCCAGGCGCAGCGGCAGGAGCAGCAGCGGGTCGGAACGGCTGTCGTGCGACCACAGCTCGGGTTCCCCGGAGGCCAGTTCGTGATAGGCGTCGCGGGCGGCCTGGTAGCGGGTCTGGTTGGTGGCCGCCTCCTGCCCCTGGGCGAGATGCTCGGCCTCCAGGTTGGCCTCCCCGGACTCGATGCGCTTGTCGTACATGGCGAGTCCGGCGCGGGACCAGTCCAGTGCGATCCGGGCGTCGCTCACGGCTCGGTGGGCCTTCGCCAGCTCCAGGTTGACGGTCACGCCGGATCTCCGATCAGTTCGCGGGCCGACAGGACGACCCGGAAGGGCCGTTGCAGGGTCACCATCGCCACGGTGGCCGCGTTCCAACGGTCCGGCTGGGGTTCCTCGCTCGGTACGGCGGGCATGGCCGAGAGGTCGGCGAAGCCGCCTGCCGGGACCTGCCAGGTGAGGTCCGACCAGTGACGGAGAGGCGGGGGAGGCGGCGCGGGCTGCGGGGGCGGGGGAGGCGGCACCGGGTTGTCGAAACCGAAGCGCATCCGGTAGCTGTTCTCGGCGAGCACGAACCACCAGTCGTGGATGTCACCGGGCAGCACGAAGGCGTACGCGCAGGTGCGCTCGTCCAGGGTGAGCAGCATCTTCGGGTGCTCCCAGGTGCTCTGCCCCAGATCGGACGAGCTGACGGACTGCGCGGGCACGGCGGCGACGACCATCTGAGGATAGCGGCGCACGAGCCTGCCCCGGATGAGCAGCACGTCCAGCTCACCCGCACCCAGTGTCAGCTGGGCACTCAGGTCGGCGTCCGATGGCCAGCTGTGCACGGGAGGCACGTCCGGCTCGCCGTCGGGACGTGGCCAGAAGTGGGTGAAGGGGCTGCCGCGCAGGTCGGTGGGGTACTCGCGCCAGCGCATCTCGCGGTTCATCTCGTCGTTGACGCCGACCATGAAGGAGGCGATGAAGGGCGCGTTGGCCTGGAGCAGCACGGCCCGGTCGTCGGGGATGGTGGCGGAGCCCGGCAGGAACCAGTCGGGGGCCGTCTCCTCAAGGGCCAGGGCCATGGGTGCGGGGAACTCGGGGGCGGTCATGACGGGATCGCCCGGTGAGGCGGGCAGGGCGAGCGACTCGTCCGACAGGACGGTGACGGTGCTGTCCAGCCGTGCCGTCAGCAGGGGCCCCGGGTCCAGGGCCTGGGCGAGCCGTTCGCGCACCGCGACGGCGTCGACGGGCACGCCGAACTCCAGGATGTGCGCCCCCGGATCGTCGGTCATCGACACGTCCGGCGCGAGAGAGGTGCCGGACTCGGTCAGCGTCATGACGCCGTCCATGGGCTGCGCGGCGAACGCGGTGGCCAGGTCGCCGACCAGGCCGGAGGGCTCTGTCCCGGACATGGCCCGGAACATCCGGACCGCGTCCGTGCCCGCCTCCGCACCCGCTTCCTCGGGCGGCGCCGCGTCGGCCGGCACCGTGCCCTCCGCCGGGCGGGACAGGAGCGAGGTGATCGCACTCGCCTGGTCGACGAAGCCGTTGGCCATGGCCGACGGCGCCATGGCCGACAGCAGCCTGACCGTGTGGGCGTCCCGCGCGGCGACGGTGGCGCGCAGCGCGTTGCCCACCGCGGCGTTGAGGCCGACGGTGTCCTCGCCCTCCAACTGCCCGGCCTCCACCGGACGGGACACCAGCGCGCCGGGCACGGGCGGCAGCAGTTCGCCGGCGAGGGTGCGGCGCGCGTACGACTCGCCGTCGAGCCCGGCGCGACGGGCGAGCGGGCCGCGACGCCGCAACAGCCGCCGCAGCGCCGGGGCGCCCAGTTCGTCGGGGGCCGGACTGACCACGACCTCGGTCCGCAACGGCAGTTCGCTCTCGGTGCGCACCCGGTCGCGCACCGGCGCGGTGAAGCCCAGGGTCTCGTCCGGGCTGAGGGTCTGCACGCTGCGCCGGTAGACGGAGTCGGCGACCGTGGCGCAGAACGCCGTGCGGTCGCGCAGACGATTGGCCTCACGGACGGCACCGGCCTGGTCCCAGGCCCTGGCCATCAGCCACTCCTGGTTGTCGCGCACCCAGCCGGCGCCGAGGGACGCCGCGATCCGGGTCTCCGGATCGAGGTTGAGCTGGGCGAGCCATCCCTGCTCGCCCGCCTCGACCCGGTCGCGTACGACGGGGTGGCCGCCGTACAGCGGCGGGGCGACGGCGACCTCGGTGCCTCGGGCGATGTGCTCGGCGACACGGGTGGCGAAGTCGGCGAGGGCGGCGAAGGCCTGTTCGGCGGGGCTGTCGACCAGTTGGAGCACGCCCTGCACGGTGATGGTCTCCCGGGTGCCGGGCGGGGCGTCGGAGGCGAGCGGGGGGCCGTGCAGCCACGGCTCGGTGATGTCGACGGTCCGTCCCGACAGCGGACCGCGTTCCGCGGGGGACAACGGGACGATCGCGGTTGCCAGTTCCTCGAAGTCGACCGGGGCGCCGGTGCGGAACTGCCAACTGTGGTAGACCGGCAGCCGGACGACTCCTTGGTCGTTGCGCCAGGCGTCGCCGTGCTGGTCGATCTCGCCCATGCCGCTGGAGAGTCCCGCGGTGACCCCGCCCTGGAAGGCCGGTACGACGCAGGCCGTGTAGTCGGTGTCCGGCCTCGGATGCAGCGGACACAGCAGCCGCGAGGTCAGCGGACCGGGACGGCCGGCCGGGCGCTGGACATGCGCCCACTGCCATGACTGGTCCAGGGAGGGCAGGGCCGCGGCGTCCACGTCGATGAAGGGCAGTCCCCCGCCGCCTTGCAGCGGATGCCCGGAGGTCTCGACGACGGCCAGCACCAGCCAGGGCCGCAGTCGGCCGTCGGCCGCGGCGGCTGGAGTGAACAGCCAGGGCAGTTCGGGCGCGTCGAACTCGATGCAGGCCATGTAGTTCGGCTCCGCGTCCTGGATGCCGGGCGGCGGATCGACGCGCAGGACATGCTTGATGTCGATGCCGATCACGGCCTCCGGACCGAGCATGCGCAGGGCGTCGCCGGGCGGCGTGATCGGTATCTCCCCCACCGGCCCGGTCAGGGTCAGCGCGGGCCTGAGAAGCGCGGGCGCGAACGGCGTGGTGTTGCTGACCGCCGCGCCTACGGAACTCTGCATGTAAGGGGCGAACTGCAGATCCTCGGGCATCGGTGTCACACCTCCCACGCCTCGACCGCCCGCACCCCGGCCAGGCCGGCGTACAGCAGGCGCCGCTCCGCGTTCGTGGCCATCGGCGTCTCGGGCAGGCCGGCCGGGGACATCGACCAGGTGGACGCCGCCACGACGGGGGGTTCGGCCGCCACCAGCAGGGGTGCGCCGATCTGCCACCAGCTCGGATCCCGCAGGGAGATCAGGGCGGCCACCCTCCCGGCGTTCACGAGCGCCCCGATCTGCGTGAAGCGCAGCAGGTCCAGCGCCCGCAGCGGGTTCGGGTCCGGCACGACCTTCGTCTCCCAGTCGAGCGTCGCGGTGACGAACGCGCCGTCGTCCGGTGGGGAGGTGTCCGCCACGAAGCGGACGCCCGACCGGTATGTGTCGTACGCGGCGGCGGCGAGCTGCTCGTCGTCGCTGAGCCTGCGGAACTGGCCGGGGGCGAAGCTGTCCGTGGTCGGTCCCGCGTCGGCCTCCGTGCCGCCGAGCGTGGCCGAGGCGACGTCCCACTGCTCGGCCGGCTCGACGACCGACGGACCGAGGCGCTGGATGTCCACTCCGAAGGGCAGGACCCGCTGACGGGCGACGACACCGCCGTGCGGATGGACCCTACGGCCCTCACCGATCTGCCGGTTGGCGGCCGGGGAGAGCACCACCGGGAGCCGCTCGCCGCCGGAGGGCGGCAGCGCGCTCCAGGCTTCCGGCCGGGCGAAGGCCTCTTCGAGTCTTCTGCGCAGGTCCGCCGGCGGTGTCGGCAGGGCGGGCGGCGGGTTGCCCCAGCGCTCGTCGAAGTCGAAGGAGGCGCTGAACAGGAACAGGTCGATGCTCCCGCGCCCGACCGCGTGCCAGGGCGCGGGCCCTTCCAGGGTGAGGTCGAAGGAGACGCCCAGCAGTGACTCGCCGAACACCTCGACGGACAGCGAACCCCGCATGCGGGCGCTGAACGACAGGTTCGGTTCACGGTGCACGATGACGTCGAGTGCGAACATGCCCCGCAGTCCGCAGCCCGCTATCTCCGCGACCAGGGAGAGCTGAGCCCCGAACTGCAGGGTGTTGGTGGTGATCGCGAAGTACGCCTGGCAGCGCAGCTGGATCCAGGGCACCGGGGAGAGGTTCATCGACAGCCGGTGCAGGGCGGGCACTCCACGCGGGATCGCGAACGCCGGGTGGAAGCCGCCCGCGCTGAGGACGAACGTGGGGTCGGCGCCACCCCGGCTCAGCACCAGCACGTCCCCGTCCATCGGCACCCCCGCCAGATGCGAGCCGGAGAGGCTCGCCATCAGGAACGCGCTGGGCTCGGCGGTGTCGTACTGTCCGGCGAAGGTGGCCTTGATGTGGATCAGCGGCACCGCTGGATCCGGCACGGAGACCCGCAGAATGCCGAGCAGGGTCAGCCGCACGGGCTCGGGGACCTCGGCGACCAGTGCCGCGGACAGGGAGACCATGCGGCCGCCCCACGAGATACGGAACATCGGCCCCACGACCGTGCGCCCCGGCGCGGTCGGGAACAGCACCGGCAGCCGGGGGATGACCTGCTTCGCCGCCGCCACCGGGTCGGGGGGAAACAGCAGCTCCCCGGCCGTGCCGTCGGCGATGGAGGAGATCAGGGCGTCCCGGTTCACCGCCTTGTTGACGCCGACGATCCCGCCGACGCCGCTGAGCGCGAAACCCAGGCCGAGCTGGATTCCGGGCTCGGGGAAGGTGGCGCCGAGCAGCGCGATGAACGCCGGTCCGCCCGGCGCCGCCAGATCCAGTTGGCCGAAGGCGGTCACCGTCGTGGCCGGCACGGTCGCGCTCAGTACGCCCGAGAACGAGCGGAACTGCTGACGCTCCAGCCGCCCCCGCAGCCGTACCGGAGGCAGCGGGCTGTCGATCTCCACCTTCGCGGGGAGTTGGTCGTCGGCCAGCCGTTCCAGATCGAGTCCGAAGATGCCGCCCATGGCGCGCCTCGCTGTCAGTGCCGCCGGGCCAGTCTCCCGTCCAGGGGGAGAAGGTCGAAGAAGTGGTGCTCTCTCGCGGGCTCGTACCGTATGACGGCACCGAAGTGAGGCACACGCGTCAGGACCTCGGGGCGCGCGTGGGGAGCGGCCTCGGCCAGTGACTCGCACACGGGGCCGTGCCGGTAGCCCGCGTCACCCAGCGCGTCGCCGGTGGGCTCCGGCGCGGGCCCGGAGGAACTGGTGAGGACGGGCAGGTACAGCCGGGCGACGCCCTTGTCCGCGCAGGCCCGCGCCAGGCTACGGCCGGTGAGTCCGTCCTCGGCCCCCTCGCCCGGCGCGAACTCCGCCAGCATCACCCGCAGCGGGCGCTCGCCCACGCACGGCCAGCTCTGCGGGAAGTCCCCGCGCTCCGCGTCCGGTTCACCGCTGTCCCGCGGTCCGTAGACGCCCGCGTCCCCGGGCTGCGGGAGTGCGCCCTCGTCGAAGTAGGCCCACCGCCAGCCCTCGGCGCGTCCGTCGGCGTTCCCCGCGTGCGCGCCCTCCTGCCAGGCCGTCATGTAGCCGGGGTGGCGGCGAGACGGAGTGGGGGGCACGTCCGGCGGAGAGCTGATCCCCGCTTCGTAGCCGTGATGCCAGCCCCTGACCTCGACCGGCACGATAACGCCGGGCTCCTGGGGGACTGGGTAGGGGTTGCGCCGTGTCATGGCCGACTCCTCGTCTCGTCGTCGCGCTTGCCGAACCGCGGGTGGGGGCGGGGCGACCATGGCGAGGCCGTCCGGTCACTTCGACGGTACGGAAGCGGTGTCAGCGTGTCGTCATTCCGCTGTCATCGGGCGGCGGGCGGGGGCGGCAGGCGGTGGGCGGGCGTGCCTCGCACGGTTGCAGACGGTGAACGAGCGGCCGAGAATGGTCGGGGTGGGGGTTGTCGGGCAGCCCGGGGGCGTAGGCGGAGCCTGACCGGCGATCAGACAGACAAGGACGGCATCATGTCCGCATTCACCATCGACATGTCCGGCCCGTTCCAGCCCGGATTCGGTGCCACCGACCTCGGCGGTCCGAACGTCGGCGGGCATCAGCCGCCCAACTGGTACGAGCAGTTCGGCATGGACTTCGGCGCCCCCGAGGGGACACCCGTCCGCGCGGCCTTCGACGCGCACATCACCCGCCACAACCCGCACGATCCGGCCACGGACACACCCAAGGTGTACGGCGCCCAGCTCTTCATGCGGGCCCGCAACAACATGATGGGCGGCTACTACACCCACATCACCGGGGTGCCGGCCGGACTGACCCTCGGCGCCACCGTCAGCAGGGGCGACCCGCTGGGAACCGTGTGCCGCAGCGGCGGTACCACCACCCATCTCCACTGGGCCCTGGTCGAGATCATCGGCGGGGCCCCCGACGGCCAGTACCGGGGGGTCGATCTCAACCAGTTCTTCCTCGGCATCACCGGCACGGACGCGGTCACCTCCGTCACCTTCTTCCAGGACGGTTCACCCCCGGCCCCCGGCGCTGACGCGGGCCCCAAGGTGTACAACCTGGCGAGCCTCAGAGGCATCCAGGAAGCCCTGGCCGTTCTCGGCTACGAGCCCGGCACCGTCGACGGCATGGACGGCCCGCACACGCAGGCCGCGGTCCGTGCCTTCCAGCGGGACCAGGGTCTGCCCGAGGACGGCCAGTGCGCGGGGGACACCCTCGTGGCACTGTCGGCGACGCTCCAGGCGAAGGGGTTCCTGGTGGACGGGGCGTAGACGGGGACCTTGAAGTCGGGCTTGGCAGACCGCTGTAGCAGACCGCTGTAGAAGTCCGGCGCGGGGAAGTCCGGCGTCAGGTCCGGCGTGGAAGTCCGGCGTGGACGTCCCGCCCCGCGTACCCGGCCGGCAACGAAGCCTGTGATTCCGCTGGTTGCCGCGCGGGCGCGCCGCTACTGTCGGTGCGAAGGGGGGCGTGCGCGAGCATGGACGAACGGGAGCGCCAGCGACGCCAGGACGCGGTCGTCGAGCGGATCCGCCGCATCGAGGAGTCGGGGACCTTCGCCCCGGCACTGGAGGACGGCGCGCTCGCCGAGGCCGCGCTGCTCGGGGAAGACTCCGAGGACGCGGAGTCGGTGTTCATGCTGGGCTGGTTCTATCTGTACCGGTACGGCGGAACGGACGACGAGGGTGATCTGGAAGCGGCCCTGGAGATGTTCCTGCCCTGCCTGCTCTCCGCCGACTTCGAACTCGCCGACTTCCCCGAGGAGATCCTGCCCCGGCTGACCGACGAGGCCTCGGACTTCGTCACCGCGCGGGCACTGGAACTCACCGAGTCCGACGACCCCGACGACCACGACGAACTCGTCACGCTCTGGGAGCGGATCCTCGCCGTCGTACCCGCGGACCATCACGACCGGCCCGGCTTCCAGTCCAACCTCGCCGTCGCCATGCACCACAGGTTCAACACCACGGGTGAGACCGCCGACCTCGACCTGGCGATAGGTCACCACCGTACGGCGCTGGAGTACGACCTGGCCCCGGCGGTCCGCGCGAGCTTCCTGACCAACCTCGGCTCCGCCCTGGACGACCGGTTCGAATGGTCGGGCGACTCGGCCGACCTCGCCGAGTCGGTCCGGCTGTCCCGCGAAGCCGTGGACATCGCCCCGCCCGACCACCGCCACCGGCCCATCTACATGGCCAACCTGGGCTCCGCGCTCGCGGGTCTCTTCGAGCGCACACGCGACGCCGCGACGGCCGACGAGGCCGTCATGTGGCTCCGCCGCGGCATGGAACTCGCCGTGGACGACCGGCTCCAGCAGGTGCGCTGCCTGTCGAACATCGGGCTTCTGCTGGGCGTCCGGTACCTGGCCTTCGGCGACACTGCCGACCTGGACGCCGCGGAGGCCGCGCTGCGCGAGGGCGTCGCCCTCGCCGCGGACCATCCCGACCGCGCGTCGATGCTGGCCAGCCTGGGCGGCCTGCTCCTCCAGCACTTCCAGGCGTCGGGCCGGCCCGCGTACGTGGACGAAGCCGTCACGACGTACCGCCAGGCGGTCGCGTCGACGCCGGTCGGCCACACGCAGCGCAGCCGTTACGCCGCCGCACTCGGCGGCGCTCTCACGATGCGGGCGGAGCTGGGCGGGCCGTCCGCCACCGACGACGACCAGGAGGCGATCGCACGGTTCCGGGAAGCGGCCGACCATCTCGCGGCCTCACCTACGAGACGGCTGGAGGTGGCCAACGTCGCGGGCACGCTGCTCGGCCGTCGCCGCCCGTCCGAGGCTGCGGGCTTTCTGGAATCGGCGGTACGACTGCTGCCGCACACGGCTGCCTCACGCAGACTGGAGCGCTCCGACCAGCTGTACGGCCTGGGACTGCACGGCGGTATCGCCGCCGACGCCGCCGCGCTGGTCCTGCGCGATCCCGAACGGTCCGCCTCCCGGCGCCGCGAGGACGCCCTGCAACTCCTCGAAGCGGGGCGTGCCGTCCTGTTCGCCCGCGCCCTGGAGACCCGGGACGACCTCACCGTCCTGGGCGAAACCCACCCGGCCACCGCCCGCCGCTTCACCGAGCTGCGAGACCTGCTCGACCAGCCGCTCGGACCGGCCGAGCGCCGCGAACTGGCCGACGTCTGGGAGGCGTTGCTCGCCGAGATCCGTTCCCTGCCGGGCCATTCCTCCTTCGCCCTGCCGCCCGCCCCGGCCGACCTGCTCGCACAGACCGGGGCCGGCCCCGTCGCGGCCCTCAACGTCAGTGCGTTCGGCTCCGACGCGCTGCTGCTCACCGCGGACGGCGTCACCCATGTGCCCCTCCCCGGACTCGGCCACGACGAGGTCCTCACCCGCATCGACGCCTTCCTCGGTGCCCTGCACCGCACGGCGAGGGCCCCCGCCCCGGACACCCGCCGCGCCGCCCAGCGGGAGATCACCGAAACGCTGGCCTGGCTGTGGGACAACGCGACCGGCCCCGTACTCGCCGCGCTGGGACACGACCGGCCGGTGCCGCCGGGCACCCCGCCCGAGGCCTGGCCCCGGGTCTGGTGGGCGCCCGGCGGGCTGCTCGGCATGTTCCCGCTGCACGCATCCGGGCGGCACGACGGGTCGGGCGACTCCGTCCTCGACCGGGTCGTCTCCTCCTACACACCCACCATCGGTGCACTCCGTCACGCGCGACGACGACCGCTGCCCAGCCGCGCCGGCTCGGCCCTCATCGTCGCCATGCCCACCACGCCCGATGTCCCGGGACACCTCACCTTCGTCCGCGCCGAGGCCGCCCTCGTCGCCCGGTCCCTGCCCGGTTCCCTCACACCGCCCGACCCCACCACCTCCGACGTCCTCGGACTGCTGCCCCGGCACGCCGTCGCCCACTTCGCCTGCCACGGGGTCAGCGATCCCGCGGATCCGTCCCACAGCCGGCTGCTGTTGCACGACCACGCCACCCGCCCGTTGACCGTCGCCGCACTCGCGTCGGTCCGGCTGGACCACGCGCACCTGGCCTACCTGTCCGCATGCGCGACGGCCCGCTCCGACGACGCCGACCTCGCCGACGAGTCCATCCACCTGGCGTCCGCCTTCCAACTGGCGGGCTACCCCCATGTGGTGGGCACGCTCTGGCCCGTCGACGACCGCATCGCCACCAGCACCGCCCACAGGTTCTACGCCACGTACGCCCGCCTCGGCCCTGCCCACGCCGCCGCCGCACTCCACGAGGCCGTGCGCGCCCTCCGCGCGGAAGCCGCCGCGAGGCCCTCGCTCTGGGCGGCCCACATCCACACGGGTGCCTGACGAGGCGTGGCGGGCCGCGGATCGCTGGGCTGTGGTGTGAGCAGAGGCTCAACGCACATGAAGGCGCCCGCCATTTGGCGCACGGGTGCACCGGATGGCGGGCTGTGGCGGGGTGTGGTCAGCGCCCGGCGGGAGTCTTCCCGGTGGCGATGGCCCGGATGGCGGGCAGTTCGGCGTAAAGCTTTTCGCCGGGACACTCGGTGTTGTAGCCGTCGCGATGGCCGTGGAGGGTCGGCAGGGTCAACTGGGCACCCAGGAGCCATGAGTTGTGGAAGTAGTTCGTGCCGTCGGCGCCCGCGGTGAGGGTGGTGGTTCCGGCCGGGTCGACGCCGTACTGGCCGAGCTTCCAGGCCGCGAGCGATGCGAGGGAGTTCAGTACCACCTGGGGCGGTGAGGCGGTGGTGAAGGTGCCGAGGACGGCGATGCCGGTGGTCTGGGAGTTGAAGCCGTAGGCGTGGGCGCCCTGTACGGCACGGTCCACACCGCCTTTGCGGCCCTCGTAGACGGTGCCGCACTTGTCGACGAGGAAGTTGTACCCGATGTCCCGCCAGCCCAGCTGATTGACGTGGTAGGCGTGGATCGCGCGGATGACCGCCGGCGCTTCGGCGCAGGAGTAGCTGTTGGAGTCGGCCGTGTGGTGGACGACGACGGCCTTGATCTTCCCGCTCGCCACATAGGTGGCGGCGGCGGGGCTGAGGGACTCGTCCGCGCCCCAGCCGGCGCGCGAGACGATCGTCGGCCTGGGGGCGCTCGTGGCCCCGGGCGCGTTGGGACCCGAGGCAGGGACGGGCACGGTGGGCAGCGGGCGTACCGCGCTGCCCGGACCGGGGTCGACGAGGTCCAGGCGCAAGCCATCGGGCAGGTCGGACAGTTCGTCGCCGTCCGCGATGATCCGGACTTCTGCCTCGTCGGCGGTTCCCACCCACAGCGGGTCGGTGCCGCCCCGGAGGGCGGTGTCGTCCCCGTGGCTGTCGCCGCTGTCCAGCCGCTTCCATTCGGACCAGTCGATGCCGCCGGAGGCCCGGGTGCGGACCTCCGCGGCGCCGGTCAGCGGCGCTTCCGGATCGTCCCAGGTGACCCCGAGCATCCTGAACGGCGCGGCGGCGCGGACGACGGTGGTGCGGCCGGGTGTGAGCGCTACGGTGCGCACCAGGCTCCGCACACCGGTCGAAGCCGGTGTCCCGGTGCCCTTGAGGCTGTGTGCCGGCGCTGCGAGAGCGGACTGCACGGCCAGCGCTCCCAGCGCCACGACCATGACTGCGCGTGCTGCGTTTCTCATGTACCTCTCTCCTGATCACGATGGCTGTGAGGACGCGCGGCGAGTGTGACAACTGCGCGCCGCTTATCTGCTGATCGACGCGGGGTCGGCGCGACACTGCGGGCGATGAGCCCCCGGGCGGGGAAGGAGGTATACGCCGGACGGCGTAGGCGCGAGGCCCGATCGACTCCGCGAGCGACCGGGCCCGCCGGTATGCCGCCGGGGCGCGGAAAGGTGTGTGAGAGCAGCCCGGCGTCAACGCGCCCGTGGCGGCCGCCGTCGGTGACAGCCGGGGGCGCCGTGCGGGTCCCCGACCGTGAGGCCGGGGCGAGCGAGGAGCCGTAGCACGTGGCCGGCCTGGGGCAGGCGTGCAACAGGTTCGGGCTGACGTGTCTGGTCGCCGTCGAGCAGGCGGCCGAGATCCTGGACGAGCCGGCCGTGGCGGTCAGTCAACTCCGGCCCCCGGTGGCACCGCCGTGACGCGAACATCAAGCACCGCCGGGCGGCTGCGCCACCAGCGCACGTTTCAGACGATGCTCCACGCTGACGGGAGCCCGGGCTCCGGGTGCCAGGATCGAAACCGCCGCGGCGCGCTCGGCGTGCCCTGTAATGGGCGGGCAGAGGGCTCCGTCGATATTTCGGGCGCGTCGCGCGTTATTCCAGCGGATCGGGGAAGTCGGTCGCACAGGTGCTGGTGCACCTTTGGCCGCTGTTGAGAGGACTGTCCGGCAGCGGCCGACTGGCAGAAAGGTCAGGCGGTCATGATCCTCATCGGCGTTATCCTGCTCGTCATCGGATTCGTCACGGGCGTGGCGATCCTGTGGACGATCGGCCTCATCCTGGCGGTCATCGGCGCGATCCTGTGGATCATGGGCGCCATGGGTCATGCGGTCGCCGGCCGTCGGCACTACTACTGACTGGCGGGCTCCCAGCCAGCTGCCGTGGTGCGGCGCAGCCTCAGCGCACGTGTCGCCGCGCCACGGCTGACCAGCGATTTCACCAGTGCGACCTCGCGGGATGCTGGTGCGGGGGGATCGCGAGCCTCTGCCGTCGACCGTGGTGTCGCAGCCGCCGCCGTACGGCTTCCTTGTCGCTGACGAGAGCGCAGGGTCCCTCTTGCCGGACCCGTCAGCGCACGCCGGTCGTCAAGTCGGTGACATGCGCTCCCCCGAGATCGACGAACCGCGCCTTCTCCAGGTGCGCGCCGTCCAGGTTGGCGTCGGTGAGGTCCGCTCCCCACATCGTCGCGCCGCGAAGGTCGGCGAGGGTCAGGCCGGCCCGGTCAGGTTCGCGTGCGCGGGCGGCTCTGCGGCGGGCGTTCTGGGCATCCGTGCGGCGCATGTCCGGTCACCTGTCCCTGGCGGGTGACCTCGATCTGGCTGCTGGTGGAGGCCGCTGACAGGGCGTTGAAGACCAGAGCGAGCCCCAGCCCGTGGCGCCCCGGGCATGTGGCGGTCATAACCGATTCATCACCAGCCACTTCCCAGCGCAACGGCCTGGCGTAATTTCGAAGAACCGCACGAGGAGACCCCAGCGCATTCGGAGAACACCTGGCTCGCCCGTCCCGCAGGAAACGAAAATGCCCTCTCGTATCGGATATGAGAATTCGCTGGGGCGCGGCCCCCGGCATCGATACGATGCCCCACGCCGCCCCGGAGTCCTGACACGGGCGAGGGGCGGCACCGTCGGGGGTGGGCGCAATGGGGTATCGATCGGTCGCCGCGGTCGTGTCGGCCGGCGCGGCCATGGCCGCGGTAGGAATTCCCGCCACCCATTCACCGGCCGCCGCCGCGCCCATCCGCCTGGTGGTCGATTCAGCAGGGGACGCCCCCGACCGGTCGCCGGGCGACGGGAAATGCCTCTCCACCACGAGCGCCCGCAGAGAATGCACCTTGAGGGCGGCGCTCATGGAAGCCAACCGTCACGCCGGTGCCGAGCGCATCACTTTCGCCGTCGGAAGCGGGCCGGTGACGATCAGGCCGGCGAGCGGTCCGCTGCCCCCTGTGACCGGGCCGGTGACGATCGACGCCACGACCCAGTCAGGCTTTCGCACCGCGCCGCTGACCGCGGGCGTCGAGATCAGCGGCTCCCGACTCGCCTCCGGATACCCGAACGGGCTGGTGATCAACGGTTCGGGGAGCGTGGTGAAGGGTGTCGCCGTCAACCGATTCCGCGGTCACGGCATCCTCCTGCGCAACGGATCGAAGAACACCATCGCCGCGAACCTCGTAGGAACTGACCGGTCCGGCAAGATCGACCTCGGCAACCGCTACAGCGGCATACAGCTGCAGAATTCGGCATCCAACACGGTGGGTGTGAATGCCGCTGGAAACGGCATCGGCAACATCGTGTCGGGCAATGACGAAACAGGTATCGCCGTCACCGGATCCGCGAGTGTCCGAAACCGGATATCCGGCAACGTCATAGGAGCCGCCGTCGGCGGATCCGGGCCGTTGGCCGGGCGGACCGGCGTCACCGGCCATGGCGTGGCCATCGGGGACGGAACTCCCTCCGCGGGACTCGGTCCACCGTCCGACACGATCGTCGGCGGCATTCTGCCCCGGCACCGGAACGTCATCTCGGGCAACACCGGCGGGGGCGTGTACATCAACGAGGGCAGTCGGCGGAGCGAGATAAGGGGCAACCACATCGGGGTGGACGCCAGTGGCGCGGCTGCTCTGTCCAACGGCAGAGCGGGAGTGGCCGTCGTGTCGGACGCGACCGATGCGGTCGCCACCGAGGGCACCAGGGTCATCGACAACGTGATCGCCTCCAACAAAGCGGCCGGTGTCCATCTCAGCGGCCCGGGAACCATCGGCAGCAGGGTGTCCGGAAACGCCATCGGTACCAGCGCGGACGGAAAAGTGAGACTCGGCAATCACTGGGGAGTGCTGATCGAGGACGGTGCCACCTCGAACACCGTCGGGTACGGGGTGCAGGAGACCCCGTCCGACAGCTGTGTCGCCCGGTGCAACCGCATCGCGAACAACTGGATGGCGGGTGTTCAGGTCCTCGGCACCGCGGCGCGGAACACGATTCGCGGAAACGGCATCGCCCAGAACGCGGGCCCTGGCATCGACCTCGCCGAACTCGGTGTCACCGCCAACGACCTGGCGGGCGAATCCGCACAGATCGACGCCGACGTCGGCGCCAACCAGCAGTTGAACTTCCCGGCCATGGTCCGGCTCGTGCACCGCCCCGATGGAACCCGCAGGGTGATCGGCACCTACGATCTCGGCGATCGCGCACCGGAGGACATCACCATCGACGTCTACAACCTGGGGCACGCCGACACAACGGGAACCAGTGTCCTGCGCCCCGGCTCGACGGTCGTCAGTGACCCGGCCGACGGCACGGTGAAGTGGAGGATACCCACCTTGGGGGCGTCCTTCGGGGAGGGGCGTCGCTGGGTCGGCTCTGTCCGTCCGGACAAGGGCGGGACCTTCCGGCTGACGGTGACGGCCTCCGGACTCACCGAGTTCTTCACCGCCACCGCCACCGACCGTGAGGGCAACACGTCCGAGTTCTCGGCGTTCTGCGCGGACGTCGACGGGGACCGCAGTCCGGACGCGGACGGAGACGGATTGTGCGAGGACTGGGAGACACCCGGCGTGAGAGCCGGCGACCCGTCACGACCGGCGTACGGCCTCGACTACGACGGCAACGGCGGTTACGAGTATCCCCTCGGCGACCCGGCCTACGGTGCCAGTCCCCAACGGCCCGACGTGTTCGTCGAAGTCGACGCGACGAAGAGTCACACTCCCACCGACCTGCAGCCGGTCGTGCGCGCCTTCGACTCCGCTCCTCCGGCGGGCAGAGGGGTGGGACTGCACCTGAGTCCCGGCTCCGCCCACGGCGTCGACGAGGAACTGCCTACCGTGGGTCTGCTGAGTTTCGGCGGCACCAACCCCTCTCATGATGCCGTCGACGGAACGTACCCGGAACTGCAGTTCGGAAAGGCCGAAGACGTCTGCGACGGTTGGTTCGGCACGAACCAGGAACGCGGGGCGGTGAACTGTGCCGCGGTCCTTCGGGCCAAGTCGCAGTTCTTCCGCTACGCCCTGTTCACGGGCGCGCTGGCAGAGGAAGCGGACGTGCCGAACGGGACGCTCGGCGTCGCTGATGGAACACCTGGTTCCGGCTTTGCGGTGGCAGTCGGCTCCATGTCCGACGACGCGCTGGAGAAGGCCGGCGGCTACGGATGCGGTGGCGGTTGCCGGCGGAACATCGAGCAGCGGGTCTTCATGCATGAACTCGGCCACACGCTCGGCCTGGACCACGGCGGCCGCGACGACGTGAACTTCAAGCCCAACTACTTCAGCATCATGAACTACTGGTTCACGGACCTCAGCCGTTTCGCGGAGGCGCCTTTGGACTACTCCCGATTCAGTCTGGCTGACCTCACGCCCATTCTGCTCGATGAGTCGAAGCTCGACGAGGGGGCCGGTGTGGGGCCGACTCCGCCCGGAGGCCGGCAGGGGTGGACACACACCTGGTACACCGTCAGGAAGGGCACGGGGTGCGTCGCCTTGCCACACGAGACCGACTTGTCCACGGCGGCAACGCCGTACTTCGACTGGGACGGCGATGGCGTCCAGGACACCGAGCCGGTCGAGGGCCGCATCAACGAACTGGAGGACTGCACCCCCGCAACGACCCCGGCGCAGACTCTGCTGAGCAGCAACGACTGGAAGAACCTCGATTATCTGGTCGACCACCGCCCTTCCGATGCGACTCCGGCCGAAGAGACCGCCGATTTCACGGCCGCGGGCATCGTGCGCGCGGCCGCCGGCTCCGACAGCGACAGCGACGGCATCACCAACAACGCCGACAACTGCGTCGACGCCGCCAACCCCGGCCAGGCGGACGACGACGGCAACGGCATCGGGAACGCCTGCCAGGCACAGGACCCGGACGACGACGGGGTCTTCGACCTCTTCGACAACTGCCCCGCGTTCCCCAACCCGGGACAGCGCGACAGCGACCACGACGGGCAGGGGGACGCCTGCGACCTCGACTGGGACACCGACCGCGACGGGGTGCGGGACTTCCTCGACAACTGCCCCTCCACGGCCAACCCCGGCCAGAGGGACTCCGACAGCGACGGCGTCGGGGACGCCTGCGATCCGGACGCCGTCGACACCGACGGGGACGGCGTCCGCGACAGCACCGACAACTGCCTGACGATGCGCAACACCAATCAGCACGACCGGGACGGCGACCACACCGGAGACGTCTGCGACGCCGATGACGACGACGACGGTGTCGACGACGAAGGCGACAACTGCCCCGACCTCGCCAACGCCGCCCAGCAGGACAGCGACGGCGACGGCGTGGGAGACGCCTGCCAGCGCCTGGCACTTCCGGGGCGGACCGTAGGTCTGGTGGAGAACAGCCTGGTGAAGGCGTACCGGGACGTCCGTGACACGTCCCACGACCCCAGCGTCAGTGCCACCGGCCGGTTCGTCGCGGTGACCGACGGCAACCCGTACGTCTACCTCGGCACCCTCTACACGGTCTGGCTGATCGACCGGGATGCCCGCGGCGACGGCCGCTTCGACGAATTCAACGACGTCGCAGCCCGCCAGATCAGCCTTGGCGCGAACGCGCAGACGGCCGACGGACACAGCGAGCACGCCTCGATCGACGCGTCGGGCGACCGCGTCGCCTTCGAGTCCGGCGCCACCAACCTGGTGAGCGGGGACGCGAACGGACGCTCGGACATCTTCGTCCATGACACAGGGACGGCAACCACCACGCGCGCCAGCGTTGACCCCGCGGGCGGCGAACTCAACGGCTTCGCTCGTCACCCGGCCCTCAGCGCCGACGGCGGGCACCTGGTGTTCGAGGTCCACGGACCGTCCCCTTGGGATCCCTCCCGGCACACCGTCACGATCTACCTCCGCGACCTCGGCCCAGGGACTCTGCGGCCCCTGGGAGAGGGCTATCACCCCACGATCTCGGGGGACGCGGGCAAGGTGGCCTACCAGTCCGGCACCGGAGTCATCGTCCGTGACCTGGCCGCCGGGACGACGACGACCATTCCGGCCGCCACCGCGCCCGCGCTCAGCGCGAACGGACAGTACCTCGCCTACACAGCGCTCCCCGACCCGGAGGGACACACCCCCGTGCGACGGCGCGATCTCGTCACGGGGCAGGACGAGACCGTCAGCCTGACCCCCGACGGCACGGTGGCCGACGGCAGCGAACCCAGCATCGCCGCGGACGGCGGGACGGTCGCGTTCAGTTCCCGTGCCGCGCTGGTCGACGGGGACAGGAACGACGCCGTGGACGCCTACGTACGAGACCTCGCCCGGGGCGTCACAGTGCGCGCCAGCGTCAGCCTGCGGTACGGCGACCCCGTGCCGTGGACCACTCGCACCGACTACACAGCCGGCAGCCGGCCCGCGCTCAGTGGAGACGGGCGAACGGTCGCCTTCTTCTCGAACGCGACCAACCTCGTGCATCAGGAGCCCAACTATCATCAGGAGGCGGTCTTCGTCCGCGGCCCGGCGGCCCTGCCGGCGCCCGGCGTCGTCCTCGCGCCCGCCGTTCAGGCTCCCTCCTGGGCCTCGCCGGCTCCGGCCGCGTCCGCGCCCGTCCCCACTGCCTCGGTCTCCGTCACCGGGCGGCCTGTGGCCGGCCCGGGCCCACCCGCACATCCCTACGCGGGAGAGCTGCTGCCTCGTTCCAGGAACCCGTGAGGAGCCCCGAAGGACCCGTACGCCCTGAAGCACCCGTACCGCCGTCCGCACACCAGGACAGGGACGAACTGCGGGACTCCTCAGATCCGCGTCACGGCCTTCCAACGGCCCGTAGGCGCGCCCGTCGCGGAGAACGTCCCGGCAGGCGCGCCCGCACGGCCTTCGGCCGGATGCGGCCGGATCAGCCGAACAGGTTGAAGGAGTTGAGACCGGCCGCGCCCTTCACCGCCGCCAGGAAGGTGCCGTTCCCCTTGCCCTTGTGGAGCCACAGGGTCCCGGAGCCGGTCCGGGTGACCAGATCGGCCCTGCCGTCGCCGTTGACGTCGCCGACGGCTGCCAGCGCCGTGACCGACCTGAACGTCGTGCCGCTCACCAGTTTGCGCGTGCCGAACGAGTAGGTGCCCGTGGTGCTGCTCGGATGGATGTGGAGCGCGCCCGCGGCGGTGCGGCCCACCAGGTCCGGACGGCCGTCGCCGGTGAAGTCGCCGTGGGCGACGACCTGAGCGTACGTCTGCCACCCCGCACCGATCTTTGCCCGGTTGCCGAACCCGCCCTTGCCGTTGCCGGGGTAGCGCCACAGTGTGCCGGCCGAGTCCACCGTCACCAGATCCGGGCGGGCGTCACCGCTGACATCACCGGGAGTCAGGATCTGGCGGACGCTCCGCCACCCGGTGGCGATCCGGGTGTTCACCCACCGGCCCGAGGAGAGGTGCCTCCAGTACACGACACCCGCCGTGGTGCGTACGACGTAGTCATGTACCCCGTCGCGGTTCAGGTCGCTCTGCAGGACCTTGTTGTAACCGCCCCAGCCGGTTCCCGCCGAGCTTCGGGTCGTCAGCGTCGTGCCCTTGTACGTGTACGCGGCGCCACCGCTCGACTTCCTGGCGAACAGGTCCGCCCTGCCGTCTCCGGAGATGTCCGTGTCGAACGTCCGTGCCTGCGTCAGGCCGGCGTAGGCGCCGGTCTGTGTGAACACCGGGTAGGTGCCCTGCACACCGCACCACTTCTCGCTGTTGCCGACGCCCCAGGAGAAGACGCCCACGATGCGTCCCTTGACGACCAGCGGGGCGCCCGCGTCGCTCATGCAGGGCGTTGTGGTGGTGCTGTCGTCGCCGGTGGCCGGCCGGCCGGCACAGGTCATCACCGACTCCGCGAAGGCGTCCTGCCCGCCGAGTGCGGCCCGCAGGGCGGAGTCGCAGGTGGAGTCCGCCTGCATCGGAAGGGTCGCCGTCTTCAGGGCGTCCGACTCGCCCGACTCGCCCGCGGCCGTGCCGGTGACTCCCCAGCCGTAGACCGCGGCCTCGGCGCCGGCCGCGTACAGCGCGCTGTCGCTGCCGAAGGCCGTCCTGGCGGGGGAGTAGGGCAGTGTTCCGTTCAGAGTGAGAACGGCGATGTCGTGGGTGACGCCCGACGGCCGGTAGGAGGGGTGCGCCCATTGGCGCTTGATGCCGATCCGGGTGCTGCCGTCCAGGTCGCCGCGGTACGTCGTGCCGCCGAGCACCACGGCACGGTCCCTGTCGGTGAGATCACGGCCGTGAACGCACTGCGCCGCGGTCAGTACCTTGTTGGGCGCGATCAGCGCGCCGTTGCAGAACCACAACTGCTCGGCGCTGTCCAGGTAGAAGAGCTGGACCATGTACGGGGCGTTGCCGATCGTGGTCTCGGAGCCGCCTACGATCCTGGGATCGACGGCGGTGGTGGACGACCTGGCGCCGTCTGACGCGGTGGACTCGCGGATGCGCGTGTCCACCGCGGCACCTCCTCCGCTGGCGGACGCCGGGGCGGCGGTCATGCCGGTGCCGACGAGCCCGAGCGTGAGCGCGGCGCCGGCGAGGGACCGGCGTAAGCGGCGTGCCCATGCGCGTCGGCCGTGCTGAGCGTGAATCACCCAACCTCCATGCGAAGCAGAAGAAACACGCCCTGAGCGTGCTTCTTGACCATATGCCGACGAACTCTCCCCGTCGGCAGACCCAGGCTAGCCTCAGTGTCCCGCGCGGGCTTGCCCTTCAACTCATGTGCACATGCGGCTCGTTGGACTCCGAGCGGCTACGGCTCAGGGGTGGCCGCCGGTACTGGCGGCGGACGAGAGCGAGGGGCCGGGTTGTGCGGCTTCCAGGAGTGCCGCGAACGTACGGCGGACGAACTCGACGTGTTGCGAGCCAGGTCGACTTCTTCGGATTGGTCGCGATCGCGATACCTTCGTGCCGGGCACCCGATGCGGGCAGCCCGCGAGGGAGCTGGTCCTGAGAGTGTCGAGGTCCTCACATGCCCGCGGTCCGATGGGATAGTCGTGTCTGATGCAGCGTCTCGCGCGGAGGCCCGTGTCGCGCTGGTGCGGGATGACGTGCATGGACGCGTGGCGCTGGCGCAGGAGTTCTATGAGGGTTCCGCCGGGCCCCTGCGTCGGTACGGTCACGCTGAGCTGAGCTTCATGCGCTGGTCCGCCGCCCGGGGAGTGCTCGCACCGGAGTCCTCGGATCGCCCGGGCAGCGCGTGGTGGCGTTCCGTGAACGAAGGTCTGCTCCGGGACAAGGTGGAGGCGAGCCTTCTGTGCGGCGGCGTGAGAGGGGCACCACGCTCAAGGAGCGTCGAGTACTGGATGCAGTGCATCCGGTCCCCGTCGCCTGCCTCCTGGTACCACGCCCACAACGCCAGCATCGTGTCCGGCTATCTACGGCACGAGGACTTGGCGGTGTCCGAGTCGCAGGTGGAGCGATTCATGATCAACGTCGCCCTGCTGCGTGTCCTGTTCACCCACGCCATGCTCGTGGAACCGCGGCTGGCGCTGGGTCGACTGGCCAGGTTCGGGCCACGGCTGGTGGACCCGCGCTCCCGGACGGTGAAGCTGTTCCTCGACCTCGGCCGGTCGTTCCCGTCCGAATACCCGGTCACCACGCCCACCGAGGACACCATTCTCGACGAGCACGCCATTGCCAGGATGCTCGACTACGGCGTGATCGCCCCACGTCTGCCGGCGCTGTACGAGTTCTCGGCCGTGGCACTCGACGAGCCGCGTCTGCCCACTCTCCTGGACGAAGGCGTTCCAGCCTATGTCTGGCGTCCGGCGGAGAGATCCCTCTGGTACGTCGGCAATACCGGCCCCCATCTGCGGGTCATCGCCCGCGCGACAGGTGAACGGCTTCTCTGGCAGCCGTCGCCGAAGGCACACCGTGCCCCGTGGCGGCGCGGGTAGCCGGCGTCTGGGATGTCTCCGGTCAGCGCGGGGGCCCTGCCCACGTCGTCGCCCGCTTCGACGCCGGCCAGGTGCGGGAGCCGGTCCTTCCGGCTCGACCGTCGTCTCGTGGTGAGGGCGCAGTGGTGGGCGATGCGTGCCGCCCGGCCGACTCCCGCCCGCTGAACAGGACGCGCGCGTCCAGTCCGTTGCCCGCGCCCACGATGCGACGCCGGCTCAGGTACGGCTCGCCTGGACCCTCCACCGCGGTCCGCACGTGCTGGCCATTCCCGGCACCGCGAACCCGGTACACCTGGCAGAGAACATCGCCGCCGGAAGCCTGTGCCTGACCGAGGAGGAGTTGGCCGTCCTCGGCGAGCCGGTCGGCCCCGCGACTTCACCGCGAACCCACGGGTGAAACCCCTAATATTGGGACAACAGGCCCGTGGGTTTCCTCTGAAGCCCCTTCAGTTTTCGTGAACTCGCGGGGGTCATGGGGTGTGACCGAGATACGCGTCAAAGGGGCAACGGGATGAGTCCTGGACATCGCCGAGATCATCCGCCAGCTGCTGGAAGAAGGCTGGGAGATCGACCCCGAGGACCTGGCCCACATCTCGCCGTACCTGACCGAGCACGTCAACCGGTTCGGCGAATACAGCACGCACGAACTCGGTATCCAGCCGGAAGCGTACGACCCGAAGCTTGACGTCGACTTCACCCCGCTCCGTGAGCAGAGTCTGATCGCCGCCGGCTCGGTCAGGTCGCTAGACCCAACGTTCTCGCCTACGCGGCCGCCCTGTTTGTTGGATCGGGATGCGGGTCGGCTATGTGGTGGGCCGCAGGAAGCGGACGACGGCGTCTTTCTCCATGTCGACTTCCCGCTGGATCTGAGGGGGGACAGGTCCGAACGCACGCACCTTGATGGAGCGCGCGCCGGAGCCACGGCTCCAGGTGGCGATGGCCAGGCCGTCGGCGATGACGGTCGGCCGGATGAGGCCGCCTCCTGGCCAGACGCGGGCCTGGTGGAGAGCGGGGACGGACATCTCGCGAGTGCGGTAGCCGATCAGGTAGTTGTCGTAGGCGGGCAGCATGCGAACGTCTGGAGTGTCAGACGGGCCCGGGAGTTCCTCCACCCGTCCGGCGAGCATGGTCAAGCCGCCGTACTCGGTGATCACGCCGGATTCCGCCAGCAGTTTCCAGGCCCTGCGGGCCCAGGTGACCGGCAGCCCGGACCAGGCGGCGAAGTCCTCCAAGGTGGCGGGGGCGTGCGCGGCAAGGTAGCGGCGGGCCACCTCGGTGAGGGCAGAGTCTCCCTCCCACCGGAAGCGCCCGGTGGAGGGCAGCCAGTCGTCGAGCAGTACATACGTGGCCTCACCGGCGCGCTGCGGACCGTGACAGAGGACGCCAGTGAGTGCCGCGTGGCGGATCAGGTAGAACGGCGCCTGCCCATCCGGCGGAATACCGAGGGTGGTAAGGCGCTCGGTCAACTCGGCCCGGGTAAGCGGGCCGTGCGCGGCAAGAGCGCGCCGGATGAGATGGTCGGCGCGCTGGCGCAGATCATCGTCCAGGCCCAGCTGCTGGTAGCGGCGGCTGGTTGCGGCAAGAATCCGCGGGGACAGCAACCGCAACACCCAGCGGGCGTCGTCGCTGGGAATGGTGTGCAGGGTGCCGCGCATGTACCAGCCGCGGACGATGCTCCGCTCGTCCTCATACGCTATGCGGATGGCCCGGGCGGTGATGTCCCGGCCGCGTACCCGGATGCCCAGGTCGGCGGCCGTGGCGTCCTGGGCCTGGATAGCGAATACCCGTCGGACGACCGTCTCGGCAGAGTCCTCCCGTGTTCCATCGGCCAGGGCCTGCGCACAGGCCCGCAGCCGGCGGACGCTCTCGTGGTCAAGCATCGGGCTGTGCCTCTCAGCCAGCGCGGTCAGGAGACGGCCTTGTCGAGGATGTCGGCAAGTTCGGCGGGCGCGGACAGCATCGGCCAATGCCCGGTGGGCAGGTCGAAGCGCCGCCACGGCGGCTGGTTCAGGTAGGCCAGCATCGGCACCCCGGCATCCAGCAGCCCCGTGAAGTCATGGCACGCCACCAGGACACGGTCCACACCGGGACCGGGCTCGGCCGGGCCGGCGAGGCGCCGGGTGAAGGTTCCGAACGGCTGAGGGGTGGCACCCGTGCGCAGAGCGTCCAGCTGGCCCTCATCGAGCCCGTCGAGGCTGCTGGACAAGCCCAGGACCTCAAACGGCGGCATCGGCAGCCGCCACCCGTCGCCAGACGCGTCGACCTGCTGGCGCAGCTGGTCCGCTGCCTGCGGTGGCATGAGGTCGAGCATGCTCATGCCCACGGCAAATGGGGCGCTGTCCACATAGACCACGCGATGCAGCCGGTCACTGAGACGTCCGGCTGCCCCGGTCACCGGAGCAGCCGCGTAGCTGTGGGCGACCAGTGTGACGTCGCGCAGATCGTTCCGCTCGACGAAGCCGGTGATGTCCGCGATGTGCGTGTCCAGATCTGTCTCGGGTCCGCTCTGGTCTGCGTGCTCGGCCAGGCCCGTCAGTGTCAGCGGCAGCGCCGTGTGACCACGCTCCTGCAGAGCGCGGGCGGTGTCTTCCCAGGCCCATGCCCCGAGCCAGGCGCCGGGAACGAGTACGAAGGTGGTCATGTGGTCTCCCAGAAGTAGGTGCTGTGGGGAGCGTAAAGTTGATACAGGACAGAATCCGCCCTGAAATGCCGAGTGATCCATGTCGCATCCCCTGACCCGTGTGCTGACCCTGCTGGAGCTCCTCCAGTCGAACGCCCGGCTCAGCGGGGCGGAGCTGGCAGACCGCCTGGACACCGACGTCCGCACCGTGCGCCGCTACACGGCCCACCTACGCGACTTGGGCATCCCCGTAGAGGCCGAACGTGGCCGCTACGGCGGCTACCGGCTGGCCCGCGGCTACCGCATGCCCCCTCTGGTCCTCACCAACGACGAGGCTCTCGCCGTCGTTCTTGGCCTGCTCGCGGCAGAGCGTCTGGGCATGGGGACTGCCGCGCCGGCCAGTGCCGGTGCTCTGGCCAAGATCGAGCGGGTGCTTCCGCACGCCCTGCGCGAACCGCTCGCCGCCATGCGGGAAACCCTGTCCTTCACCGCCAACGCCGTGATCGGGCAGGCACCCGGAACCGGCGTCCTGCTGGCACTGGCCCAGGCCTCCCGCGCCCGCACGACCGTCGGTATCAGCCACCGGTCCTGGCGCCAGGAACACACCGAACGCGACATTGACCCATACGGCGTGGTCTTCCACACCGGCCGCTGGTACGTCGTCGGCCACGACCACCTCCGCGACAGCCTGCGTACCTTCCGCATCGACCGCATCGCCTCCGTCACCTCCCGAGCCGACAGCTTCACCGCACCCGACGGCTTCGACCCCGTCGCCCACCTGACCTCGACCCTCGCTCAGGGGCCCTACCGCTGGCAGGTCGAGGTGACGGTCCATGGCCCCCTCGATGAGATCACCCGCCGGCTGCCCCGCTCAGCGGTGACCCTCACCGCCCAGCCCACCGGCGTCCTGATGCACGCACGGGCAGAACGGCTGGACGGCATTGCCCACATGCTCGCCTCCCTGGAGTGGCCCTTCACCATCCACCATCCCGACGAACTACGGCAGGCGCTCAAGAATCTGGCCGCCCAGCTCACCGCAGCCGCCCAGCGGAGACCGGAAGAACTACCGCAGTAAATGCCGGATTTACTGCGGCGGATCCCCTGCCGTGATCATCGCGACCTGCGGCGGGCCTACCCGGCCACCGGGGCGAGGTGTACGCATTTACTGCGGCAGTACCGGAAGGGTGGGACGGCGTGACGATCGAACCGGTGACCGAGCTCGGGAGCGGGGGCGCGCTTCGGTTGCCGAGCGCTCGGGTCGTACCTCTGTCCGCCCCGCCCGCGTCGTACACCGCGGCGGTCGAGCACTACCTCACCGGCGCGGGCATCGCGAAGTCCTCCGCACGGATCTACCGGATCTCGCTGACGACGTGGGGATGGATGCTCGCCGGCGAACCGGCGCCGACCGGACCCGCCCGCCGAGGCGCGAAGCCGCCCGTCTTCCCCGTCACGGCGATCGACGATCCGGCACTGCCGGAAGTCCTAGCCGAGCTGGCCGCCGCGCGGGCGGACGAGATGGACGCCGACACCGTCAACCGGCCTCACTCGAGGCCGATGCCGAAGCCGATGCCGAGGACGGCGCCGTCCGCAGCTGTCGCAGGGTCCGTTCCAGCTCCCCGTCCTCACCCCGCGGGCGGTTGTACGGGAGCCTGGAGAGGACCGCTGCCATCCCGCAGGTGTTGGTCACCGCCGAGAACACGAGCCCGGCACCGATCGCGGCGGACACCAGCCAGGCGCCGGGCACCGCGAGGTTCAGCGCCAGTCCGAGCAGGACGAGCGAGCCCGCCGCCAGCCGCACCTGCCGCTCCATCGGCCACACCGAACGGACCCGCCCCCCCTCGCGGCGCTCCAGTTCCCCGCTCCACACCGCAGTGCCGCCGATCAGCGAAGGCACCGCGATGCCTGCCTTCGCGAGCTGCGCCGAAGCGCTGAGCGAACGGCTGCCGGTCGCGCAGACCAGCGCGAACTCGTGCCGCTCCGTGGCCTCGCGCAGAGCCGACAGGGCCGTGCCGAGGCGGTCGAGGGGAATGTTGTACGAGCCGGGGATGTGACCGGAGGCGTACTCCCTGGGCGTGCGGACATCGATGACGATGCGGTGCTGCAGGCTGCTGACGCCGATCTCGGCGGGCTGAACGGTCACGGCTGTCCTCGCGGTGGCGTGGGGGAGATACGGGACACCGTAGCGGCAGGCGGAGGGAAAGCCCTGGTGCGGCGGAGCGGACGCAATGAAGTGTTCACAGACCGGGTGGGCATCCCCGACGCCCGCCGGCGGGCCCGGTCCCGGCCGCACGAGTTCAGCGGCGGACTGCGGCAGCGGGCGCTCATCGTGATGGCCCTGGCCCGCGAGCCGCGGCTGTTCGTCGCCGACGAGCCGACGACCGCCCTGGACGTCACGGTGCAGGCGCAGTTCCTGGACCTCCTGCCCGAGCTCCGGACGGAGGACGGGCTGGGGCTGGTACTCGTCACCCACGACCTGGGAGTCGTCGCGGCGACACGGGCGTCCGCGTCCGTCGCGACGTCCAGATGGTCTTCCAGGACCCGACGTCCTCCGTCGCTACTGGGCCACCGGGCGGTGCTCGGGCTTCATGGGTTCGGTGCCATGGACCAGTGCCTGGATGTCCTCGGACATGAAGGTGTACGGATACGGGATCGGCTGATGACTCGCCTGATCGATACGGGCGACGGCCTCCGGTGGCAGGCAGATCTCCAACGCGGCCAGGTTCTCCAGCAGTTGCTCGCGGGACGACACGCCCACGACGGCACTCGTGATGTGGGATCTGCTCAGGATCCACGCCAGGGCCAGCTGCCCCGGTGATCTGCCCATGTCCGCCGCGAGCTCGGTCAGGCACCGGATCACCAGGGGCACGGCCGGGCGGAACGGATCGACGTCGCCGGTGGTGAAGGTCTCGGTCACCCGCCCCTCGCCGACGATCCGCCGCTCCTCGACGTCGATGCGGTACCGGCCGGTCAGCAGCCCGTTGGCGAGCGGCCCCCACGCCACCAGCCCCACGCCCGTCATCTCGGCGAAGGGGAAGAACTCGTGCTCGATCGAACGCTCCAGCACGTTGTAGTTGAGCTGGACCGCCGCGGGCACCGGCCAGCCCCGCCAACGGCCGGTGACTTCGGCCTGACCGGCGTACCACCCGGGTACGTTGCTCAGCCCGAAGTACCGGATCTTTCCGGCGGCGACCAGGTCCGCCGCCGCGGCCAGACTCTCCTCGACCGGTGTCACCCCGTCCCACAGGTGCAGATAGACGAGGTCGATGTAGTCCGTGCCCAGACGGCGCAGCGATCGTTCGACCGACGCGACCAGGTTCCTGCGGCTGCATCCGCCGGAGTTCACGTCCCGGGGATCCGTGCGGTAGCCGCACTTGGTGGCGATCACGACCCGGTCGCGCGCGGACCGGGTGTTCAGCGCCTTGCCGAGCCAGGCCTCGCTCTCCCCTCGGTTGTACACGTTCGCCGTGTCGAAGAAGTTGATCCCGTGGTCGAGGGCGACACCCAGCAGTGCGTCGGCGTCCGATGCCGGCATGGTCCAGCGGGGACCCCACTGCGACCCGAAAGTGGCCGCCCCGAGGGCGATGTTCGACACCTTCAGTCCGGTCCGGCCCAGCAGACGGTAGGTCACTCCGGCCATGCGGTCCTCCTCGCCATCCCGGCTCAGATCAGCGATCCGGCGGAGCCGCCGTCGAGCCGGCACACCATGCCGTTCGCCGCCCTGCCGAGATCGGCGATGTACTGGACGCTGCGGTAGCAGGACTCGAAGTCGATCAGCTCCTCGATGACCAGGTCCGGGTTGGACTTGCGCAGGAAGATCCGGGTGATCTCGGCCTCGTCGACCCCTCGGCCGGCGGCGACGCGGCGCAGCTGCTCCACCTTGTCCGGATCGGCCAGGGGCCCCAGCAGCAGCGTCGCCACACCGGCGTTGCGTGAGCGGCAGACGTCGGCGAGCGCCGTGGTCAGGACGCGCAGGGCGGCCTTGCTCGCGGCGTACACGCCGGAGTCGCGGTCGGCGTGGTACATCGACTCCGAGTTCACGACGACCACCGAGGTGAACCGCGTGTCGGGCTTGGCGGCCAGCAGATCGAGGGTCAGCCGGTAGGGCGCGAGGGCGTTCACGCGGAACACGCTGTCGAGGTCCGCGAGCGACAACTCCTGTGCGCCGCGGGGCGGGTAGCTGACGGCGTTGTGGACGATCAGGTCGGGTGTCTCGCCGAGCAGGGCGGGGAGACGTTCGACCGTTTCCGGGCGGGACAGGTCGGCCTGGATGTAGTCGACGCCCGCGGTGCCCGGTGTCTCGGCCTCGGGGCGGCGCCCGAGGCCGGTGACCTTCCAGCCGTCGCCGGCGAGGCGGGACGCCAGGTGGGCGCCCAGGCCGTGGCTGCTCCCGGTGACGAACGCACGTTTTGCCATTGTCTATTCCTTCACGCTCACCAGGAGACCGTTCTCGGTCCCGACGAATGCGGAGAACAGCCGTGCGCTGCGGCCGACGGCGCGGTTGTACCGGTGGATCGCCCTCGCCTCGCGGTCCTCGTCGGACCCCTCCGCCCGTTCGGCCGTGAAATCGCCCTGCGCGAAGGCGTCGTCGGCGATCAGCAGACCGCCGGGCTCGAGCAGGGGATAGCAGTGTCCGAGATAGTCCGGGTACGCCTTCTTGTCCGCGTCGATGAACACCAGACCGACACTCTCCGGCGGGAGCGAGGCCAGGTACGCGAACGCGTCGCCGACCACCACGTCCACCCGGTCGTCGACACCGGCAGCACGCAGATTGCGCCGGGCGACCTCCGCGGCCCGCGGGTCGATCTCCAGCGTGGTCACCCGGCCCCCCTCCGGCAGACCCCGCGCCAGATGGATGGTCGAGTAGCCGAACAGCGTCCCGATCTCCAGCACGTGCCGGGGCCGACGCAGCCGGGTCAGCAGTTGCAGGACACGGCCCGCGTTGTCGTCGACCTGGATGGTGGGGAGCCGGTCGTCCAGCAGGGACCGCCGCAGGATCTCGTCCAGTACCGGATCGCGTGGGCCGAGAACGGCTCGGATGTAGCCCTGGGGAGTCGTCGTCATGTGCGGACCCCGTTCGCCGCGTCGGCGTCGTTGTCGGCGCCGGCGTCCGTGTCGCGGGCCTGTCGAGCCGCACCGGTCGCTGTGCCGTCGTACAGTCGCGCCGTGTCGTAGAACGCGAACAGGGCCTCGCTGTCCGGCAGGGGTGTGGGTGCGTCGAAGTCGAAGCACGGTGTGAACATCTCCGGCGGTACCTGCCGCACCGTCAGCTCCGCAAGAGGTGTGCGGTGGAAGGAGCCGAACTTCTGGGCGCTGTCCGCCGCGCCGAAGAGATAGGCGAAGTTGGCGCCGGGGTTGGCGACGAACATCGGCCAGGTGAAGTAGCCGGGGAAGTCCCCGAGCGCGCAGTGACGCCCGACCCCGAACCGTTCGTCGAGCTGCCGGAACGACGCCTCCAGGCCACCTTCGCCCCGCCGGTGGACGTCGAAGTCCAGCGCGGCCAGGACCGCCCGCTCCAGATACGTGCGGCGGTACTCGACCATCTTGATCCGCCGGCACAGCGCCAGCCCCTCCTCCGCGGCGGGGGTGAGGGAGAGGTACTGGGCCAGGTCCGGGTGGTACGCCCACTTCTCGAACCACATGCTGAGGTATTCGAGCCGTTCCAGCGGCAGGTACTCAAGACCTGACCTGTTGGAGATCCGCTTGCGGATCAGCAGGTGGTTCACGGCGTGCCCGAACTCGTGGAACAGGCTGTGCATGTTCTGGAAGGTGATCAGGCCCGCGCCGTCCGCTCCTCTGCGGAACCGGCAGGAGACATAGGCGACGGGCCGCTGGACCACGCCGCTCCAGTCGGTGCGGTTGCGGATGCCCTTGGTGTGGTTGGCGCCGACCGTCTTGTTGCCGGTGTCCCACAGGTCGAAGTTGATGTGGCCGACCTCGCCGTGCTCGGAGCTGACCGCGACGGTGAGGACCTGCGAGGCGTTCGGCGTGCCCCGGGTCAGCGTGAGGCCGAAGACCCGCCGGGCGACGGTGAAGATGTAGTCCAGACAGTCGTCGAGGGCGAACATCGGCGGCTTGGCCGCGCTCGTCGCCGTCCGGACGCAGTGCGCGAAGTGGTCGAGCGGCGCGTCCCCCGCGTCCGGGCACAGCTGCCGTATCTCCGCCTCCAGTGCCCCCTGGGCCACCACTGCCCGTTCCACGTAGCGTTCCAGGAAGACGGCCACGTCGGCTTCCCGCACGCCGCACTTGGTGAACGTCTCGGCGAGGACGCTGCGGTGGCCCTCGGCGGCGCGGGCCCGTCGCCGCGCCGCGATCATCCGGTCGACCAGGTCCAGCATGGGCGGCAGGTGCGTGTCGCGCGCGGACTGCCAGGCCCGCGCCAGCTTGCGGCGGGTGCCGGCGCTGCTCACCTGGCTGGAGAGTTTGTAGAACACGACCGAGGGGCTGCCGGAGGCCGTGTTCGTGCCCAGCCGTTGCAGCAGCCCGGCCTGGTCGCGCTGGACATGGTCTAGGACTTCCTTGGCCTGCTGCAGCAGGGATTCCAGTTCCTCCTCGACGGCGGTGTCCTTCGTCTCCGTCTTGGCGCGCAGCTGCGCGACGTACGCCTGGCGTGACTCCTCCGCCTCGGGATCGGGGCAGCGCAGGTCCAGCAGCATCTCAAGGATCCGCCGGTCGAGGTCCGGGTCCTTGTGGAAGCCGTCGCGCCAGGGCAGCAGGCGCTCGAAGTTGACGAACTCGTCGTTGGCTTCCAGATAGAGGAAGATGTACGCGACGTTGTTGTAGATCGAGGTGACCTCGATCAGCGTCTCCTGGGTGAGGCGCGGCTCCGCCACGACGTCCCGAAGCCGCTTCATCATCGACTCCAGGGCCTCCTCCATGACGGAGAGGCTTTGCCGGTCCGGCGCCAGAACGGGGTCCACCGACATCAGATCACTCCTCGTCGCAGGGCTGGAACAGGAACTGGTAGAGGTCCCCCCTGTAGGACGCGGCGTACATGCTCCCCGCGGCCGAGGCGACCGGCGTGATGTCCATGGCCGGTTCGTGGTCGGGCAGGCCGAGGACCTGGCTGCTCTCCCAGAGGAACCGCCCGTCGTCGCGCGCGAGGCACACGATGTCGCCGCGTTCGGCCGTGGCCGCGAAGTTGCCGTCTGGCAGCACGGTGAACGAGGTGTACGAGCGGGGCGCGCCCCGCGGTGAGGTCCACAGCACCTCACCCGAGGGAGCCAGCGCGGTGACCGTGCCCCGTCGGGTTCCGACGGCGAGGACGTCACCGGAGACGGCCGGACTGCCGGTGACCTTGTCGCCGAGGAAGACCTCCTGCTCCAGGTGGCCGGTCTTGGCGTCGAGAAGTAGGCAGCGGCCGTCGACGGGGCAGACGGCCAGTCGGCCGGCGCCGTGCAGCGCCGCGGGCGATGCCTTGATCGCGTGTCCGATCTCCTGCGTCCACAGCTCGGTGCCGTCCGGGGCGAGGGCGACCACGTGTTCGGCGCAGCAGATGACGGCGATGTCGTGGGCGGCGGCGACAGGGCTGGCGTACGGGTCCCGGTAGGCGGCGACGCCTCCGTGGGACGCCGCCCAGGGCCTGGGCAGCTCCCTGTCGAACACCACCTCGCCGGTGCCGAGCGCCAGCCCCAGACAGCGGCTGTGGAAGGTGGCCACCACGAGCAGATCGGACTCGGGCAGTACGGTCGGCGTGGCGAAGACGGGGAACTCGGCGCGCGTCGACCACACCATCCGGCCCCGCAGGTCGAAGCAGGCGATGAGCCCGCTGGTCGTCGCGACGACGACGTGCCGGCGCTCGGGGTCGACGACGAGTGACGCGTACACCGAGCGGTCGAGGCGGCGCTCCCAGTACACCCTGGCGAGGGAGGGGTCGAAGAACCTCAGCCTGCCGTCGTCACTGGCCACCACCACTCCCACTCCGGAGACGACCGCCGGGCTGGAACTGACCGGCACGGGAACCGTCCGGTCCAGGTGGGCACTGTCGTGGGTCAGCCTGCGGTACCCGCAGACAGCGGGCTCGCGGTCCCAGTGGAAGGCTCCGCCGCCGTGGCCGCCCAGCACCGACTTGACCGGGTCGTGACGGAACGCCGGGATGCTAGGCAAGGCTCATCTCGCTCTCGGCCGGGGCCGTGCCGGACCGTTCGACGCGGCGCAGCGCACGCCAGAAGACCAGGGCCAGGACAGCCGTCGGGATGCCCTTGCAGGCGATGGCCAGGAAGGTCGAGTCCAGGAGGAAGACCGCGCACCAGGCCAGCGGAATCGTCAGCGCGTACGTCACCGCCGTCGAGGAGAGGAACAGCAGGCCGGCGCGTTGGCGCGCCGTGAGCATCTCGCCGAGGATCTGCTCGAAGAAATAGGCCGGGACGTACAGCAGATAGGCGTAGAGCAGGCTCTGCGCGAGGTCCCGGTCCAGGCCGGGGCCGGCGAAGACCACGACCAGCCAGGGCGCGGCGAGCACCGTGACGGCGGTCGCGGCCGCGGTGGGCACCGCGGAGTACAGGCGCATCTTGCGGACGGTCCGGGCGAGGTCCGAAGGACGGCGCCCGAGGGCGTAGCCGTAAAAGACGAAGGAACCGGCGAAGCAGGCCTGAGGGACGCGGCAGAAAAGCGTGTAGATCTTGGTCGCCACCGTCGCGGCGGCCAGTTGCGCCACACCGAGGGTGCCGATGAACAGCAGCGGGATGGTGGTGCCCAGGTAGTCGTTGAAGTGGCGCAGGCCGACGCCCGGAGCGGTGCGTGCCATCGAACGGAACTCGGTGAGGACGGCCTTGCGTCCGGGGCGTTCGAAGCGATCCGGACGTCTCCGCAACTGCCGGACCAGGACGATGGAGCCGGACAGCGTCATCAACGCCTGGGCGACGAGGGTGGCCGTCGCGACGGCTGCGGTCGGCGAGGCGAACAGACGTGACGCGCCCGTGTCCAGGAACACCCAGTTGAACAGGACGTTCATGGCGAGCCCGAAGAGCAGGTTGAGGGCGGAGAAGTTCTTCAGGCCGCAGATCTTCAACGACTCGCTGAGAATCATGTAGCCCAGCACGAGGGCGATCGCATACGTCCGGACCTGGACGTAGTCGCCGACGAGAGGGATCAGTTCGGCCTTCTGCCCGGTGGCCCTGAGCAGCGGCTCGATGCCCAGGCCGAGCCCGATGCCGATGAACTGGCAGGGGACCAGTAGCAGTAGGAGAGACGTGGCGAGGACCGGCAGCCGGCGCCAGGTCAGTTCCTCTCCCTCGGCGATGGCGAGCCGGCCGCTGAACACGTCCACCACACCGATGAAGACGGCGTAGATGGCGGAGATCAGCACCTCCGCCTGCCCCACGGCCGCCGCCTGCTCCAGGCCCTTCGGCGCGATCATGATGAGGTCCACCGCGCCGAAACCCACCGAGACCACACCCAGACCGAGGACGACCGCGGAGTAACCGGTGAAGTTCCGCACGGTGAACCGGGTGTGCTCCATGGCGGTTACCGGTCCTCCCCGTCCATGCCCCGGTGCCGCGCGGATCCGGTCTTGATCCGTTCCAGCGCCGCCTCGAAATGAGCGCGGGAGTCGCCGTCGGCCAGGTCGCGGGCCAGGTCCAGACCGGTACGCAGCACGTCTTCGTCGTGCGGCGCGAGGTGTGACAGGTCCCGGTGGAGGGTGAGCGCGCGGTGCGTGTTCCCCGCCCGCTGGTGGCAGCGCGCCGCGCGCAGCATGTGGTGCCCGACGTAGGGGGGCCCGGCGGCGACGGCCTGCTCGTACAGTTCCGCGGCCTGCTCCGTACGGCCGAAGACCACGTAGGCCTCGGCCAGTTCGCCGTAGCTGGGGGCCCAGGAGGGGTCGAGCGCGATGAGGGCCCGACCGGCCTCCTCGGCCCGGTCCAGGTCACGGGTGAGGTACATGTGCTCCTTGAGCGACGACTCGTGGTACGTCTTCAGGAAGTGCGTCTCGTAGGCCCGGGGACGCCGGGCCATGGTGTCCTCGGCCGCCTCGCGGGCGTACTCCATGTAGCGGCGGGTCGTGGCCGCCGAGCCCTCGGCGGCCGGGACCATGGCGAGGGCCCGGTACCACGAGGAGACCGCGCCCGGATCCAGCCGGTCCCTGGCCTCGGCCAGCCGGGTGCCCGTGTCCAGGAACCACCGGTACTCGCTCTCGGGCAGTTCCTTGCGTTTGAGGTACCAGACGACCGCTTGGGAGCACGCGTCGAGCACGCGGTTGTCGGGAACCTCGCGGGTCTCGGCGGCCGTGCGCATCCTGTGGAACTGACGGGGGGAGTCGGTCCCGTCGTCGCGCCGGTTGGTGACGACGAAGGAGAGCATGGCGGCCTCGAACGCCTCCCGGGGGGTGGTGGCCCGCGAGTAGGCGTCGACGAGCAGCCGCGCGGCGATGTCGAAGCGGGAGACGCTGATCAGGGCCGAGGCGACGTTGACCACTGCGACGACCGGCAGATCTGCGGCCTGGTCGGCCAGTTCGGCCAGCCGCGTCATCGATTCCGTCGGCCGGTGGCTCAGGTCGGCGACGGACTCGTAGGGCAGGTCGGTGAGAAGGGCCGCTTCCAGCAGGACGTTCGGCTCGAAGACCTGGGCGAGCAGATAGCCGAAGCGGTCGAGCCGCATGTGGGCGAACTCCTCGGCGCATGCCCGCGAGAAGAGGTCCGCCGGCCGGTCGGGATCCGGTGTGAACTCCAGCCCCAGCAGCGTGTCCTGGAACGCGTTCGCCTGGAACGTCGGTCGGCT
Organism: Streptomyces sp. NPDC006458; assembly: GCF_040612135.1. Taxonomy (NCBI): domain Bacteria; kingdom Bacillati; phylum Actinomycetota; class Actinomycetes; order Kitasatosporales; family Streptomycetaceae; genus Streptomyces; species Streptomyces sp. NPDC006458. The sequence continues at coordinate 253,019 of NZ_JBEXPR010000003.1, read as the reverse complement.
CATCGTCACGCCCTCCCTGCCGACTGGCGGCATGCCCGGTTGAGAAGATGGAGGAACACCAGAACGGCGCGTCCCGCGTCCCCGAGCGTGGTGGCGTCGCGGGCGTCCTTGGGGGCCGCGAACTCGACCAGATCGAAGCCGACGAGACGGTTGTCCCGGAGCACCCAGTCGATGAGGCGGAGCAGGTCCCGGGTGCCCAGGCCGACCTCCGCCGGATACCCGGTGGAGGACATCACCGACCGGTCCAGGACGTCGATGTCCACCGTCAGATAGACGTCCGATCCCGACCCGACCAAGGCCCGGAAGGCATCGGGATCGTCGAGTTCCGGTGCCAGCAGGGGCAATTGCCTTCCGACGCCTTTCAGATGGCCGTCCAGACCGTCGGCGCTGTCGGCTTCCACCGTCGTGTACGGGGCCATGCCGATCTGGAGGAGACGCTCGGGGCCGACCAGGTCGGACACGTGCGACATCACGTTCGTGTTGAAGATCCGCTCTCGTGGCAGGTCCCGGGTCGGGGCGCCGTCCCAGAGTTGCAGATCCAGGTGGTGGTCGAACTGCACGACGGTGAAGGGACGCTGTCGCCGTTTCCACAGCGCCCGGACCACCGGCAGGGTGACGCTGTGGTCGCCGCCGATGACCGCCGGAACGGCTGTGGCGGGCAGCGCCGCGACCACCTGGGACAGTGCCTCCTGAGCGTCGTCGAGCGTCATGCCGTCGAAAACCACGTCACCGATGTCCACGGCGCGTTCCAGGGGAACACGTCCCCGGCGTAATTCGACGATACCGGGGCGCTCGGCTCCCCACAGGTGTGCCTTGGAAAGGGTCCGGAGAAAGAAGGGGCCGTTCTCGGCTCCCTCGTGAGCGGTTCCGAGTGAATATCCGGAGCCGATAACCGCTGCGGCTGTGTCGGGTGGCACGGCGTCGGGTGCGACAGTTCTCAGTCCGGCGAATGCGGTATGTGTCCGCAGTCTTGGCACGTCGGCAATTTTCCTTAAGGCGGCGCGAGAGGAGTTCGCGAACGAGGGAGCGGCAGGTCCGAACGGGGGAGCGGCGGGTTCCGAACGGGGAATGCTGAGTTCCGCAACGGGGAATGCTGAGTTCCGAAACGGGGGAGCGGTGCGACCGCTCCCCCTGGAGTCGGCTCAGCGCTCGCCGAGGATCGCGTCGAGCTCCGTGTCGACCTCGATCTCCTCGCCGAGGCTGCTGATCACTGCCTCGGTCTCCATGGCCTCCGCCTCGAAGAAGACCTCCGCGTTCGTGGCGCGGAAGAAGGCGGGCTTCTTTTCCAGGGTGTATTTCGACATCGCTGCACTCCCTACTGTCGTGTGGACAGATGTAGAGGCCACTGCCCCCCGATCGGTACCTGGGGTGGCCTCTTGTGCTGCATGCAACCTGCCGCGAGTGCGCGGCGAAAGTAGACTCCCCAGCCAACTGCCCCACCGTCAAGATGCAGATCCGGCCACCCGGTTCATCGAATATTGAACCATCTTGCCGCAGGCCGCTGTTATGCCTGGTTTCCGCGCGCCTTCCCCTGGAAATCCTTGGCCTATTACGCATTGCGTGGGGTGCCTGTCGCGATGGGGCGAACGCCTGGTGCGGGTTTCGACGTCGAAGTCGTCCGAGTGCGAGGGTGCCGCTCAACACCAGGACGCCGCTCAACACGCGTCGTGCGCCTGCTCGTCGCGGCCGATCGCGCCGTACGACACGATGAGCGCGTCCCCGGCGGGGAGCACCTTTTCACCGACCAGGGTCGACTGGACTTCGTCCCTGCGGCTTCCGCCGCCGCGTCGGGCGTCCGGGCGATTCAGGACCATGACCTGGGCGATCGGGTGTCTCGGCCCCGAGGCCGAGCGGCGTCCACCGGACGTTCGATCAGCGGGGCGCGGTGATCCGTACGGTCTCCGCCCAGGCGGGCGGCTCAGGGGCGTCCTCGCCGATCAGGGCGACGACGAGCCGGCAGGACACAGGCTCCGCGGGCCAGGGCGTGTACCCGTCGGTGAGGACGACGACGATCTGCGGGGGCTCGGGCGCGGCGAGCGCCGCACGGATGCCCACGGTCATGTCCGTCCCGCCGCCGCCCGCGAGTTCCACCTGGGACACGGCCGTCACCCGGGCGACGGCCTGCACGTCGGCGTCACAGGCGAGGACGGCGACCCGGTTGCCGCCGATGCCCACCTCGCGCAGCACACCGGACACCTCGGCGAGCGCGGCGGCGAGGTCGTCGTCGCCCATCGAGCCGGAGGTGTCGACGACGATCGCCACGCGCGGCAGCGGCCGGCGCAGACTGGGCAGCACCACCCGGCCGCCGAGGGCGGGCGTGCGGCGCGACGGACGGCGGTAGGTGTAGTCGACGGCACCGCCCGCCCAGGCGGCGGCCTCGCGAACGGCTCCGGTCAGCGCCTTGCGCCAGTCGACGGTGGGCTCCAGAACCTCCTCCGCCCAGCGCCGCCAGCCCGCCGGTACCGATCCCCGGGAACGCTGGTGGGCGCGAACGGCCTGGGCGGTCTGCCGGCGCAGCGCCTCGGCCTCCACCGGGCCGATCCCGGCCACCCCCTCGCCGCTGCTCTCGCCCAGGTCCCAGGGTGCGGGGACACCGTGCGCGCCGGACCCGCAGTCCACGGAATGCTCGGGTGTGGCCGGCACGCCGGGCAGGTAGGTCTCGAAGAGCCCGCCCTCGGGCAGCCCGAACAGGCGTGGCTCCATGCGTCCTTCGGGCAGTCGCAGCCCGTCGGAGAGCAGGTCGTCGTTGATCTCGCAGTCCTGGGCGATGTTGACACGCAGCCGGTCGCGCTGGTCGGCCGCCGGCAGCCGGTCGGCGCGGCCGTGGTGGTCGCGCAGCAGGTGCGCCGCCTCATGGATCCACACCCCGGCCAGGTCCTCGACGTCGGTCGCCTCGACGAAGGAGGGCGCGACGTAGCAGCGCCAGTACCGGTCGACGGCCATGGTGCGCACCTGCCGCGAGGGCACGACGGTGAGCGCGTACAGGGCGGAGGCCAGGTACGGGCGCGCCTCGGCCGCCCTGTAGCGCGCGGCCAGCAGCTTGGCGCGGTCCAGTTCCCCGGCCGGACCCCCGACGGCGGTCACGGGTCGGCCGGTCAGCGCGCGCCCGGCAGGGCGCCGGCGAGCTGGAGCAGTTCCAGGAAGGCGTCGATGCCCGGCGGGATCGGCCAGTCCGGCTCGCGCATCACGGCGAGATCCCGGGCGGCCCGCGCGGCCACGTCGGGCACCCCGGCGTCCACGGCCTTGGCGAGGACCTCCCAGCCCGCCTCCCAGCGAGGCCGGGTGGGCTCGCTCTGCACGGCGGCCACCACGGCGATGAGGAACGCCAGTTGGCGGTCGCCGCGTTCGGGCAGCGCGAAGGCGGACGGGTCGGCGAGCACCCGGTCGGGATCGGGCAGGTCGAGGTTCTCCAGGTACGACAGCAGCTCGATCCCGGCGGCGTCACCGACGGCACCCGTCACGGCGGCGGCCTGCGCCTCGCGTCCGGCGCCGGACGCGTACCCGGCGGCGAGGAGCCGCAGCGCCATCTCCCAGGTGCGCGGGGAGGGCCAGGCGCGGCCGCGGCCCTCGGCCTCCTTCGGCATGTGGTGCACCAGCCCGGGGCGGGCGGTGAGGAAACCGGAGATCACACCGCGCGCTCGGGCCACCGCGCCGGGCACTCGCGCGGGGTCCACCGTGGGCAGCATGGTCTCGGGCCAGGTGCCGGCCATGCCGCGGGCCACGGTGCGCGGGTCGTGCGTCCAGTCGAGATGGACGAAGCGGTTGGCGAGCGGCGGGGTGAGGTGCCAGCCGTCGGCGGCGCTGGAGGGCGGGTTGGCGGCGGCGACGATCCGTACCGACTCGGGCAGGACCAGGCTGCCGACCCGGCGTTCGAGGACCACCCGCAGCAGGGCGGCCTGCACCGCGGGCGGCGCCGAGGACAACTCGTCGAAGAACAGCAGCCCGTGCCCGGTGCGGGCGAGCCGGACGGCCCAGTCCGGCGGGGCCATCGGCACACCCGAGACGGCCGGGTCGTCGCCGACGATCGGCAGCCCGGCGAAGTCGGACGGTTCGTGAACGCTGGCGACGACCGTTTCCAGGCGGACCCCGAGAGCGGCGGCCAGCTGTTCCATGCCGGCGGACTTGCCGATACCCGGCTCACCCCACAGCAGCACCGGCTGATTGGCCGTCACCGCGATTGCGAGCGCCTCCAGTTGAGGGTTGCCCGCCGGTTCGCTGCGGGTGACGCGCAGCCGGGCGTTGAGGGCGTCGGCGGCCGCGAGGGCGGCGGGCACGCCAGCGTGACCGGTCATGCGTCCTCGTCCTCGTCGTCCCAGCCGGGTTCGTCGTCCCGCTCGCTCATGTACTCGTCGTACCACTCGGAGCCGATGCCGGGATGTTCCCTGAGCACGCGGCGGCGCAGGAACATCAGGTCGGTGCGCTCGTAGCGGCGGACGACCTGGGCCAGGGAGAGCTCCATCTCGTCGATGACGTCGATCCGGGCACCGGCGTCGAGCAACTCGGTGACCAGCAGGACCGATCCGCCCCAGTGAACGGCGTTCTGCAGCGGTGTGCGGTCCGTCTTGTCCCGCGCCTCCAGGTCGAGCCCTGCGGCCAGCAGCCGTGGCAGCAGCTCCCGGTGGTCGAGCAGGTGCAGAAGGTGCAGCAGGCCGCGCCCCCGGCCGTCGCGCACGTACGGGTCCGTACCGGCGTCGAGCAGGTCCAGCACGGCGGCGGTGTCCCCGTGCTGGACGTGCTGGAACAGCTCGCGCCGCTGGTCTTCGAGGCCGCGGGGCAGCCGTCCCTCTCCGGTGGCCCAGGTGTGCCGGACGGCGAAGCAGCCGGACACGGCCCCGCCGAAGGCCCGCAGGGCGAGCTCGCGCTGCTGCTCCTGCCGGGTGTGCGGGATGTCCAGTACGCCGTCACGGGCGACGACCTCGTGCCAGTCGCGTCCGCAGCGGACCCGGACCGGTGCGGGTGTCGTCGCCGGGCCGGGCGGGCCGACGGCGGGTGCGGCCTGCGGGAACAGGGCGGCGCTCACCAGCGGGTGGAGGTCCTCGGGCCGGCTGCGGCCGGCGCGCAGCAGGCCGATGTCGGGCAGTGGCTGCCAGGCGTACGAGGGCAGCATGGGGACGCCGTCCTCCTGGCCCCGGTCCCGTCCGGTGACGCGCGCCCGCGCGCCCTCGGCGGGGCCGGGTTCGATCCGCAGATGGCCGTGCCAGTCGACGGGGAGGCGGAAGACCGGACCGCGTCCGGCGCGCTCCAGCAGCCGGATCTCGGGGGATACGCGGGTGAGGTCGGGGGCGACGAGCGTGACGAGCTCGGCCACGTCGAGATCCCGGTAGGAGCGCGGGCCCCGGGGCGGGGTGGTGAGGTCGAGGTCGAGCCCGGCGGCCGCGTACGCCTCGATGTGGGCGCCGCGGGACTGAAGGACGGCGACCCATTCGGCGTGCGCGGCCGGGTCGGCGGTGCCCGGGTCCTCGGCCGGCAGTTCCTCCGGGGTCAGCGGGGTGCCGTCCGGGCGCAGGAACGGCAGCCGGTCGCAGCCCACCGGGCCCGCGCTGTACCGGAGTTCGCCGGTGCTGCGGGCGTCCCAGAAGCGGCGGGCGGCCGTCCAGTCCTCGGTGGTGTACCGGAGACCGTGGAGCTGGTCCTCGGCGGGCGGGACGGCGGGTCCGAAGCGCAAGGTCAGCCGCTGGGGCCCTTCCAGCATCGGAGAGGTCGTCAGCGAGAGCACCGGGCCCGCGGTGCCGTAGGAGGCGAGGACGATCCGCCGGGCGGGGGTGACCGTGGTGTGGCCGCCGAGGACGCGCGGCAGGTGCCAGCGCAGCAGGTCCGGGGCCAGATGGAGCAGGTCGTCGGCCACCTGGGCGGCCACCTCGGGGCCGTACTGGTCGGCGACGCGTTCCGGGTCGAGGTCGGAGGGGACGTCCAACGCGGCCGCGGCGCAGGCGGCGCGCCAGTCACCGGCCAGGCGGGCCTGCGTGGCGGCCTCGATCATCCGGCGCGGGACGGCGTAGCGACGGACGCGGGCCCAGGCGGAGGCGTCGGCGGGCGAGAGGGCCGCGGGTGACACCGGCTGCGGGTTCATCGGTACAGGCTGCCTATCGCGCGCAGGTCGAGGTGGGTGGGCCGGGCGGGGCACAGCCGTTCGGCGAAGGACCGTTTGACGCGGCGGGGCAGGCCGGGGCCGAGACCGACGTATTCGAGGCGGTGCCCGTCGGGCAGGGCGGCGAGCAGGCTCTTGGCGCCGCGGCCGGTGATGCCGGTGTGGCGCAGTTCGAGGCGGCGCAGCGGGCTGCCCGGCAGCGCCGTGGCCAGGGCGTGGGCGCCCTCGTCGCCGGTGGCGTTGCCGGGGGCGCCGAGGCTGCGCTCGGACATGGCCCGGCCGAGGTCGAGGGTCTCGATTCCGTCGAGCGCTCCGGCGAGGGCGCGCGCTCCGGCGGGGCCGATGCCGTTGCCGCCGAGGCCGAGGCGGACGGGCCGGGTCGCGTCGGTCGCGGCGGCCAGGACGGCGGTGCCCTCGTCGCCGAGGTGGTTGGCCGTCAGGTACAGCTCGCGGACACCGGCGTCCCGGACGAGGGCGGCGAGCAGCGGCGCGTCGGCGGGGCCGAGGCCGTTGCCGCCGAGGAAGAGTCGCTCCAGGGGGGCGTCCCGGTCGAGGAGGGCGTCGAGCAGGAGGCGTACGCCCGTGGCGCCGAGGCCGGAGTTGACGAGGTCGAGGGTGCGCAGGGCGGTGTTGCGGCGCAGCAGCCCGGCAAGGGTGCGGGCACCGGCTTCTCCCACGGGGTTGCGCTTGAGCCACAGGGCACGCACCGCGGTGTCGTCGGTGAGCGCGCCGGCGAGGGCGCTCACGCCGTCCGGGCCGATGCGGTTGCAGCCGAGGTAGAGGGTGTGGATCCCGTGGGAGGCTCCGGTGTCACGGGCCGTCACCAGCGCGGCGGCCACCGACCGGACTCCGTCGTCGCCGAGGGAGTTGGTACCCAGGAGCAGATGGGCGGCGTGCGGGGAGACGGTGGCCGCGGGCAGCAGCCGGGCGGCGCCGTCGGGGCCGAGGCCCTGCTTGCACAGGTCCACGCGGCCGTCGGCGCGCAGGGTGCCGAGCGGGAAGACCTCGTCCTCGGTGACGGGCCGGGCGTCGGCGAGGCGGGCCGTCAGGGGGCCGAGTGCCGCCGGGTCGGCGAGCGGCAGGTCCGGATGCTCGATCGCGGGGCAGCGTACGGGCGTTGTCGGCTGGGTCATGACCACTCCACCGGTCCTGCGCCGGTGCCCGGCGTCCGCGTCGACATCAAGTAGACGCAAGACCGGTCGGATTCGAACCGACGTCCTCCAGCTCGATGCGTGGGCGCGACGACCTCTGCGCTACGGCCTTGCTGCGGACGATCATAGCCACACCGGCCCGGGAACGGGCCCCGGGCCCGGCACTACGTGGGGTGCGGCCGGGCCCTGCTCGCCGACGCCCCGCTCAACCGCACCACGCAGGGCGGCGGGCAGAGACCGGAGGTAGACCGGGGGTAGACCAGGGGTCTGTTCCGACGGGGAGCCCGTCGAGCTGGAGCGTCCCGGCAGCCGCACTCTCACCCTGACCGGCGTCCCCGCGATCCACCGACCCGGCGCCCGCGAGCAGGTCGAGCCGGTCCTCGGCCAGGCGGCGGGCTTCGCCTTCACCGGTGAGGGCCTGCCCACCGGCTACGTCAGCGGCGGCGACGCCTCGCTCGACGCGGTCAAGGAGACGGCCGACCGCCTCCGTCCGTTGGACACCGCCGTCCTCTTCGCCGGCGCGCCCCGCATGTCCGTCGTCTTCGACGCCCGGTGCGTCGTTCTGGACAGCGCCCAGCCCGCCCGGATCCTCGGGGCCCGCCGCGCGGTTGGCGGTCCACCGCGACAGCAGGGCCACTTCACCGAGGGCGGTGACGATCTGGAGCGCGAGCCGGGTCGGCGCGGGCCTGCTCCGAGCCGCGCCTCCGCCCCCACTCACGAGGATGTGATCAAGCCACCGTTCCCTCACCTGAACAGCTCGGCAAGACCTAGAGTATGCGCGTGACGGAGCAGAACCCCGAACTCATCGCCCACCGGTACCAGCTGGTCGAACGCATCGGCCAGGGCGGTATGGGCCGCGTCTGGCGTGGCGTGGACCAGCAGCTCTTCGGGCGCGAGGTCGCCATCAAGGAGATCCTCTTCCCGCCGGGGATGGAGGAGGCCGACCGCGCCACGCTGCTCAGGCGCTTCACCGGTGAGGCCCGCGCGGCGGTCACTCTCAGCCACCCCGGGATCATCACTATCCATGACGTCGTGGAGCACCACGGCGCCCCCGTGATCGTCATGGAGTTCATCCGCGGCGAGTCCCTGGCCGCCACCATCGGCCGACAGGGCCGGTTGCCCGTACGGCGGGTGGCCGAGATCGGCGCCGCCATGCTCGACGCGCTCGCGGAGGCGCACGAGGCGCGGATCGTCCACCGCGACATCAAGCCGGACAATGTGCTCCTGACCAAGGACCGGGTCGTCCTCACCGACTTCGGCATCGCACACCTCGCGGACGCCACGACCAAGTTGAGCCACAGCGGGATCGTCATCGGCACGCCGCAGTACATGGCCCCGGAGCAGCTGGAGGGCAAGCGCCCGACCCCCGCCAACGACCTGTGGGCACTCGGCGCCACCCTGTACCACGCGGTCGAGGGGCAGCCGCCGTTCGAGGCGGAAGGGCTCCACGCCCTGGCCGTGGCCGTCTTCACCCGCCCGCACCGGGCACCGGTCCACGCCGGACCCCTCGCGCCCGTACTGGAGGCGCTGCTCACCAAGGACCCGGAGCAGCGGGTGGGCGCCACCGAGGCCGCCCGGATGCTGGCTTCGGTGCTGCGTTCCCTCCCCGCCGGGGACGACGCGGACGCAGCACACAAGCCGGAGCCGGGGCCGGAGTCCGAGCGCGATCCCGTAGCGACACCGACACCGACACCGACACCGACGCCGGTTCCGGACGCCGCGACGGAGCAGGCAACACCGCCTGTGCCCCCTGTGCCCACGCCACCGCAGACACCCACGGTGCGCGATTCCGGAGCGGCCCCGGCCGACCCCCGGCGCCCCGTCCCGGACCGGCCGACCAGCCCGCCGCCGGTCCCCACACCCGCGCCCGAACCCGTCCCCCCGACCGAGGACCTGGTCTCGCTGGGGACCACGGCCAAGGTGGAGACGGGCGAGCAGAAGTCGGTACGGACGCGCGCCCTCACCCGGCGTTCCGTGATCCTTGGCACGGCGCTGGCCACGCTCACGGCCGGTTCCGTCCTGACCTGGACCCTCTCCCATCAGGACGAGACACCCCACGGCGGCGGAGCGTCCGGCGGCGGCGCCAAGGCCCCCGCCGTCACGGTGGTGATCGGGGTGGACGCGCCGCTCAGCGGCGGTCTGTCCTCGATGGGCGTCGGCATCCGCAACTCCGCCGACCTGGCGGTCAGGACCGCGAACGAGAAGGGGCACGTCCCCGGCGTCAAGTTCGAGATCAAGGCCCTGGACGACGCGGCCGACCCCACCAAGGGCGCGCCGAACGCCGCCGGCTTCGTGTCCGACGCGAAGGTGCTCGGCGTCGTCGGACCGCTGAACTCCAGTGTGGCCCGGACCCTGGTGGCACCCCTGGCCCAGGCGGACCTGGTCAACGTCTCCCCGGGCAACACCGACCCCGTGCTGACCCTGGGCCCCGACTGGGCCGCCGGCACCAAGTCCCGTCAGTACGACACCTACTTCCGCACCGTGGCCACGGACGCGGACCAGGGGCCGTACGCCGCCCGGTACCTCTACACCGAGGCCGGGAAGAGCAAGCTGTTCGTCATCGACGACAAGAGCGCCTATGGCAGCAGCCTCACCTCCGGTTTCACGGCCGAGTTCGAGAAGCTCGGCGGGACGGTGGTCGGCGCGGAGCACGTCGATCCCTCGCTGAGCGACTACCCCGGCCTCGCCGCGAAGGTCCGGGCCTCTGGCGCCGACGCCGTCTGGTTCGGCGGCTACTACGACACCGCCGGGGCGCTCTCCAAGCAGCTCAAGCAGGACGGGGTCGACATCCCCCTGATGGGCGGCGACGGCATCTTCGACCAGGAGTTCCTCACGTTTGGCCCGGAGGCGGACGGCGACCTCGCCCTCAACATCGGCGTGCCCGCCGAACACCAGGCGGGCGGGGCGGACTTCCTCGCGCGGTACCGCGAGGCGGGGTACCCGCAGGAGGCCGGCTGGTACGGGCCGTACGCCTACGACGCGACCTGGAGCCTCATCGAGGCCGTGAAGTCCCTCGTGGAGGCCAACGGCGGCACCCTCCCGCGGGACGCCCGCGCGAAGATGCCGCAGGCCGTGTCCCGGCTCGCCTTCGACGGGGTCACGGGTCACGTCGCCTTCGACGAGTACGGCGACATCCGCAACCGGGGCCTGACGGTGTACTCGGTGGCCTCCGGCCGGTGGACCGCCGTGACCAGCGGCACCGCCACCGACTGACGCCCGTCGGCCGAAGTACCGGTACCAGGGCCCCGCCCGTCTCGGCTCAGGCGGCCGGCTCACCGCCCGGCTGCCCGCGCCGCCCCCGCGCCGCACACCGCGCCGCCCCCGCTCCGCACACCGCGGCGCTCGGCGTCGTCCCCGCCTCGCACACCGCGGCGGTCCGTGGCGCCGCCGAGGTCCTGCGCGCCGTCCACGCCCATCCGACCACCTCCGGGGCCCGACCGACCGCCCGCTCAGATCGACCTTTCGGAGGTGGCCGCAGCCGACGTATGCCTCCGATGCGGCCGTTTCCCACCCCCCGACTTCGTGGCGTTTTCAGGCCCGTACGAAAATGAGTCGGATAACTGGGCTCCGACAGGGTAGAACGGACGCCGGGGCCTTCCGGCGACGGACGGCCCTGCCCACAGACACAGCCGGGACCTCTCGGCGATATCGAAGGACAAGCAGCATGGCCAGCGGCACCGTGAAGTGGTTCAACGCCGAAAAGGGCTTCGGATTCATCGCCCAGGACGGCGGCGGCCCGGACGTCTTCGCTCACTACTCCAACATCAGCGGCAACGGCTACCGGGAGCTGGTCGAGGGCGAGCAGGTCACCTTCGACGTGACCCAGGGCCAGAAGGGCCCCCAGGCCGAGAACATCGTGCGCGGCTGACCAGGTAATGCGCCCCGCCCCGTGTGAGAGCGACCGTCCAGAGCGGCATCACTGACGCGGGGTGGAGCAGTTCGGCCGTTGCGAGGCCCGTCACCGTCAGGTGGCGGGCCTCCGCGTTCTCCTGGACCAGTCGCACGTGTACGTCACTCGCGCCCCATGGGGCGGTTTGCGTCAAACGTTCAATTAGGCCAGATCGCAACCTACTGGAATCAGGTCCGATTCGCTCACACTCAAGTACATGGGGGGATTATTCGAGTGGGATGAGCGCATATGTGATCACTGCGGTGTGGCCGGTCCCACCGTGCGCGGCCGTGGGCGCATCGACTTCATGACGAGGCTCTGCGAGGCCTGCTGGAACGAATACGCCAACCACATGGCGGAAGCCGACGGGGCCACAGCCGCCCCGAGACCGGAATTCGACGCCGACGACGTGACATGGGTAGAGCCGCCGGTCTGTCCCGACTGCGGGACGTCGATTCGCGTGTACCCCACCGCCTACGACCGCTGGGTCAGCCTCGACGCACTGGAACTGCCCGCCAAGGACGTCCCCAGGCCCTTCAGCTGGCGTCTGGTGAGACTGCCGGCGCGATCATCCCTCGTCCCCGTCGACATCGTGGCCGTACGGGTCCGCGGGATCGACCCGCTCCCGGGCGACCCCGTCGTACCGGCGCACAGCATGTCATGCGTCCCCGAGTGGGGAGAGCCGTAGAGCGCGGAGCGGCGGGCGAGGGCCCGGTGTGGATCGGCCTTCCCTCACTGTGGGGTGCCGCCACCGGGAACGTCGGCGCTGATGCGCTCCAGGAGAGTGCGCACCTCGCCCAGGCGAGGGTGGGCCGGGTGCAGATGTCCTTCACAGTCGGCCAGAGCCCGGCGGGCCGCCGCCTCCGCCTCGCTCCGGTGCCCCAGCCCGAGCAGGGCAGTGGCCGTCACCAGGTCCAGGTTCCCGCTCAGCGCCCGGTCCCACTCCGGGGTGAACCGGCGTGCCTCGGTGAGGGCCTCGCCGTGGCGGCCCTGCCCGTTGAGGCTGCGCACCAGACCGCAGTGCAGCGCGGCGGCCGTGGGGCCTTCGGCGCGGGGCAGGTTCCCCCGGGCGATCGCCTCGGCCTCCTCGTGGCGGCCCAGCCCGCACAGCGCATCCACCAGGTTGTCCAGCACGCACAGTTCCAGCTTCCACACCGAGGTCAGATGCTTGAGCCGGGCCACTTCGCGCAACAGGTCCCGCGCCTCCACCTCGACCTCGGCATGCCGCCCCTGCGAGTTGAGGACCGACGTGCGGTTGCACCGGACCAGCAGCGGGAGGGTCCGCCCGGAACCGGTCCTGCCGCTCAACTCTTGTATGAGGGCTTCCATCTCGGCCAGCACCTCCGTCCCGCGCCCGTGGGCACAGGCCAGGGTCGTGGCCATCGCCTTCGCGTGCCACGTCACCGCGAGACGACTCGCGCGTCGCCGCAGGCGCCGGGCTCCGGCCTCACACGCTCTGGCCTCCGCCTCGGCCTCCTCGTACCTGCCCTCCTTCGTGAGCTGCAGGACGTACTTGAGGACGGCGGCGAGCCGCCGCCTGCGGAGAGAGGCCGGCCGAGGAAGATTCACAGTCGGCGAGGGTACGTGAGCATGCTCAGGTCATGGTCGGCGGGGCAGGGAGGTCCGGAGCAGGACCGGAGGCGGCGAAAGCGAGGCGAACGAGCGGGCGTGAAGACCGCGATTGCCTCGACTGGTCCCAGCGCCTGGAGCTACTGTCGCGAGCATGGTCGAGCACGATGCCCTCAGCGCCACCCGCGAGGCCTACGACGCCGTCGCCCCCACCTACGCGCGCAGCTGTTTCGGGGCGAACTGCGTGACAGACCCCTGGACCCCGCGATGTTGAGTGCCTTCGCCGAGGTCGTGACCGCCGACGGCGGCACCCGGGTCGCGGACCTGGGGTGTGGGCCTGGCCATATCACCGCCCATCTGGCCGAGTTGGGGCTGGCGGCGTTTCGACCACACCGGCCGTCGGCAGGGGTGTGGGGCCGTCTCACGACCGAGGCGGCCGCCTTCGAACGGGTGGGCCGTCGCCGAATTCCCGTCTGTCCCGAGAGCGGCCAGGGGGATTTCGACGACAGGCCCTCGGGCCTTACCGGGACCGCGAACCGTCAGAGCGGGTTGAGGCGGGTCTTGAGCAGGCAGAACTCATTGCCCTCGGGGTCGGCGAGAACGTGCCAGGACTCCTCGCCGGTCTGGCCGATGTCGGCCGGGCGCGCCCCGAGCTTGAGCAGGCGTTCGAGCTCGGCGTCCTGGTCGCGGTCGGTGGCGTTGACGTCGATGTGCAGCCGGGGCTTGCCCGGCTCCGGCTCGTCCCTGCGGCTGAGGAAGAGCGTCGGCTGCGCGCCGCCGAACCCTTCGCGCGGCCCGATCTCCATGCTGCCGTCCTCTTCGCGCCCGAGCACCACGAAGTCCAGGACCTCGCACCAGAACCGCGCCAGCACCTCGGGGTCGCGGCAACCGAGCACGAGTTCACTGATACGACATGCCATTGACGAAACCTGCTCTCAGCGTGGCGTGGGGAACTGCCCGGATGGCCGGACGGGGAGCTCCCGGGCTCCCCGCAGTGGCAGTTCGCACGAGACCGTACCCGGCGAAGTGAGCAGGTGCGAAGGGTTTTCGAGGTCCCGGCCCCGCCCGGTGGGGCCGTCGGGTCGGGACCGTGAAGCCGGGCAGGGGCGGACTGACTTCGGATACGGCCGGGCGCCGCCGCCCGTGCCCCATGCCGCCGCCTGTGCCCGGCGTCCGCGCGCGTCCTCGTCCACCCGAGCACGCTCCGCTGTCGGCTTGGCAGGGTGACGGAGGTGGGCGGGATCGGCCTCCAGGACCCGTCCGCCCGCTTCGCCGCCCTGCTCCGGTTCCGCCGCACCGGCCCGTACGGCAGGCCCTCCCTCCGCCCGGACTCGCCCTACGGCCCGGCCGCCCGCCGGACCGGGTGCGGGTACGCGGGGCCAGGGGCTCGGGGGGCCGGGGGCCGGAGGCCGTGGGACCGGGAGACCGGCGGATCGGGGGCGTGGGACCGGGAGACCGGGACCGGGAGGCGTGGGACAGGGACCGGGAGTCGGCGGACCGCGGGTCCAGGGCACCAGGGGGGCCAAGGCGCCAAGGCACCAGGGCGCCAGCAGACCGGGGTCCGGCCCGGGCCCCACCCCGGTCGTGCGGCTCGGAAACGCACGGCCCGACGGCCTCCCGCAACCTACGAAATCGCCGTGCTCCTGGTCACACAGGGATGCCTGCCTGTGATTTAGTAGGACGTCCTAGTATCTCTGCGAGCGCTACGTTCCAGCGTCCGGTCCGGAGGGCCCCATGAGTGATCTGCACCGACCCGTGCATCCCGTTCGCCTGGTCACCGCGTCAGCCCTGTTCGACGGCCATGACGCCTCGATCAACATCATGCGGCGGATCTTCCAGTCCCAGGGCGTCGAGGTGATCCACCTCGGGCACAACCGGTCGGTGAAGGAGGTCGTCGACGCGGCGCTCGAAGAGGACGCGCACGGCGTCGCGGTCTCGTCCTACCAGGGCGGACACGTGGAGTACTTCGAATACCTGGTGGAGTCGCTGCGCGCCCAGGGCGCGGACCACGTCCGCGTCGTGGGCGGCGGCGGAGGCGTCATCGTGCCCGAGGAGATCTCCCGGCTGCGGGCGAGCGGGGTGACGATCTTCTCGCCCGAGGACGGCCAGCGCATGGGCCTCGCAGGCATGGTCAACTCTGTGGTCGCCGACTGCGACTTCGACCTGTGGGACACCAAGCCCGCCGAGGCGGCGGCCGTCCTCGCCGGCGACCGGTTCGCCATCGCCCGCGCCGTCACCGGCGCCGAGCTGGGCAAGCTGCCCGCCGCCTTCCTCGACGAGCTGCGCACCGCCACCGCGACGCGGCAGGTCCCCGTCCTGGGCATCACCGGCACCGGCGGCTCCGGCAAGTCCTCGCTCACCGACGAACTCGTCCGCCGGCTCCGCGTCGACCAGCAGGACAAGCTCCGCATCGCCGTGATCGCCGTCGACCCGACGCGCCGCCGCGGCGGCGGCGCGCTGCTCGGCGACCGCATCCGCATGAACTCCCTCGACGGCGGCCAGGTGTTCTTCCGCAGCCTGGCCACCCGCGGCAGCCGCGAGCTGCCCGAGCACCTCTCCGACGTGATCGACGTCGTGAAGGCCGCCGGCTTCGACCTGGTCGTCGTCGAGACCCCCGGCATCGGCCAGGGCGACGCGGCCATCGTGCCGTTCGTCGACACCAGCCTGTACGTGATGACGCCCGAGTTCGGCGCCGCCTCCCAGCTCGAGAAGATCGACATGCTCGACTTCGCCGACGTGGTGGCGATCAACAAGTTCGAGCGGCGCGGCGCCCTCGACGCCATGCGCGACGTCGCCCGCCAGCTCATCCGCAACCGCGAGGCGTTCGGCCTGCGCCCCGAGCAGATGCCGGTCTACGGCACCTCGGCGGCCACCTTCAACGACGACGGTGTCACCGCGCTCTACCAGCACCTCAGGTCCCTGCTCGGCGGGAAGGGCCTGCCGTTGTCCGAGGGCAGCCTGCCGGCGGTCGACGTCCGGCACTCCTCCGGGATCCGCCAGGTCGTGCCCTCCGACCGGGTCCGCTATCTCGCCGAGATCACCGAGACCGTCCGCAAGTACCACTCCGAGACCCTCGTCCTCGCCGAGGCCGCCCGCCGCGTCCAGCGGCTCGCTGCGGTCCGCGACGAACTCGTCGAGGCCGGCTCCGACGACACCGGCGTCCGGGCGCTGCTCGACGGCGCCCGCCGGGCCCTCCCGCACGACGTCACCGAGCAGATCGCGGGCTGGCCCGCCGTCGTCGCGCAGTACGCCAAGGACGAGCTGGTCGTGAAGGTCCGGGACAAGGAGATCCGCACCAAGCTGGTGCGCGAGTCCCTCTCCGGCAACAAGATCCCACGCGTCGCCCTGCCCCGCTACGCCGACCACGGCGAACTGGTGCGGTTCTGGCGGAGCGAGAACCTGCCCGGCCACTTCCCCTTCACCGCGGGCGTCTTCCCGTTCAAGCGCGACGGCGAGGACCCGGCGCGCATGTTCGCCGGCGAGGGCGACCCGTTCCGCACCAACCGCCGCTTCAGGCTGCTGTCCGAGGGCCAGCCGGCGACCCGCCTGTCCACCGCCTTCGACTCCGTCACCCTCTACGGCCGCGACCCCGACGAGCGCCCCGACATCTACGGCAAGGTCGGCACCTCCGGCGTCTCGGTCGCCACCCTCGACGACATGAAGGCCCTCTTCGACGGCTTCGACCTCGTCGCGCCGACCACCTCGGTCTCCATGACCATCAACGGACCCGCCCCGACCATCCTGGCGTTCTTCCTCAACACCGCGATCGACCAGCAGCTCGACGCCTTCCGCAGCGCCAACGACCGCGAGCCGTCCGCCGACGAGGCCGCCGGACTGCGCGCCAAGGCGCTCGCCAACGTGCGCGGCACCGTGCAGGCCGACATCCTCAAGGAGGACCAGGGCCAGAACACCTGCCTGTTCTCCACCGAGTTCTCGCTGCGCATGATGGCCGACGTCCAGGAGTGGTTCATCCAGAACCAGGTCCGCAACTTCTACTCGGTGTCCATCTCCGGCTACCACATCGCCGAGGCCGGCGCGAACCCCATCAGCCAGCTCGCCTTCACCCTCGCCAACGGCTTCACCTACGTCGAGGCGTACCTGGCACGCGGCATGGACATCGACGACTTCGCGCCGAACCTCTCGTTCTTCTTCTCCAACGGCATGGACCCCGAGTACTCCGTCCTCGGCCGCGTCGCCCGGCGCATCTGGTCCGTCGCCATGAAGGAGAAGTACGGCGCCAACGAGCGCTCCCAGAAGCTCAAGTACCACGTCCAGACCTCGGGCCGCTCCCTGCACGCCCAGGAGATGGACTTCAACGACATCCGCACCACGCTGCAGGCCCTGATCGCCATCTACGACAACTGCAACAGCCTGCACACCAACGCCTACGACGAGGCGGTCACGACCCCCACGGAGGAGTCCGTCCGCCGCGCCCTGGCCATCCAGCTGATCATCAACCGGGAGTGGGGCCTGGCGATGAACGAGAACCCCCTCCAGGGGTCGTTCATCATCGACGAGCTCACCGACCTGGTCGAGCAGGCCGTGCTCACCGAGTTCGAGCGGATCAGCGAGCGCGGCGGCGTGCTCGGCGCCATGGAGACCGGCTACCAGCGCGGCCGGATCCAGGACGAGTCGATGCTGTACGAGCAGCGCAAGCACGACGGCACCCTGCCGCTGATCGGCGTCAACACCTTCCGCAACCCGAACGCCGACACCGCGGAGCCGGGCGTCATCGAGCTGGCCCGCGCCACCGAGGAGGAGAAGCAGTCCCAGCTGGACCGCGTGCACGGCTACCAGTCCTCCCACCTGGAGCCCGCGCACGCGGCCCTGGAGGCCCTCAAGACCGCGGCCATGGAAGGCCGCAACGTCTTCGCGGTCCTCATGGACGCCGCCCGGGTCTGCTCGCTGCAGCAGGTGACCGACGCCTTCTTCGAGGTCGGAGGCCAGTACCGCCGCAACGTCTGACCCAGCGGCGGCCGGACGGGCCGACGAGACAGGGCCGGGGCGCCCCGGGGACACGGGCAGGTCGCAGGACCGGTACCGCGCCCCGGGGCACCTGCCTCGGTACGTTCGATGGGCTCGGCCCGCCGCACCGTGCGGGCCCCACCGTCGCGTAGTGGGCGAATAGGATCGCCGGCATGGCACTGCGACCTGTTCACTTGAACATCAAGGCTGTTGACGGCCCGGCAGTCGGCCGGTTCTGGGCGCAGGCGCTGGGCTGGAGTGCCTACAGCCCCGGCGTGACCACCTACGTCGGACCCGTCGGCGGCCTCGTCTGGCCGGACCCGGTCGCCGTCGGCATCGACGTCGTTCCCGTCCCGCGACCCAAGTCGGCGACGAAGAACCGTGTGCACCTCGATCTCGCCACCACCTCTGCAGCCCATCAGACGGAGTTGGTCGCACGCCTGAAGGCTCTCGGCGCGACGCCCGCCCACGTGGGCCAGGGCGACGTGCCGTGGACGGTCCTCGCCGACCCGGAGGGCAACGAGTTCTGCGTGCTGGAGCCCCGGGAGGTCTACCGGGACACCGGGCCGATCGCCGCGGTGGTGGTCGACTGCGCGGATCCGCGGGCCATGGCCCGGTTCTGGGGTGAGGCGGTGGACTGGACCCTGCACGAGGTGACCGACGATCATGCCGCGCTGCGCTCCGCAAAGGGCGTCGGCCCGTATCTCGAATTCCTCCGCACCCCCGACGTGAAGACCGTGCCGGACCGCGTCCACCTTGACCTGCTGCCCTACCCCGGTGACGACAAGGCGGCGGAGGTGGCCCGGCTGCGGACCCTCGGCGCCACCGACCTCGACGTCGGCCAGGGCGACGTCCCCTGGACGTGCCTGGCCGACCCGGAGGGCCACGAGTTCTGCGTCCTCGCCCTGTCCTGACGCGGACCCTCCTTCACTCGATGGTGTGAACCCTGCGGACACGACCGGCGACCATCTCACCGAGACGTGTGCCTCCGACAACGCCAACGTGAGCTCGCAGATCCACTTTTTAGCCGGTCTCCAGGTGCGAGGGGCTGCCGTGCCCAGGGAGCACGAGGTCAAAGCCGGGGAGCGCTGGAACGCTCCTGCCGTGGAGCGTGGGCACCGGCTCGGGAGTGCCGCCGGATCCGGCGCGCCTGTACCGCCGGAGGTAGGGACCCGGTGTCAGCGCGGCGTCATTCCGTCGGCATCGGTGTCGTCGGGACAAAAGCACGGTGGTCCGCGACGTCGCCGCCGCCGTCGCTGGGCGTGCGGCGCAGGGCTGTGGCGGCGTCCCACTCGGTTCGCGCCAGGTCGGGCTGGCCGAAGCAGCAGGCCAGGATGACCAGCTCGTGGCGGAAGTAGGCCTGTAGGGCATCCGCACCGGCCGTCGCGCTGGCGCGGACGCCTCCCAGCAGGGCCCGCTGCCAGGCGCTCCAGTGCAGCCCCGAGGCGAACGCCGGTGCGGTCGCGCGGGCCAGTTGGACGGCAGCGTTGTTCTCGCCTTCGCCGGGATGCCCGGGCAGCCGCATCGCGAGGTCGAGTGCGGCGAGAACGGAGTCGGCTTCGTGGCACACGCGGTCCGGGCTCACCGACGGATGACGTGCCCACCAGACGTAGTGCTGAACGATGTTCGAAGCGTCGGCCTGCGCGTCGGCGGCGTACCCGGAGTCCTCCAGCTGGTCCAGGACGCCGGCCGCGAGCCGGTAGCGGGAGCCGACCGGTGAGATGAGCCCGCAGGCCACCAGCTCGCCCGTCGCGGCGTCGGCATGGGTTTCACCGACCAGTGCGGGCAGATGGGCCTGGTGCGGCACCTCTCCGTCGAGGAGGAGCGCAAGCCGCAGGGTCGCCCGCGCCACGTCGCTCAGACGGGAGACGAGCAGCGGCGTCGGCCCGCAGGACCGGCCGGCCTCGGACACAGCTTCCTCCGAGGTGCCGAAGGCGGCACCGGCCAGGCCGCCTTGGCGCAGCAGGGCGCCGGCCTGGACGAGGGGCAGCGGCAGGCCCCGGGACGCGGACAGGATGTCCTCGGCCCAGCTCACCTCCTCCGCGGCGAGGGCCCGGCCGACGACCACCTGGAGCAGGTGCAGGCTGTCGCCCCGGTCGAGACCGCTGAGAACGGACTCATCGAGGTGGAAGCCGGACGATTGCTGCACCTCAGGCGAGGCGGCGATCAGGAAGGCGCACTCCGGGGTCGCGCGCAGCAGTTCGTCGAGCGCGGCACCGCCGAATCCGAGGTCGTCGAGGACGACGACCGCACCGATCTCCGCTACCCGGGCGAGCAGGTCGCTACGGCTCGGCTGGTAGCGAGGGGCGTTGTGGACGGCGTGGTAGAGGTCGTACAGCAGATCGTCGGCGGTGCGGCGGAAGCCGGTGAGGCGGACCACGCCGTCCGGGGCGAGGCCGGCACAGTCCTCGGCCACGCGGTCCAGGAGCGTAGTCCGGCCGGATCCCGCTCCGGCGGTCATCCACACCGTGCGGCCCCGGGCGAGCAGTCGCACCAGCCGCTCGCGCTCGATGTCGCGCCCCAGCAACGGCAGTGTGGGCGGCGGAGGCCCCGCGAGGGCGGGTGGTCTGGCGCCGGCTTCCGTCTCCACGCGCTCAGCGGCGGTGCGTTTGGCGGGAGGGGTGAAGTGTTCACCCGGCCGGTACGGCGCGACAGCGCTGTTGTCCTCCCAGTTGACCGTGAGTAACAGGTCGCCCACGACGACCTGCTCGGTCCGGCCTGCGGCGGACGCACGCCGTGTCCCACTGGGAGGTCGTCCCGGGCTGGACGTCCTGGTGGCGGATGTCCTGCGCGTACGGCTCTGTTCCCGCTCCTGGCTCACCGTCGCGCCGACATCGCCCCCTTGCCGGCGCCGGGCAAGCGATTCGAGCGTGCGCTGGACGGCATCGCGCATGTCCGCAGCCGACGGGTAGCGATGATCGACGGTCCTGGCCAATGCCCTCATGACGACGGAGTCCAGCTCGGGTGGGAGTCCGGGAGCGTGAGCGCTGGGCGGCTGGGGCTCCTCCTGGACACGTCGGTAGGCGACCGCCACAGGCGACTCTCCTGTGAACGGGGGCCGGGCAGTCAGCAGTTCGTAGAGCAGACAGCCGGTGGAGTAGATGTCCGAGCGGGCGTCGACGGGCTCACCGAGAGCCTGCTCCGGTGAGAGATACTGGGCGGTACCGATGACCGTGGCGCCCTGTGCCGAGGCCGAGGCCGGATCCGTCACCCCGCGCGCGATGCCGAAGTCCATGACCTTGATCTGGTCGTCGCGCGTCACCAGGATGTTCCTCGGCTTGATGTCACAGTGCACGATGCCGGAGGCATGGGCGTGCTCCAACGCGCGCAGGATGCCACGGGTGAGTTTCAGCGCGCGTTCGGGCGGCAGCATGTGTTCCGCGTCCAGCACGTCGCGCAGGGTCCGGCCGTCGACGTACTCCATCACGATGTACGGCACGGACACCCCGTCGACGAGGTCCTCCCCGGTGTCGTGGATCGCGACGATCGCCGGGTGGTTGAGCGCGGCGGCGGACTGGGCCTCGCGGCGGAACCGGTTCTGGAAGAACGGATCGCGGGCGAGGTCGGAACGGAGCGCCTTCACGGCGACGGCGCGGCCGAGGCGGATGTCTCTGGCCACGTACACCTCCGCGGTACCGCCGCGGCCGAGCACCGTGCCCAGTTCGTAGCGCTCACTCAGCCGCAGCGGCCGGGGGTCCTCCTCGTACCGGCGCGGCTCCGCACGGCGGTGGCGCGCCATACGCTGGTTGCGTACCAGCGCAAGTCCGCCGATGTCGTCGAGTGCTTGTTTCCTCGGCCGGGGGCGGGACTTGGCCACGAGCCGGCTGCGCACGTGACGAAAGGCGTCGTCGAGGGTGATGTACTCGGGGCCGTCGTCGACCCCCCAGTTGAGCACGTCGACGAGCTCGCCGGTGAACGCCGTGTAGGTTTCTCCCGGCTCGGCGAGCGCCAGCGCGGTGCGGGAGGCGGAGCACATCAGATACGCGCCCGCGACGGCGGCCTGGCCGGCGAGGACGGCGGCGGGGTCGACGGCGTCCGCACCCGCCATGGCTCCCATGGCCAGTCCGCTGAAGCAGCTGTCGAGGATGATGACCCGGCGTCGGGCGCGGGTGCGGGCCACGGCCGAGCGCAGCATCGGGTAGGCGAGGGAGTTCTCGGGCGAGTCGGGATGGGACTCGTGCAGCCCGAGGTAGAGGTGGAAGTCTTCCTCCTCCTGGTGCCCGTGGCCCGCGAAGTACACGATCAGGGTGTCCTCGGCGTCCCGTGCCGCCTGTCGGACCGGGGCGAGCACTTCTCCCGGCGTGACGGCGTCGAGGATGACGGCGCAGTGATCGGAAGGGAGGCCGAACAGTGCGGTATCGGTGATGATCCGCTGAAGGGCGTAGAGGTTGTTCGCCACTGCGGGCAGATCAGGCATGTGCCGGTACTGAGCGGTTCCGATGAGTACCGCCCTGGACCGTTCAGGGTCCGGCAGTGGGCCGACCAACCGCCCCGTCACCCCTCCCGGCGCAGTCGGGCGAGAAGCCGGACGATCTCTTCGGGGTCGGCGGTGTTCAGTTCCACCCTCATGCCTTCGTGCTCGACGGTCACCGTCGGCGGTCTGCTCCGGGTGGAGCGCCACGTCACGTACGCCAAAGCCAGATTGGCCAGTTGGAAGCCCGCTTCGACGCTGAGCTGGATGACGTCGAACGCGCTGCCCATCGCTCCGGGCGGCGGGGGTGCCTGTTGCAGCTCGACGATCGCCTCGGTGCGGATCGCGTCGTCGTCCCTGAGCCACCTCGCGAGCGACCGTAACGCTCGGTCGCCGTCCGGCTCGGCGTCCGGACCGGATCCGTTCGGACCGGATCCGTTCGGACCGATAGTGATGGTGTACTGCGCCATGTGCCTCGCGCCCCCCTTGTTGCGCTCTGCCGAGCAGCATACGGCTCAAGTACCCGGCGCCAGGGCCCATTTGCATCAGGGAGGCCGATCCCGCGCAGCGGGCCGGGCGGTGAGGCCAGGGTGGTCTGCCTTCGGCCTTCGCAAGCCTCGCGCACGCGCGAAGGCGGAGTGGTCGGCCGACCGCCCCGCCTTCGGTGAAGGACGGGTCAGGCGAGGTGGTCGGCGACCAGCGCGGCGAACTCGTCCTCGGTGAGCACTCTCGTGCCGAGCTGTTCGGCCTTGGCGAGCTTGGATCCGGCGCCCTCGCCCGCGACGAGGATGGTCGTCTTCTTCGACACGCTGCTGGAGGCGGTGCCGCCCGCGCGCTCGATGAGTTCGTTCATCTCGTTGCGGTTGCGCCCGGCCAGCGGCCCGTGCATGCCGCCCGTGACGACGACCGCCTCGCCCACCAGCGGCAGTCTCTCCCTGTCCGTGTCGTCGGCGGTCGGCTCGACCAGGTTCACCCCGGCCTCGGCCAGCTTGTCCAGGACCGGGCCCAGCGCGGCGATGTGGGCCGCGATCTTCGGGGCGTTGGCCCCCGGAAGCTTGTGGACCTGCGCCAGTTCGTCCGGAGTGGCAGCCCGGATGGCGTCCATCGTGCCGAAGTGACGGGCGATCTCCCGCGAGAGCGTCCGGCCGGTCCGCACCACCTTCAGTGCGCAGAACACCCTGTTCAGAGGCTGCTCCCTGGCCTTGGCCAGCTGGACCAGGAGCGAGTCTGCCCGCTTGTCGCTGCCGGTCGCCTCGGCGAGTTGCCGCCGGGTGAGGAAGAACAGATCGGCGACATCGTCGACCAGACCGGCCTCGACGAGAGCCTCCAGGTAAGTCACGCCCAGACCGTCGATGTCGAGCTGGTCGCGGCCCACGGCGTACTTCAGGGAGGGCAGCTTCCCGCACCCGCCGCTCGCCCCGCCCGCGCACTCCCAGCGCTCACCGGACTTGTCGATGTCCCCGCCGCATCCCGGACATGCCTCGGGCAGGACGATGTCGGTCTCCTCGCCCGTACGCAGCGCCACCACGGGCGCCTCCACCCGCGGAATGATGTCCCCCGCCTTGTAGAGCAGGACCGTGTCGCCCACCTTCAGGCCGTTGTTGCGGATGAAGGCCGGGTTGTGCAGCGTCGCGTAGGTGACGGTGCTGCCGTCGACCTCCACCGGCTCCAGCACGGCGCGCGGGGCGATGTGACCGGTACGGCCGACGTTCCACTCGACGGCGAGGAGCGTGGTTTGCGCCTCCACCGGGGGCAGCTTGTAGGCGATGGCCCAGTGCGGGTGGCGCGTGCCGGAGCCGGCGGCCTGCTGCTCGGCGTGGTCGTTCGCCTTGACGACCACCCCGTCGATCCCGAACGGCAGCTCGGGGCGCAGTTGCTGGATCTCCTCGACGCGGGCCTGCGCCTCGGCCAGCGTGGCGTACACACGCAGTCCGATGTCGGTGGCGGAAGTGGTCTGCACGCCCAGCGCGGCGACCTGGCCCATGACGGCCTCGTGGCTGGTGCCGGTGAGGAAGCCGGCCCCGTCCAGATCGACGGCCCCGTAGGCGAAGAAGGTGGTCTCGATGGTGTACGGCCGGTCCTTGGCCCGCAGGGTTCCGGCCGTGCCGTTGCGCGGGTTGGAGAAGACCTTCGCGTTGTGCGCGGCGCGGATCTCGTTCGCCGTCTCGAACTGGTCCCGGGTCAGCAGGACCTCACCCCGTATCTCCACGGTGGCACCGCCGGGCACCTCGACGGGAAGGCCGACGATCGAGCCGATCGCGTGGCTGAGGTCCTCGCCGTGTGTGCCGTTGCCGCGTCCGACGAGCTGCACCAGGCGCCCGTCGCGGTAGCGCGCCGCCATCGCCGCCCCGTCCAGCTTCGGCTCCACCGCCTAGCCGCCCTCCGCCGGGTGGTCGATCCGGCGGGCCAGGGACGCGTCCCACTTCACCAGGCCCTCGGCGTCGAAGACGTTGTCGAGGGAGAGCATGGCCACGGTGTGCGCGACCTCGCCCGCCGGCGCCACCCCGCCGCCGACCTTGCCGATGGGGGAGTCGGCCCGGACGTGATCCGGGTACGCCTGTTCGTAGGCGGCGATGCCGCGAGCGAGGGCGTCGTAGGAAGCGTCGTCGAGCGTGGTGCTTCCGTCCCCGTAGTACGCCGCGCTCGCGGCAAGGGCCTGCTCGACCGCGTCGTCGTAGGCGGCACGGTCGGTCAGCGAAACGGCGGGTGCGGCAGTCGTCATGCCATTGATCATTGCGTAGGGGTCTGACAATCGGGTTCCGCGCGCCCGCGAAGGGCTCTGCCGCGGCGGCCTGTGCGGCCGGACCATGCCGGCCTGACGCCTCCGGCGCGGCGGCGTCCGGATCGGAGATCCACTGATTCGTCGGGCACGGGCTTGACCTTGACACGTTGATAACGTGTGCCCTGGGTGCAGGAGGTGGTCCCATCAACACGACACAGGGAACCCCGCAGTACACCCACCTGGCCAACGCCCTGAGCGCCGAGTATTCGTCGGTCCGGCTTCAGGCGGCCCTGGCGGTCGGCTCGAACCCCGACCCCGGCTTCCTGGAGCCGCTCGTCGAGCGATGCGCGGTCGAGCCTGACTTCTTCGTGCGAGACATGCTGTCCTGGGCGCTGACCCGCCTCTCGCCGGAGATCACCCTGCCCCGGATCCGTGCGGAACTCGACTCCGAGCGCGCTCAGGCCCGCAGTCAGGCGTTGCACACGCTCTCCAAGATCGGCGACAGCCGCGCGTGGGCCTGGATCACGCGCGACCTGCTGCGCGACGCCGACGACGAGGTCGCGCGGACCGCGTGGCGCGTCGCGGTCGTCCTCGTACCCGAGGAGGAGAAAGCGGTGCTGGTGGACGACCTTGTCATGCGGCTCGGCCGGGGCGGCCGCGATGTGCGGCTGAGCCTGAGCCGCGCCCTCGTCGAACTCGGCGACGTGACCGGGCTCGCCCTGGAGAAGGCCGTGGCGAACCCCGACCCGGCGGTGGCTGCGCACGCCCATGCCACCGAGTTGCTCCGGCAGAACCCGGAGGCCTGTTTCGACACGGCGATCGAGGAGGCGAAGCGAGTCGTCGCCCTCGGCCCGGAGCGAGCCGCTGCCGCGGACACGGCCGAGGCAGAAGTCGCCGAGACCACCGAGACCACCGAGACCTTTGACGCCGCGCGGCCCGCAGGACGTACGGAGACACCCGAGTCCACGGGGGTCGGGAAGGCTGCGGGGGGCGCGAATGCTGCGGGGGTCGGGAAGGCTGCGGGGGGCGTGAATGCTCCGGGGGGCGCGAAGGATAGGGAAAGTGGCGCGCCACTCGGGAGTGAGTCCCCGGATGCTCCGGCACTACGACGCTCTCGGCCTGGTGCGCCCGACCGGCCGCACCGTCGGCGGCTATCGCGAGTACTCCGCCGAGGACGTCCGCAGGATCTTCCACGTGGAGAGCCTGCGGTCACTCGGGCTCTCGCTCAAGCAGATCGGGCGCGCCCTGGAGGATCCGGCCTTCACGCCGTCCGGCCTGGTCAGCGACCTCATTCGGTGGACGGAAGACCGCCTGGAGCGGGATCGGGAGCTGCTTGAGCGGCTCCGCGCGATCGATGCGTCGGCGCCGGGCGGCTGGCAGGACGTCCTGCGCATCGTCGAGCTCATGCAAGGGCTCAGCTCAACCAGCGCCGCACGCAGACAGCAGGCCGTTCTGGCCCCGCCGGAGGGCGTGTCGGTTCCCGCCGAGCTGCTGGCCGAGGCGGTCCTGGCGGAATCCGATCCCATCGTCGCGGGCGCCCTGCGCTGGGCGCTCGCCCGGTCGGGCGGCGACGGAGTGGCGGCACTCGCCGCCGGCGCGCGCTCGAAGGACGTCGACATCCGGCGGCGCGCGGTGCTGGCGATCGCCGAGTTGTCCGAGGCCCCGGGTGCGACCGAGGCCCTGACGGACGCGCTCGGGGACCCGGACACGACCGTGCGCCGGCAGGCGGCTCTCGCGCTGGGCGGACGCGGCGTGGCCGAGGCTGTGCCGACGCTCGTCGCCATGGTGGTCGACGGCTTCAACGACGTCGACGCGGCGGAGGTCCTGGGAGCGCTGTCCCAGGACCCCGCGCGCGGGAACCGGATCTTGGGCGCGCTGGCCGACGCGCTCGCCGCGCCCACCGCGGACTCCGCGACGCGGATCCGCCTGACCCAGGCCCTGGTCGAGCTGTCGGGGACCGCCCCGCGGGAAGTTCTGCGTCAACTGGCCCACGACGACGACCGCGCCGTCGCCCGCGTCGCCTCGGCGTGTGTCGGAGTCCTCGACAAGCGGTCTCCCGAGGACACATCTCCCGCGGACAGATCCCCCAAAGACGGGCCCCTCAAGGACAGATCCCTCAAGGACAGATCCCTCAAGGACAGATCCCCCGAGGTCCGAGACGACGAGATCCGGGACGACGAGGATGCCTGAAGGTGCGCGCGACCGTGCCGCGAGGTCGTCCGACAGCGGGGGCCGGAGCCTGGCGTGACGGGTGGTCCGGCGTTCACCCGCCCTGCCCGGCCGCCGCGACCGCCTCGTCGCCCTCAACGGGGCCGGTGGCAGGGAAGGCAGGCCGCGGGACGTAGACGCGGTCGGCGTTCATGGTCGCGGCCGGCCGGTGGGTGACGAGTACGACCGCGTGGCCCTCCCGGGCACCCGTGGGCGGTCGCCGGCACCGATGGCGACGTTCGCGGCGGCGGTCATCTCCCAGCGGGGGAAGTCGTGCGCCGGCACTTCGACCGAGGTGAACACCTGGGCGCGCTCCGCCTCGCGGAGTTCGACCGGCTCGCCTGACTCTCACTCCCACCACAGCACCCGTCCGAGGCAGCAGGCCGGCCAACACCTTGGTCAAGGACCCGAACCGTTCGCCCCGACCAGGGCCGTCACCTCACCGCGGCGCGCCCGCACGCTCACCCCCTTCAGGGAAGGGGAGTCGGCTCCCGGACAGGTGAACGACACTCCGCCCCGCGTGGCGGTCGGGCGGCGGCCGGGACGCGTGTGATCTCTCGCAGCGAAGGCTGAGTGCTGTTGGGGCGTGGGGGCGTGGGGGCGTGGGGGCATGGGGCTGTCCGGCGGATCATGTGACTACTAGGCTGCGACGATGCAGTCTGCAGATCGGGACCAGGCGAACCACTATGACAGCTTCGCCGAAGCGTTCTCGGCGGAGACCGAGAGCAGCCTCGTCAACGCGTACTACGAGCGGCCCGCGATGTTGGCCCTGGCCGGAGACGTGACCGGCCGTCGGATCCTGGACGCCGGCTGCGGCTCGGGCCCCCTGTCCGCTGCACTACGCGACCGCGGTGCCGTCGTCACCGGCATCGACGCCAGCGCCGGGATGCTGGCATTGGCGAGGCGGCGGCTCGGTGACGATGTAGCCCTGCACGTAGTCGACCTGTGCGACCCTCTGCCGTTCGACGACGCCACGTTCGACGACGTGGTCGCGTCGCTGGTCCTGCATTACCTGGAGGACTGGGGTCCGACGCTGGCCGAGTTGCGGCGGGTACTCCGGCCCGGCGGCCGACTGATCGCGTCGGTGAGCCACCCTTTCGTGGCCTACGCGCACCGAGATCCACGGCCCGACTACCACGCGACCACCAGCTATACCTTCGCCTGGACTCTCAACGGGCAGTCCGTCCCGATGGAGTTCTGGCGCAGGCCGTTGCACGCGATGACCGATGCCTTCACCACCGCCGGCTTCCGTCTTTCCGTCATCAGCGAGCCGCAGCCCGACCCGGCCGCCCGCGAGCTGTTCCCGGACGCCTTCCAGGAGCTTTCGACCAATCCCAACTTCCTGTTCTTTGTCGTCGAGGTACCGCTGTCGGCTGCCGGCTCAGGCGGCTAGCCAGTCACCGATCACGAACGGGGCCAGGGGTGGCGCCCCGCCCCAGTAATGTGGCTTCGCATGACCGACTCCGAGATCGAGATCACCGCAGACCTGGTCCATGCCCTGCTGCGGGAGCAGCATCCTGACCTTGCGGGGCTGGCCATCCGGGAAGTCGCGGGCGGGTGGGACAACCAGCAGTGGCGCCTTGGGGACGACCTGGCTGTGCGCATGCCGCGTACAGAACAAGCCCCGGACCTCCAGTGCAAGGAGCGCCGATGGCTGCCCGTCCTCGCCCCGCGACTGCCGCTCCCAGTCCCGGTCCCGGTACGGCTCGGTGAACCGTCCGCGCGCTTCCCGAAGCCCTGGACCATCATGACGTGGGTCCCCGGCGACCCACTGGACTACACCTCGATCAGCCGCGGCGACCACGCGGCCGACACTCTGGCGGCCTTCCTCATAGCGCTCCACGTGCAGGCGCCCGCTGACGCGCCTGTCAGCGAAGACCGTGGCGACCACCCCAAGAAGTGCACGGACGGCTTCGACCACTTCTTCCGCGCCGTCGTTCCCGACGACATCGCCGACGACGTCAGGGCTGTCTGGGACGACGCCGTCGCCGCGCCCGAGTGGCAGGGCCCGCCGGTCTGGGTGCACGGCGACCTCCATCCCGCGAACGTCGTCGTCTCGGACGGGACGCTCTCTGGCGTGATCGACTTCGGTGCCGTGTTCGCCGGCGATCCGGCGTGGGACCTCGCGGCCGCATGGGTCGTGCTTCCTGCGGGCGCCGCCTCACGGTTCTTCGACGTGTACGCGCGTGCGGACGAGGCGACGATCCGGCGTGCCCGCGGCCTGGCTGCTCTGAAAAGCCTGTTCCTCATGCTGATGGGCCAGAACGGAGACCGGGGCCTTCCTGGCGGCAAGCCGACATGGGGACCCGCGGGCCGGGCAGCGCTCGATCGTGTTCTGCGAGGCGGTTTGATCTAGTGCCCCGACAGGCAACGTTCGCCCCGTCGCGACGCCCGGCACGCCCTCTCGCCGCACCGGGCACAGACCCAAGTACATCCAGTACGAGGGCCTGCACCCGGCACACCGAGAGCACGCGCCGGACGCCGCTCCTTGACGGGCAAACGCTGCCTGCCGGGGCACTAGGCACGGAGCGACGATCCTCACCCCATACCGATACCGACACCGATAGCCGCTGCCGGAACTGCCGCGATGTCGCTCTCGCGTCGCTCACGATGCCCTCCCCGTGGAGACGAACGACCCTGCCGGCGCCCAACGGGTCGGGTGCGCAGGATCAGTCCTCGTCCTCTCGGCCCGGCTCGGCGGTGGCTCGGTCTCCCTGATCGGGACGTCGATGGCCGCGCCGCAAGTCGCGGGCGCCGCCGCCCTGTACGAGCAGGCCCACCCGAACGCCGGGGCCGGAGGAGATCTACACCCGGTTGCTGACCGGCCCCACCCAGGACCGCCTGTCCTTCCTGAGCGTCGGCAGCCCCAACCGCCTCCTGTACACCGGCGGCCTCTGCCCCCTCAGAACGGCCACTCGCCTCAGCCACGCCCGGCAGACACGCCGCCGACGACACTTCGTGCCCCGCACAGTTGTGCTCGTCGGCGCGCGAAGCGGGACGGGTGGGGCGTCAGGCGGCCCCACGGCACACCCGCCAGGCCCCGGCCGCCCGAGTGAGAGGTCACATGGGTCTCTCGCGGCAACGAGAGACCTGAGCGGCTCGTCCGGACCGGCGAGCCGCTGACTTTCGTAGTGCCAGCATGCCGTCTCGACCCCGCAAGGGACATCAGGGAAAACCCTGAGATCCATGACTTCGAGTCGTCCTCGGCGACGATGCCCGCTCCGGTCGGCCGAGGGAATCCTTTGATTCGAGCCCATCTCGGGGTGCCGGCAAGCACTCGGGCTCGACTCGTCCGGACCGATCTCGGAGCAGCCAATGAACTCGCCGACCCGGAACTCGCCGACCCCGAACTCGCCAACGCGGAACTCCCCAACGCGCCGGGAGCGCGCGACCCTTTGGACGGCTGGGCGGCGCCGGGAGGCCACAGGGCTCGTCCTGCGCGGAGCCTGCGCAGGCATCGGAACCGCAGTCGTCGGTCTCCTCGCGGTATGGGTGCGGAACCACATCTGACACAGCTTCAGCCGTTGTCCGCCCCGCAATAGAGGTTCATCCACCGGACTCGCCACCGGTACGGCCCGCGGCTGGCACCTGCTGGGCCGTCCGGCCGGGCTGTCACGCCGGGCCTCCTTGGCCTACGCGCCGGGCGGACGGAAGGAGACCTGCCGCCGGGCCGCCTCGTCGATCTCGTCGACGGTGAGGAGGGGAGTGGCCCGAGTGTGCAGCGCACCGCTCGCCTTGACTTCGAGGCTGACGGCGGCCATGGAGACCGAGTCGGGGAAGTCGAGGATGCACACGAGGTCGTCCTCTCCGAAGGTGAAGTACATGGCCTCGACCGACCCGCCGAGGCCCGCGACGACGTCTTCGACCGCGGCACGGCGGCCACTTGCGCCTTCCTTGAGCAGGCCCTTCGCCCCTTCGGGCGTGTAGGTGGCCTGGATGAGGAACTTCGGCATGAAGGCGCTCCCTGCCCGTGACTCGACTGGTACGCAGACTGACCTTCCCGCTGCCACGCCCGCTCCCCATCCTCGGATTGCCGGATTCACTCATAAGGCACAGCGGCACGCAGCATCATGTACCGCCTCTTCGGGCACTGCGGCCGCTACGGCATCACCGGCGACTCCAACGTGCTGACCTGGCTGTTCGGCCGCCGGCCGACCATGCTGCACGAGTACGTCCCGGTCCTCACCGGGAGGATGCCAGTCGACACACAACTCGTTGCCCCCGATGACCTGCATCGTCCCAGGTGGAGAACCCGTTCGGCGAGGGGGTTCGTGCCGCTCATTTCCCGGTGTGGCTCGGCATGTTGGGAAGCCGGACCGTGACGAGGAGGCCGCCGGTGGGGCGGGCGACGAGGTCGAGGGTTCCGTCGTGGGCGCGGACGACGCTGCGCACGATGGCCAGGCCGAGCCCGACGTCGGCGTGCTCGTCGGTGCGCACGCGTTCCGTTCCGCGTTGGAAGGGTTCGGTGAGGGTCGGCACCAGTTCCGGCGGGAGCGGATGACCTGTGTTCTCGACCCGCAGCACGCTCGCGTCGCCCTGTGCCTCGGTGTGGACGGTCACGGTGCCGCCGACGGGCAGGTTGTGGACGATGGCGTTCTGGACGAGGTTCGTCACCATCCGCAGGAGGAGCTCCGCGGAGCCGCTGGTCCGGGCCGCTGTGCCGGTGACGTCGAGCGTGATCCCGCGCCGCTCGGCGAGGGAGAGCAGGGTTTCTGCGGCCTCTTCGGCGACGAGAGAGAGGTCGACGCTCACGCGGGGCGCTGTACCGCGTCGAGGGCCCCAGTCTCGCCTCGGCCCGGATCTACAAGGGCGGCAAGACATCCAGTTCGTCCCGGGCCGTCCACGACTATTGGCGACGCTGGGCGCAAGAAGGTGACAAGGTCTGCACAGGCGGCATGATGACCGGCGAGCAATGCGGCTGGAAGGTGACCGCCACGCAGGCGACCGTCCACTACACTTTCGGTACGACGGCCAAGAACATGGTCGTCGCCAGGAAGACGTCCGGAGCCTGCACGATCAAGGGTGACTCCGGCGGCCCCGTCTACACCGTCGACAGCGCCGGACGCGCCTACGCCAAGGGCATCATCTCCGGTGGCGGTGGCGGTGGCGGTGGCGGTGGCGGTGGCGGTGGCAGTGGCAGTGGCCACAGCGGCGGGTTTTTCGACCCGTGCTCGCTGGTCTTCACCGACATCGGGCTGGCCAACAGCGCCTTCCCCGGCACCGTAGCGAGGTACTGACATGCGCCGCGCCCTTCTCACACCGTTGCTGGCGGCGGCCCTGACCGGCTGCTCGCTCCTCGGCTCGGACACGCTGTGCACCCAGGCCGACGCGGACTCGCGGGTCTCCGCCATGTGGCGGCCCGCCGACTTCGGCGGCCCGGACGCGGTGACGATCCGGTTCTGCGTGAACGGCACCTGCAAGGAGCGGACTTCGGGCCCAACTGAGGACCCGTTCGCCATGGTGAGTGTCCAACTCCCCGATGAAATCGGTGCGGTTACCGTGCCGGTGCGGCTCACCGTGACCTCCGTGAAGAACGGCGACACGGTCGTCGAGGACAGCACCCGCGCCAGACTGACGGCGCGACAACCCAATGGCGCGTCCTGCTCGCCCACCGTCTGGACGGCGACGTTCCGGGCCCACCCGGAAAGGGGCCTCACCTCACCCAAGGGCATGAAGCTCCAGTCCTGAGTCCAGGACAAGCGCCCGTACCTCCAGCACCACCGGAGGTACGGGCGCTTCGCTTCGCTCTCCCACCGTCACGTTCTCCCACCGTCACGATGACGCCCTCGCCACCAGGCGCCCGCCGCGCCGGGCGGCCGTGCCAGGCATCGGCCGGCCGCGCGAAGTCCCGTACCCCCGGGCCTTCTTCCGACCGCTCGGAATCGATCGCGTACACCGGGTCGACGCCGGTGTCCGGGAGGGACGCTGCAAATCCTTCGCACGCCCCACCGGCTGGGCCGCCGGTTTCGGTGACCCGGTGACCTGAGAGAGTCACGACAGTGCATGCTGATCGCAGAGTTGCATGCTGTCGGCGGCCAGGCCGACCAGGCACGGGGGAACGAACTGCGGGGGGCGGAACGGATGAGGCACCGGTCGGCGGGACTTCGATGCGCGGTGGGGGCGGTGGTGTCGGCGGCGATGTTGGCATCCGGCTGTACTGCCGGGGGGGCGAAGGCGGACAAGGGATCCGAAGGCGGCGGGACGGGGCAGACGAGCGCCACGGGGATGCCTGCGGCGACGCGGGCAAGCGGCGGCGAGGACGACCCCGTGCCCGCCCCGGTGCCTACGGTGGAGGCCGACCCGGCCAAGGTGCCGCAGACGAAGGACGCGGCCAGACGGCTGATCGGCCAGGTGATCGCAGGACCCGAACTGTTCGGCTCCGAGGCGAGGCGGGCCTCGCCCTACGAGAGTGATCCGGACACCTGGTCGGTGCTCGACGAGAGCTGCGTCTGGCAACGCGAACCGCTGCCTGAACGGGTGCTCGCGACCCTCACCCGGCACTTCGTGCGTGCCGCGGACAAGAAGGCGACGGGGGAGGCGACCCGGCGGGGTGCCCTGCTGGCCGTCGAGATCCACAACGCCCGTTCCGACGCGCCGTTCAGGCTCGCCCTGCGCACCGCCGACGACCGTGGTGAGGCGGGCCGGGCCGGTGCCGCCGCTCAAGGCCTGCTGTCCGGGGCGTCCCCGGTCACGGCCGTGATCGGCCCCATGTCCGAGGCGACCCTGACCGCCGCCGAGCCGCTGTACACGGCGGCCGGGGCGGCGATGGTGCTGGTGTCCTGCGACGGCGGCGGCCTGTCACCGATGGTGACGCCCACCCTCTATGTGACCCGGGCGACCCAGGCGATGCAGACCATGCCCGTGCTGTACTACCTGACCAGCGTGCGCTCGGTGAGCCGGGTCGCCGTGGTACGGGATCGCGCGGGCGGCGCGGTCGCCGAGGGACTGACCACCGACCTGATGGAAGCACCCCCCTCCGAGGGGACGACCACGGTGCACCCCGTCGAGGCCGACGCGGGCGAGGACGACGTCAGGGCCGCGGTCGCCGCTGCCCTGGCCACACGTCCCGGCGGGGTGGTCTACGCCGGAACATCGCCCCGCCGCGCCGCCCAAGTGGCCCGGCGGCTGGCCGAAGCGCGCTTCACGGGGGCGAAGGTCACGGTCGACCAGATCATGGACCCGGTCTTCCTGCGCGATGCCAAGGAGGGGGCCGAGGGCTGGGTCCTCTGCTCCGCCCGTACCACCACGACCGAGGCCGCCTCCGGCCCCGCCGCCCGGTTCGCCTCCGCCCACCGCGAGCGCTGGGGCGCGCAGCCGGAGCCCTGGGCGGCGGAGGCGTACGACGCCGTGGGCCTGGTCGCCCAGACCCTCACGGGGCTGGCCGGTGAGGATCCGGTGGGCCGGGGCGTCCTCGCCGGAGCACTGTTCCGCCAGCGCTACGAGGGCGTCGCCAAAACGATCAGCTTCGATCCGAGGACACGCCTCCTCGACGCGGACGACACGAGCTTCCTCTACGAGGTCCGCGACGGCGCCTTCCGGTTCCTCGGGCGCTGTGACTGTATCGCTCGGGCTCGCCGCCCGACCCTCGCGTGAAGGTATGTCAGTTCCCTGTCGGGGCGGAAGTTTTCCGGTGCGGGCGTGTGGCTTCCACGCGGTCACTCCTCGCCGTCGATCACCGTCGGTCACCATACTCAGTGGACGATCGGCCTCGGCAGGGACGTGGTGAAGCTCACCGGCTCAAGGGGCTTTGGTCAAGGACCAGTTGGAGACACCGGCGGTGGGCCGCGACCGGGAAGGCGTCAGGCGTACGACTTCCGCTCTGCGCGCGGCCCGAGTCCAGACGTACGTCGAGGAGTTCCGCTGACGCCGTACCGACGGCGGCCCGGTCGGCCAGGTGTCAGCCGATGGCGTTGCCCCACAGTGAGGTGTCGTCGACGTTGTCCTTGGTGACCAGGGGAGCGGGGAGCTGGTCCTCAAGGCCGTTCGGCAGGGAGATGATGGTGGAGTCGTGGTCGGTGGGACCGGGCTTGAAGGTCCTGCCCTCGGTGGCGGCTTTCGCGTAGTACAGGGCGTACCTGGCGTAGAGGTCGGCGGGCTGGGAGACGGTGGCGTCGATGTGGCCTTCGCGGATCGCGTTGAGTTCCTGCGGGGTGCCGTCGTTGGCGACGACGGTGATGTGGCCGGCCTGGCCGACGGGCTTCAACAGGCCCTTCTCCCGGAGGACTTCGAGGGTGGGCTGGAGGAAGGCGCCGCCGGCCTGAAGGTAGATGCCCTTGAGGTCGGGGTGGGTGTCGAGGGTGGACCGCAGTTGCGCGGAGGGCGATGTCGCCCTTCCACTCGGTGGCGAGCTCGATCAGCCGGATGCCGGGGAAGTTCTTCTTCATGCATGCGGCGAAGGACTCCGAACGGTCCCGGCCGTTGATGGAGCTGAGTGCCCCCTGGAGCTCGGCGACCGTGCCCGTGCCGTTCATCTGCTCGCCGATGTGTTCACACGCCTTGGTGCCGTACGCCTTGTTGTCGGCGCGCACGACCATGTAGACGTCACCCCTGTCGGGGCGGGTGTCGACACTGACGACCGGAATCTCCTCCGCGGCGAGACGGTCCAGTGTGGTGCCGATCGCGGTGGTGTCCTGCGGGGCCATGACGATGGCCTTCGCGCCGGTCCTCCGCAGGAGATGGACGTTGGCGACGAGCTTGCTGAAGGAGCTCTCGGAGTTGGTCACCGGCAGCACCCGCACGTGCTGTTCCTTGGCCTCCCATGATGCGTACGCGGAGTAGGAGTGCCAGAAGTCGGAGTCGTCGTGCGGCAGGTCGATGCCGACCGGCGGCTTGGGATCGGACTCCGTGTCGGAACTGCCGCCGTCGCAGGCTGTGGCGAGGCCGGCCACTGCGACCACGGTGGCGGCCGCGGCCGCGCCTGTGGAGAAGCGAAGCTTCATGGTGCTGATGTCCTCGGCTGAGATGTCGGGGCGGTTGAGGCTGGGGCCGTCCGGATCGACGAAGAGGCTGTGCCCCGTGCCGGAAGCGGTGAGGGCCCGCGCAGCTGTCTGCGTGCATCGAGGCGGACAGATCCCCTGGCTGCGGCCGACCGTGCCGGATGCGGCGGCTTTGGCCTTCAGTCATGGGATGACTCGCGGTATGAGGACCCTATGAGCCGGATCCGCGACTTGCAAGGCGAGGAACCGAAAGAATCTCAACTGGGATCGCTGTCAGATGGAATGTGTCGAAGCTCAGGTCGACTGCTTGTGGCTGCCGCGTCGGTGTCGGCGTGCTCGCTCTCCTGATACATCCCATGTATTGATGGAAGGAGGACGCTGACCGAGTGGTCGGGGAGCCGGCCGGAGGGCGCCCGTACTGACCGGACACGAGCCCAATCCGGCACTCGCGGTGAACGTGCGTTGGGAGCTGCTGGCGGCGAACCGGGCCGTGGGTCTGTTCCTGGGCGACGTGGCGGGGGAGTGGGCGGGGCCGCCGTTCAACGTGCTGAGGGCGACGCTGCATCCCGACGGCCTGTCCCGGCGGATCCGGAATCTCGCCCAGTGGCGCGCGCATGTCCTGCGCCGGGTCCGCCGCCAGGCCGAGCGGACCTCGGCTGCCGGTCTGGCGGAGTTGCTCGAGGAACTGGAGGGGTATCCCGTTCCGCGGACGGACGCCGGCGAACTCTCGACGGGCCGGCCGGAGGACGATCTGGTGGTGCCGCTGCGACTGTCGTCCGAGCACGGCGAGCTTGCGCTGCTGTACACGACGACGGTGTTCGGCTCGCCTCGGGACGTGACGCTCGACGAGATCGCCGTCGAGACGTTCTTCCCGGCGGACCCGCGCACGGCAGCACTGATGCGGGCGGCGGCCGGCTGGACCTGACGTCGCCGTCCCCATGAGGGGCAGGACCCGCGACGGGGTGGACGGACACGTGGACCGCTTCGATCCCTACGTCCCGGCCGACTTCGGTGTCGACGCCTCGGGGGGAGCGGTGTCGGCGGTGCGCAGGTGTTCCCTCAGTCCCCGTTGGGTGTTGCTGACGTGCATCAGGGCGGCCGCGTGGCTCAACGCCGCGTCTCGGCCGCACAACGCGTCGTAGATCGCTTCGTGCTCGGACAGGGTCCGGTGCGAGGCCTGCGCGTCGACCAGGCCACGCCAGATGCGGGCGCGCAGCGTCCGCCCCGAGATGGCTCTCAGGATGGTGAGCAGCGTGTCGTTGCCCGTGGCCGAGATGACGGCGTGATGGAAGGCCGCGTCGTGGGCGTTGAGCTGTTCGACGTCGTCGCGGGCCTCGCGCATGGCGTCGAGGTGCCGTTTCACCTCGGCGAGCTGTTCGTCGGTGATGCGTGTCGCGGCCAGTGCGGTGGCGGCCGGTTCGAGCAGGCGGCGGACTTCCATCAGGTCCTGCAGGGCCTCGGAGTCGCCCTCCAGCAACTCCACGGCGCCGCCCAGTCCCTCGAAGAGGAGGTTCGGCTGGAGGCTGGTCACGTACGTGCCGTCGCCGCGCCGGATCTCCAGGACGCGGGCGACGACGAGGGACTTGACGGCCTCGCGGGCGAGGTTGCGCGACAGCCCCAGCTGAGCGGCCAGTTCCGGCTCGGGAGGCAGCTTCGATCCCGGCGGCAGCGCTCCGGTACGGATCAGCTCACGGATCTGCGCGATGGCCTTGTCCGTCAGGGACAACGCGAACTCCTTTCACGGCCGTAATCGGTGGGCACGTCCGATCTGATCAGACCCCTCGCGCGAAGCTCGCCCCAGAGAGCGTCGGGGACGTGCCGGCGATGGAGCTCCACGTTGCGCGCCACCTGCTCGGCGCTCCGCATGCCCACGGTGACGTTGATGATACTGGGGTGACTGTACGGAAAGGCGATCGCCGCAGCCGGCAGGGTCGTGCCGTGCGCGGTGCAGACCTCGGCGATCGCGCGGGCCCGGTCCACCAGGGCGGGAGGTGCGATCCGGTAGTCGTACTTCATGCCCTGGTCGGGCCGGTCCTGGGAGAGCAGCCCAGAGTTGAACACACCGACCGCCACGACGCCCTTGCCGAGTTCCAGCGCGGCCGGCAGGACGTCGTCCAGGGCCGACTGGTCGAGCAGGCTGTAGCGCCCGGCGAGCATGACCACATCGGTCGGGGTCTCGCGCAGGAAGCGGGCGAGCATGGCCGACTGGTTCATGCCTGCCCCGACGGCCCCGACGACCCCCTGGTCGCGCAGCTCCGCCAGGGCGGGCATGGCCTCCTCCGCGGCCTGCCGCCAGTGGTCGTCCGGGTCGTGCAGATAGACGACGTCCAGGCGATCCAGGCCCATGCGCTCCAGGGTGGCCTCGATGGACCGCATCACTCCGTCCCGGCTGAAGTCCCACTCCCGGCGCAGATCGTCCCGGACGGCGAAGCCCTCGGTGTCCATGCCCCGCGGGTGCTCATTGGGTACGAGCAGACGCCCGACCTTCGAGGAGACGACGTACTCGGCGCGCGGACGGTGCCGCAGGGCCGCGCCGAGCCTGCGCTCCGAGAGCCCGAGGCCGTAGTGCGGTGCCGTGTCGAAGTACCGGACGCCGGCCGACCAGGCGGCCTCGATCGCGTCCGTCGCATCGGCGGCCGAGGTCTTCCGGTACAGATTGCCGAGGGGAGATCCGCCGAAGCCGAGTCCGGTGAGCTCGACCCCGGTGTCCGCGATCCTTCTGTGTCGCAAGGTGTGCTCCTGGAGAGGTGTTTGTCGGGAGAGCGGCGGGTCAGCGGCTGACCGCGGCCGAGCCGCCCGCGATGAGTGCTTCGACCTCGTTGAGTGACGCCATGGAGACGTCACCCGGGGTCGTCATGGTGAGGGCGCCATGGGCCGTGCCGTAGGCGAGCGCCCGCTCCACGCGGCCGACGCCGAGATCCTCGCACCCTGTCGCGCCCGCGCTCAGCAGGCCGAAGATGAGACCGGCCGCGAAGCCGTCGCCGGAGCCGATCCTGTCCAGAACGCGCAGACCCGGCATGGCGGGGCCCTCGACATATCCGGTGGTCGGCGACCAGGCCGCCGACGACCAGTTGTTCACGTCGGCGGACGGCACCTCGCGCAGCGTCGTCGCCAGCACCTTCGCTCCCGGCAGCAGATCGGCCACGGCGGCGAGCGCGTCCGGCGCCTGGCCGGGGGCGAAGCGGGCCGCGTCCGGACGCTCTCCGGCCAGTCCCAGGGCTCCCACGACCACGTCGGCGTGCCGGGCGAGCCGAAGGTCGACCTCGCGCGCACGGTCGGCTCCGCCCCGGCCGTGCCAGAGACTGGCACGGTAGTTGGGATCGTAGGAGACGGTCACGCCGTGTCGACGCGCCGCGACCATGGCCTCCTCCGCGACGTCGGCGGTGGTGTCGGACAGCGCGGCGAAGACACCCCCGGTGTGGAACCAGCGAGGCCTCGCCGAGAAGACGGCGTCCCAGTCGACGTCCCCCGTACGCATCCGGGAGACGGCCGTGTGCGCGCGGTCGCTGACGCCGAGCGCGCCCCGTACACCGAAACCCCGCTCCACGAAGTTCAGGCCGTTGCGGACGTCACGGCCGGCGCCGTCCGCGGTGAGCCAGCGGATGAGGGAGGCGTCGACGCCGCCCTGCAGAATCAGGTCCTCGACCAGCCTCCCCACCGCGTTGTCGGCCAACGCGGTCACGACGGTCGTGCGCAGACCGAAACAGCGGCGCAGACCGCGGACCACGTTGTACTCGCCGCCGCCCTCCCACACCTGGAAGGACCGGGCCGTTCGGATCCGTCCCTCGCCCGGGTCGAAGCGGAGCATCACCTCGCCCAGGGCGAGCACGTCCCAGGCATGGCCGGTCATCCGAGGCTCCTCTCCACGGCGCGGGCGGTCAGCCGTCGGATCTCCGGGTAGTCGCCGCGTTCCAGGAGACCGGAGGCCGCCATCCAGCTGCCGCCGACCGCGAGGACGGCGGGTGCGGAGAGGTAGTCCGCCATGCGCTCATGGGTGATGCCGCCGGTCGGCACGAAGCGCACCTGGGGGAAGGGCGCGGCCAGGGCCCGGAGGATCGCGGGCCCGCCCAGGGCTTCGGCCGGGAACAGCTTCACCGTGTCGAGGCCGGCCCGCAGGGCCCGCATCAGCTCCGTCGCGGTGGCCGCCCCCGGTACGACGGGCACCCCCAACTCCCGGCATTTGCCCACGACTTCCGCGTCGAAGCCGGGCGAGACGACGAAGCGCGCCCCGGCGGCCACGGCCCGCTCCGCCTGCTCGGCGGTGACGACCGTGCCGGCGCCGACCGTCAGCCCGCCGTGCGCCGCCATGGTCCTGAGTACCCGCTCGGCGTCCGGGGTACGCAAGGTGACCTCGGCGCACCGCGCTCCGCCCGCCGCGAGCGCCTCCGCGAGAGGCGCGGCCGTCACCGCCGAGGGCACGGACAGCACAGGCAGGAGTCTGGCGCCCGACAGCAAGGACTCGAAGTCGCCGGTCATCGGCCCAGCCATCCGCCGTCGACGGGCAGGACGACGCCGTGGACGTACGCGGCGGCGTCCGAGGCCAGGAACACGGTGGCGCCCGCGAGGTCGTCGGATCGGCCCCACCGCCCGGCCGGGATGCGGTCGAGGATCGCCGCGCTGCGGGCCGGGTCGTCCTGGAGCGCCTGGGTGTTGTCGGTGGCGATGTAGCCGGGGGCGATCGCGTTGACGTTGACTCCGTAGGGTGCCCACTCGTTGGCCAGCGCCTTGGTCAGGCCCGCGACTCCGTGCTTGGCGGCGGCGTAGCCGGGGACCGTGATGCCACCCTGGAAACTGAGCAGCGAGGCCGTGAAGACGACCTTCCCCCGGCCACGGCTCACCATCCGCCCGCCGATCGCACGGGTGAGCGCGAACTGGGCGCCGAGGTTGACCTGGAGGACCAGATCCCAGTCCGCGTCCGTGTGCTCGGCGGCCGGGGCGCGCCGGATGGTGCCGGCGTTGTTGACCAGGATGTCCACGGGCCGGTCACGTCCGGCGAGTTCGGCGCCGAGGGCCCGCACCGCCTCCGGGTCGGCGAAGTCCGCGCGGATCGCCTCGAAGGAGCGTCCGGCGGCCACGACGTCCTTCTCCACGTCGCTGCCGGACGACTCCAGGTTCGCGCTGACGCCGATGACGTCCGCGCCGGCCGAGGCGAGCGCGCGGGCCATGGCCCGGCCGATGCCGCGGCGGGCGCCGGTGACGACGGCGAGCCGTCCGGTCAGGTCGAACGCTGTCATGCCATGCCTTCCTGAAGGTCGTCGCCGCAGTCGACGAGGATCTTCATCACGTCCGCGCCGCCTTCCAGGGCCGCGAACGCGTCGGCCGCCTCGACGAGCGGCACCACCTTGCTGATCAGCCGCTCCACCGGGACCGTGCCGTCGGCCACCAGCGCCACCGCCCGCTCGAAGTCCGAACGGTCGTACAGCCGGGCGCCGACGAGAGTGAGCTCACGCCAGAAGAAGCGGTGCAGGTCGATCTCGCGGGGCCGGGCGTGGATGGCCACGAGACACAGTCGCCCCCGCACGCCCAGCACCTCTACCGCGGTCGTCACTCCGCCCGCGGCGCCGGAGACCTCGAAAGCGACATCGGCCCCGGCCCCGCCCGTCCACTGCCGGACGGCTTCGCACACGTCGACGGCGTCCGGGTCGAGCGCGACCAGCCCCAGCTCCTGCGCGAGGCGGCGACGATGGGCGCTGAGCTCGACCAGCCGGACGTCCGCGCCCGTGGCCCGCGTGACGAGGGCGATGAGAACGCCGACGGGTCCGCCTCCGACCACGACGACCTTCTCCTCGGCCCGTACGCAGGCCCTGCCGACATCGTGGACGGCGACCGCCGTGGGTTCGACGAGAGCGGCCCGGTCCAGGGGAAGCGCGCCGGGCAGGGGGATCACCGTGTGCGCGGGGACGGTCCAGCGCTGCTGCATCGCGCCCGGCGAGTCGATGCCCATGAAGTCGAGGTGGGCGCAGACATGCCGGTGGCCGGCGAGGCAGGCCGGGCAGGTGCCGTCCCAGCGCAGCGGCATGACCGTCACCGCGTCGCCGGGCCGTGGCCCCTGCACACCGGGGCCGACGCGGACGACGCGGCCG
This sequence comes from Streptomyces sp. NPDC006458, assembly GCF_040612135.1. Taxonomy (NCBI): domain Bacteria; kingdom Bacillati; phylum Actinomycetota; class Actinomycetes; order Kitasatosporales; family Streptomycetaceae; genus Streptomyces; species Streptomyces sp. NPDC006458. Next base: position 210,997 of record NZ_JBEXPR010000003.1, on the reverse strand, counting down.
GACATCTCATGTCCGATGACGGCGGGCGTGCCGACCCGCGCGTCCATGTCGCCGTGGAAGATGTGCAGGTCGGTGCCGCAGATGCCGACGTAGGCCGGGGCAAGCTCCACCTCGCCCGGACCTGGGGCGGAGACCTCTACGGGGGCCGTGTCCAGGGCTCGAGCCCCGGTGTAGCGGACAGCGAGTGTCATGGCGAGATCAGGCTTTCTTTCGAACGGACACCGATGGTCAGCAGGAGGTTGGCGTAGGTGCGGACATCGGCGGTGACGACGGCCAGCGCGAGATCGGGGGAGCGCGCGGCGGTGTAGAACTCGAAGCGGCCGAGCCCCTCGACGGGTACGGGGTTCAGCCGCGACCGGTACTCGGTGATCGCGGGCGGCTCCGGTTCGCCTTCGGGCGGCACCATCACGTGTGCCGACTCGATGGGCAGCGCGGGCAGCAGCGCGTCGAGCACGGTGGTGACGTCGAGCAGCCCCGGAGCAAGGTTCAGATGCACGGTTGTGGCCCGTCGCGCGACGGCGGTGCTGGCGGGGTAGTGGCCGTCGGTGAGCAGCACACGGGCGCCGTGACCGGCACCGGCGAGTGCCTGAAGGATGCCGGGGTGCAGCAGATCGGTCAGGAGCACGGTGTCCCCTCCTTCCGGTCCTTCCGGTCCTTCCGGTCGAGTGGGCTGAGCTGGTAGAAGTCGGCCGCGGTGCCGGCGAGGACGGCCGCGGCCTCGGTGTCGGCACAGTCCCCGAGGAGCTCCTCCACGGTGGCGGCCCAGCGGTTCCAGCCGCCCGCGAGGACGCACACCGGCCAGTCCGAGCCGAACATCAGCCGGTCGGGGCCGAAGGCGTCCAGCAGGACCTCCCAGGCCGGTCTGATGTCGTCGACGGTCCACGAGCCGTGGTCGGCCTCGGTGACCAGACCCGACACCTTGCACCTCACGTGCGCGTGAGCGGCGAGCCGTCGGATGTGCCGCTCCCAGTCGTCCAGCGAGCGCCGGGCGAGGGGAGGCTTGCCGGCGTGGTCCAGGACGAGCGGCAGCTCGGGCATCCGCTCCGCCAGGGCGACGGCCTGGGGGAACTGGTGGCTGCGGATCAGCACGTCGTACGCGAGTCCGCGGCCGGCCACCGCGCGCAGCCCGCGTTCCACGGGCGGTCGCTGCAGCCACCCGCTGTCCGGCTCGTCCTGGACCAGATGGCGTACGGAACGCAGATACCGTCCGCCGGGCCCGGCGAGCAGCGAGTCGAGCACGTCGCCGATCGCCGGGGAGGCCAGATCGGCCCAGCCGACGACCGCGCCGATCAGCGGGTCCTCGTCGGCCAGGTGGAGCAGTTCGCGGGTCTCGGGCACCGACGGCACGCACTGGACCACCACCGTCGCGTCGAGCGACCGGCCGGCGATCGGCCGGGTGGCGGCCGCACGCAGGTCTTCGGGGCCGAAGCTGTGTCGGATCACTTCGTGGGCGGGGTCGTCGAGCCAGGGCTGGGGCCGATGCCGCAGATCCCACACGTGATGGTGGGCATCGACGAGAAGCGGTGCCTCAGACACGGGAGGACCAGACGGGGCCGTCGGGGTAGACGTACTCCTTGAGCGACTCCGGGTGCATCTGGGCGCTCAGTCCGGGCAGCGTCGGCGCGAGGTAGTGCCCGTCGGCCATGCGGACCGGGTCCACGAAGTGTTCGTGCAGGTGGTCGACGTACTCGATGACCCGGTCCTCGACGGTGCCGGAGACGGCGACGTAGTCGAACATCGACAGGTGCTGCACCATCTCGCACAGTCCGACGCCCCCGGCGTGCGGGCAGACCGGCACACCGAACTTCGCGGCGAGCAGCAGGATCGCGATGTTCTCGTTGACGCCTCCGACACGTGCCGAGTCGAGCTGGAGGATGTCGAGCGCGCCCGCCTGGAGGAGCTGCTTGAAGACCACCCGGTTGGCGATGTGCTCGCCGGTCGCGACCTTGATGGGATGGACGGCCTCGCGGACGGCGGCGTGGCCGAGAATGTCGTCGGGGGACGTGGGCTCCTCGATCCAGTACGGGTCGTAGGGGGCCAGGGCACTCATCCACTCGATGGCCGGCCGCACGTCCCATCTCTGGTTGGCGTCGACGGCGATGCGTATCTCCGCGCCGACGGTCTCACGGGCGGTGCGCATGCGCCGTACGTCGTCCTCCAGGTTCGCGCCGACCTTGAGCTTGATCTGGGTGAAGCCGTCCGCGACGGCCTCGCGCGCCAGCCGGGCCAGCTTCTCGTCGGAGTAGCCGAGCCAGCCGGGGGTGGTGGTGTAGGCGGGGTAGCCGTGTTCCAGCAGCCGGGTGATGCGTTCCTGGCGTCCCGGTTCGGCGCGGCGCAGGATCTCCAGTGCCTCCTCGGGGGTGAGGGCGTCGGTCAGCCAGCGGAAGTCGATCTGGGCGACGAGTTCCTCGGGTGCCATCTCGCCGAGGAAGCGCCAGACGGGCAGGCCCGCGCGCTTGGCGGCGAGGTCCCAGGCGGCGTTCACGACGGCGCCCGTGGCCATGTGGATGGCGCCCTTCTCGGGTCCCAGCCAACGCAGTTGGGGGTCGTGGACGAGGGAGCGGGCGAAACCCCCGAGGTCGGAGCAGAGCTCGTCGACGGACAGGCCGACCACGTGGGGGGCCAGGGCGGCGATGGCGGCTGCCTGGACGTCGTTGCCGCGGCCGGTGGTGAAGGCCAGGGCGTGGCCCTCCAGCTCGTCGCCCGCGTCGGTGCGCAGCACGACATAGGCGGCGGAGTAGTCGGGTTCGGGGTTCATCGCGTCCGAGCCGTCCAGGTGTTCGGAGGTCGGGAAGCGGACGTCGAGCACGTGCAGGGCGGTGATGCGGGCGGTCGGGGGCATGGCGGAGGGCATGGTGACTCCTGTGGGGGCAGGGGCGTGCCCTGCGACGAGAAGGGGATGGAGACGGTGATGGGGAGGAGGCCGGGGGCCGTGCGGCGGCTCGTGGGGCCGGCGACGGCCGCCGGGGTCACTCCTGGGCCTTGCCGCCCGTGATGCGCGAGATGGTCAGCGCGACCAGGATGATCAGGCCGTTGAGTGCGCCGATCCACTGCGCGGGGACGCCCGCGAGGGTGAGCACGTTCTGGATCATGAAGAGCAGCAGGATGCCGCTGAACGCCCCGAACATGGTGCCCTTGCCGCCGTTGAGGCTGATACCGCCGATGACGGCGGCGGCGAACACGGTGAAGATGTAGCCGTTGCCCTGCGCGGAGGCGACGGAGGCGAGACGCCCGGACAGCATCAGGCCGGCCAGGGCGGCGAGCAGGCTGCCGGCGACGATGACGGTCCACAGCACTCGGTCGGTACGGATGCCGGCGGCCTTCGCGGCGTCGACGTTGCCGCCGATGGCGTACAGCGAGCGGCCGAAGCTGGTCCAGCCGAGGACGACTATGGCCACGGCGAACAGCACCAGACAGATCCAGATCGAGGCCGGCACGCCGAACCACTGGGCGGTGCCGAGGTAGAGCATCGACGACGGCAGCTGGAAGAACGTCTGGCCGCCGGAGATGCCGGTCAGCACACCGCGCAGCACGATCAGCATGCCGAGGGTGACGATGAAGCCGTTGAGCCCGAAGCGGATGATCAGCAGGGCGTTGACGACGCCGATGAGAGCGCCGACGGCGAGGGTGGCCGGGATGGCCCAGGCACCGGGCAGCAGGCCGAGCCCGTGGCCCGCGCCGACCGGAACCACCAGCCAGGCGGCGATCCCGGGGGCGAGGCCCATGGTGGACTCCAGCGACAGGTCCATCTTCTTGACGATGAGGATCATCGTCTGGGCGAGGACCAGCAGCGCGATCTCCGACATGGTCTGCAGGACGTTGATCAGGTTGTCCGTCTGCAGGAAGACCGGGTTGACGATCTGGCCGACGATCGCGATGACCACGATCGCGGGCACGAGCGCCAGGTCGCGCAGCCGGGCCAGCGGGATGCGGCCGCCGAGCAGGCCGGTACGCCGGGGCTCAGGCTGCTCGGTGCTCTTCGGCGTGGGCGTGTCCGCGAGGACGGTTTCAGGCATTGAGGTCCACTCCTTCCATCGCGGCCACGAGGTCGTGGTCGTGCCAGCCGCGGGCGATCTCGGTCGTGACCCGGCCCTGGAACATCACCAGGACCCGGTCGCACATGCGCAGGTCGTCGAGTTCGTCGGAGGCGATGAGCACTCCGGTTCCGGTGGCCGCGGTCTCCTCGACCTTGCCGAGGAGGAACTCCTTGGAGCGCACGTCCACGCCCGCGGTCGGATTGATCAGCACGAGCAGCCGGGGATCGTCTGCCAGTGCCCGGGCCATGACGACCTTCTGCTGGTTGCCCCCGGACAACGAGGAGACCGGCAGTTCGGGGCCGGGGGTCTTGATGGCGAGGTTCTCGATCATCGAGGAGGCGAGCCGGTCGCGGCGGGCGCGGCTGAGGAACCCGTTGCGCCCGAGCCGCCGCGGCACCGAGAGGGTGGCGTTGTCCGCGATCGACATGTCGGGCACGAAACCCTGGTGGTGCCGGTCCTGCGGGACGAACCCGGCGCCCGCGGCGAGCGCGGCCGGAACGCTGCCCGGCCGCGGCCGCCGGCCGGAGATCTCCACCTCCCCGCTGTCGGCGGACCTGAGGCCCACGACGGTCTCGGCGACCTCCGTGCGCCCGCTGCCCGCGGCCCCCGCCAGTCCGACGATCTCGCCCGCGCCGACCCGGAAGGTGACGTCGTCGTGGGCCGGACCGCACAGATCGCGGACGTCCAGGGCGGCGGGTGCGGTGGCGTCGAGCGTGCTGCGGCGCTCCTGGTGCCGGTCGACGGCCGCCTCGCCGGTCATGGCGGCCACCAACTCCGTGCGGGGGAGGTCGGCGACCGGAGCGGTCAGGATGTGCCGGGCGTCCCGGAAGACCGTCACCATGTCGCAGATCTCGTAGATCTCCTGAAGGTGGTGACTGATGAAGAGGAACGTCACACCCTGGCGCTGAAGGTCACGGATGCGATCGAAGAGCCGGTTGATGGCGGCCCCGTCGAGCTGGGCCGTCGGCTCGTCGAGGATGATGAACCGGGCCCCGAAGGACAGTGCGCGGGCGATCTCCACGAACTGCCGCTGTTCCACGTTGAGGTCGTCGGCCGGAGTCTGCGGATCGACGTCCACGGACCAGGTCGACAGCAGGTCCTGGGCCCGTCGGCGCACGTCCCGCCAGCTGATCAGCCCGTTGCGGCCCCGATCCTGCCGGTTCAGGAAGAGGTTCTCCGCGACGGTCAGGGTGGGGATGATCGTGGACTTCTGGTAGACGCAGGCGACGCGTTGCCGCCAGGCGTCCCGGTCCGTGTGCTTGGGCGCCGGACGGCCACCGAAGGTCACCGTCCCCTCGTCCGGCGCCTGGAGGCCGGTGAGCACCGACACCAGGGTCGATTTCCCGGCTCCGTTGCGCCCGACGAGCGCGTGTGTCTCGCCCGGCCCGATGGTGATCCGGGCGCCGTTCAGGGCCACTGTCGGACCGAATCGCTTGACTATGCCCGTCGCCTCGACGACCGGAGGGTCCGCCGGGACCCGCCCGTTCCCTGCCGGGGCGGGCGCGGGGGTGTGCCTTCGTTCCCCGTCGCTCATCTCAACCGCCTTGTGCTTGTCATCTGTCGAATCCACCGAGGCCGTGGTCAGCCGAGGTTGTTGCCCCACAGGGAGGTGTCGGTGCTCTTCAGACTGGGGACGCCGCCGTACGTGCCGCCGTCGGCCGTGATGAGCGGGGCGGAGAGCTGGTCCTCCAGCAGGCCGTCGCCCACCTCGACGATGGTGCTGTCGTGGTCGGTCTTGCCGGGCTTGAACGTCTTTCCGTCGATCGCGGCCTTCAGGTAGTACAGGGCGTACTTGGCGTAGAGGTCGGCCGGCTGGGACACGGTGGCGTCGATCTTGCCCTCGGCGATGGACTTGAGTTCCTCGGGGATGCCGTCGTTGGAGACGACGAACACGTGCTTGTCGTCCTTCGGGTCGACCAGCAGGCCCTTCTGCTTGAGCACCTGCAACGTGCCGGACAGGGCGAAACTGGACTGCATGTAGATGCCCTTGATGTCCGGGTGGGCGGTCAGGTCCGTCTGCAGCTTCTGCGCGGCGACTGCGCCGTCCCAGTTGGTGGCCTCCCCGAGCACCTTGATGCCGGGGTAGTCCTTCTTCATGCAGTCGTTGAACGCCTCCGTGCGGTCGCGGCCGTTGATGGAGGAGAGGTCGCCCTGGAGCATCACGACCTTGCCCTTGCCGCCGAGTTGGGTGCCGAGGTAGTGGCAGGCCTTCTCGCCGTACGCCCTGTTGTCCGCGCGCACGACCATGAAGACCTTGCCGCTGTCGGGGCGGGTGTCGACCGTGACGACGGGGATGTTCTTGGCCTCCAGCTGCGCCAGCGTCGGCGCGATGGCGGCGGTGTCCTGGGGGGCCATCGCGAGGCCCTTGACTCCCTGGCTGATGAACGTCTGGGCGTTGGCGGTGAGCTTGGCCACGTCGTTCTGCGAGTTGGTGGTCTTGAGCGACAGCCCCAGCTCGTCGGCGTACTCGGGCGTGTACTTGATGTACGAGTTCCAGAAGTCGGTGTCGGAGCGGGGGTAGTCGACACCGACGAGCGGCTCGCCGTTCGACGCGGTGGACGCGCCCGACCCGCCGCACGCACTGAGCAGTGCGAGTGCGGACAGGGCGGAGGCGCTGGAGAAGAGGGCGTTTCTGAGTCTCATCGGTACTTCCTCGCGCTGGTCCCGAGGGGGAGATGTTTCGCGTGAGCGTCAATCCTGTGTCGCCACGTCGAAGAGATGGGATGTTTATAGCGAGGCGAGGAGGGGGTGTCTAGCCCTTGACGGCATTCTCAAGGGAAGATGTGGGTCATTACCGGGCGTAGTGGGTGTCTGTAGCGAGCATTGGGTGATGAGACATCCCATCAATCCAAGGCTCGTTCAGTAGCCTGCGCTCCTGGCTGCGCGGCCTGCCTGCACGCGCGGACCGGACGGTGCGCCGGCCTCCGGACCGTGAAGGGACGGCCGGACACCGCGGCCATGGTCGGCCGAGTCGGATGCCGTGCGATGTCTTGACAGCCGGTTCGGCCCCTCCCAGACTCTCCACGACACTTGGTGTTTACGCAAACACCCCTGGTGGCAACCCAGCGACACATGCCGGTCGCCTCCGCAGCCGTATCGGAGAGCCTCGATACGACCGCGCCCCGCCGCGTGTCCCGCAAGCGTCCGTCCTTCCCGCACGGCAGACGGCACCGGCACCTGCCTCCTCCCGCCCCGTCCGCCCCTCCCGCCCCACGAGGTACGCGATCATGCGACCAGTCCCCTCAAGCGCGCTTGCGGTGTCCACCGCACTGTCCGCCGTTCTTCTCTCCCTGCTCAGAGGTCTCGGCGCCGCCCGCGCCGCGCCGGCCGCCATCACCGGCGAGTCGGTTCGCCGGTCCGGCCGGCAGTCCCGTGCACGCCCAGGGCTGCGGGGTCGTGAAGGTCGTACAGTGCCGCTGCCGGTCCGGCGAGAACCACAACGCCGACGACACCTTCCGCCACGTCTCCGCGTACCGCTCGACGGACCTCACGACCTGAGAGTTCCGCAGCCACGTCCGCACCCGGGCCGCGAGGCGCCCGGGACGGTCGGGCGCGACGGCGTGCGCATCCCGCTCACCCCCGGCGCCGTCGGCTGAGCCCCCGACCCGCGGAAGTACGCCACCGGTGTCACCGGTACCTGGAGCGGCCCGAAGGACGTCGGTGACCGGACCACGTACGGCACGCGGATCGCGTACGTCCCGTCGGCGCGGGGCGGCGGGCACCAGCCACCACCCGTACACGGGCGACCGCTGGGGCAACTCCCAGGGCGCGGTCAGCGACTTCCAGTACCTCCGGCCGCCGCTGCGTCTCCCTCCGAGATCACCGTCGACACCGCCGCGGGCACGGTGAAGGGCCGCCTCGGCACGTGGCAGACTCCGACGGCCGCGACAGTGGCGGATGCGCCGACGCGGCTGACCGCTGAGCCGCCTGCGATGCCGCGCTCGTCCAGTGGACGCGCAACGGCGGCGCCGACCAGACGCGGCATCGCACGACCCTCCGACCGGTACGGCGCCCTGTCCGCCGGGCCTCGCACCACCTCGCGGCTCACTCGCCCCGATCACACCCGTGACGAACCGGCGTCAGGCGTGCCCGTCCGGGTCCACATGCATCGCACGCCGCTCACAGCCGTTCCGGCACCCCCTCATCCCTCCTCAGTTCCCCTCATCTCCCCCTCTTCTCCTGGTGAAGGAGTCATCCCATGGCCTCCCACGACACTCCCCTCAACCGCAGAAGGTTCCTGACGGCAGCCACTTTGACCGCGGGCGCGGTGGTGCTTCCCGGCGGCATCCTGTCCACGCGAGCCACGGCCGCCGTCCCGCCCCAGGTCACGCTTCCGCAGCGCGGCATCTACGACACCACGCCGGCGTCGACATGGACCGACGGCTTCGTCACCGGCAACGGTGAGTACGGGGCCGTGCTCCACGGGACGCCGAAGCTGGAGAAGACCGTTCTCAACCACCACCGCTTCGTGCTGCCGAACGGCACGCGTGACGTGGAAGCTCCCGTCCTCGCAGACCGCCTGGACACGGTGCGGGACAAGGCGCTGGCCGGTGACTACTGGGGCGCGGCCGGCACCTTCGCCGCCGGATGGTCTCTGCGCTGGACCCAGACCTTCCACCCCGGCTACGAACTGCAGCTGAGCACCCCGGGAGCGACCACCACCAACAACTACGCCCGGATCACCGACTTCCGCACCGGCGAGGTCACCCACACCTGGACCGACAGCGCCGGCACCTGGAAGCGCCGCATCTTCGTCTCCCGCGCCGACAAGGTCGTCGTCCACGAACTGCTCCCGGCGAGCAGCCGTACAGTCGACACCACGATCGCGGTGAACACCAACCTGGAAGGCGTGCCCGGGAACGTCTCCTTCACCACGACCGCCACCGTCACCAGCGGTCAGGGGTACTTGAATCTGCGCGGCACCTATCCCGCTGGTCAGGGCGCCTTCGGGTACGAGGGTGTCACCCGGGTCGTGGTAACCGGCAGCCGGGCATCGGTCAGCGTCAGCGGCAACACGCTGGTCGTCTCCCGCGCGGCCAAGGTCGTGCTGCTGACGAAGCTGGGCCGGTACGAGAACGCCGGCGACTGGAACGCCAAGCCGCTGCACGCGGCCCTGGCCGCGCTGCCCACCGACTACGCGACCCTGCTCGGCCGTCACGCACCGCTGCACCAGGCCATGTTCGACGGCTCCAGCCTGGACCTCGGCGTCTCCGCGGCCGACCGTCAACTGTCCACGACCGAACTGACCACGCGGCAGAACGCCGACCGCTCGGTCGTCGACCTGGCGCTGCTGGAGCGGATGTACGACTCGGGAAGATATCTGTTCGTCTGCTCCAGCGGGGTGCTGCCCCCACGGCTGACCGGGATCTGGTCGGGCAGCTGGAACGGCGCCTGGGCCGACGACTTCACCACCGACGCCAACATCAACCTCCAGGTCGCCGGCGGCAACATCCTCAGCCACGGCAACGCCATGCAGGGCTACTTCGACCTCGTCCTCGGGCAGCTCGACGACTGGCGCCGGAACGCCGCCAACCTGTACGGCACCCGGGGGTTCCTCGCCCCGTCCCGCACCGACGGCGAGTACGGCCACATGCTCCACTTCAACGACTCCGACTTCCCCGGCCAGTGCTGGACCGGCGGCGCCGACTGGATGCTGTACCCGCTGGTGGAGTACTACCAGGTGACCGGCGACAGCGCCTTCCTGCGCGACAAGCTGGGTCCGGCCCTGATGGAACTCGCCCTGTTCTACGAGGACTTCCTCACCAGGACCGACTCCCGCGGCAAGGCGGTCTTCGTACCCTCGTTCTCGATGGAGAACTCGCCCTCCAACACGGGCCAGATGCTCTCCGTCAACGCCACCGGCGACATCATGGCCGGCCGCCACGCCCTGCAGGCCGCCATCGACGCGGCCAACACGCTGAACGTGGAGCAGGGCGCCGGGCAGGGCGTCGCCCGCTGGACCGCGCTGCTGGACAAGCTGCCCGAGTACACCGTCAACGGCGACGGCGCCCTGGCCGAGTGGTCCTGGCCCGGTCTGAACGACCGCTACAACCACCGGCACGTCCAGCACCTGTACGGCGCCTGGCCGTTGCACGAGATCAACCCCGAGGACAAGCCCGACCTGGTGCTCTCCGCACGCAAGGCGCTCCGACTGCGCGGTGACGAGAACTACTCGGCCCACGGCAGCCTCCACCGGGCCCTGGCCTGGAGCCGGCTGAAGGACGGCGCCGGCGTCTACGACAACGTCAGGAAGATCCTCGGCAGCAACATGGTCTGGCGCTCGCTGGTCACCTCCCACAACCCCGACCTGCACATCTACAACACCGACGCCGCCAACGCCCTCCCGGCGATCATCGCCGAGTCCCTCGTCCACACCCGGCCGGGCCTCCTGGAGATCCTCCCGGCCCTGCCGGACGAGCTGGCCCGGGGCACGATCCGCGGGGTGCGGGGCCGCAACCGCATCCTGGTGGAGAGCCTCACCTGGGATCTCGCGGCCCGCACCGCCACGGTGACGCTCGTCTCGGACATCACCCAGCAGATCAGCTTCGTCTGCCGCCGTGGCATCACATCGCTGTCCACCACGGCGACCGTGGCCGCCTCCCCGCTCGGTGACCACGCCAGGAAGCTGTCCCTCACCGCCGGCACCCGCACCCAGGTCACCGTGAGCCTGTTCGCCGGGACCTACCGCGTCGTCAACCGCGCCAGCGGCAAGGCGCTCGACGTGGCGAACCAGTCGACGGCCGACGGGGGCTCGGTCATCCAGTGGCCCTGGTCGGGCGGCACCAACCAGCAGTGGCGTCTGCTGCCCGACTACGACGGCTCCTTCCGCCTGTCCAACGTCAACAGCGGCAAGGTCCTCGACAACCCCGGCGCCTCCACGACGCAGGGTCAGCCGCTGGACCAGTGGACCGACACGGACAGCCCCAACCAGTGGTGGAGGCTGGTGCCGACCGGGACGAGCGGTGTCTACCACCTGGTCAACGGCTCCAGCGGGCTGCGCGCGGACGTGGAGAACGGCTCCACGAGCGACGGCGCCAGGATCGTCCAGATGCCCGCCAGTGGTGCGGCAAGCCAGCAGTGGACGATCGTCGCCCTCTGATCCCACGCCGTCCAGGGGGCCCGCTCCTCGGAGCCGGGCCCCCATCGGTGCGAACTACGCCGTGTCGACTCCGCGTCGAGCCCTGTGAGCCCGGCAGGGGATCGCCGCCGGGGCGCGGACCCTCGCCGAAGCCATGGCACTCCCGTGGACCTGCTGACCCGCGACCTCGCGCGCCCGCCCGCCATCGGCGCGGTCGCGCGGGAACTCGCTGTCTCCCGGGACACGTTGGCCAACGCGGTACGGCGGATCACCGGTACGACACCGAGCGACTACCTGACCCGGCAGCGGATCAGCCGTGCGAAGGTCCTGCTCGCCGACACCGACTGGCCGATCGCCCGGGTGGCGCGGGCGGTGGGCTACGACGATCCGGCCTACTTCACCCGGGTCTTCGCCCGGGAAGTCGGGGCGCCCCCCACGGACTTCCGTCGGCAGCAGCGGAGCTGGCACCACGGGTGAGCCACCCGGTTCCCGCGCTCGGCTGCGGACGAGGGCCTCTGCCGTGTTCGGACATCGGGCTGCTGGTACGGCCGTCAGAGACATGTCCCCGACGGCCACACGGTTCCTCCCGGACGGGCTCGACGACTGGTCACCATCCCGTCAGGCCGGCGCGGGCCGGGTCATCGGCCGGCGAGGACCACCAGCAGACGGGCCACTTCGGCTGCCACCGCGTCTCGTGCCGGGCCCAGGTAGGTGCGCGGGTCGGCGACGCCGGGTGCCTCCTGGAGGCACTGGCGCGCGGTGTCGGTGAAGAGTCTGTTGAGGTGGGTGGAGATGTTGACCTTCGTCATGCCGGACGTGACGGCCTTGGCGAGTTCGGCGTCGCCGACGCCCGAGGATCCGTGCAGGACCAGAGGGACGTCGAGTGAGTTCCGTAGCCGGGCGATCAGTTCGAAGTCGAGGACGGCGTCGCGGGTGAGCATGGCGTGGGAACTGCCGACGGCGACGGCCAGGGCGTCGACGGCCGTGGCGGCGGCGAAGGCGCGGGCTTCGTCGGGGTCGGTGCGTACGCCGGGCGCGTGGGCGCCGTCCTTGCCGCCTACCTCGCCCAGTTCCGCCTCGACCCAGACGTCGGCCCGGTGGCAGTGCTCGGCGACGGCGCGGGTGGCTTCGACGTTCGCGTCGTAGGGGAGCCGGGAGGCGTCGAACATGACGGAGGTGAAGCCCAGTTCGACGGCTTCCAGGACCAGTTCGGGAGATTCGGCGTGGTCGAGGTGGACCGCGACCGGAACGCGCGCCGATCGGGCCATGGCGAGGGACGCCAGGGCGATCGGGGCGAGCGAGCCGTGGTAGCGGGCGGTGTTCTCGCTGATCTGGAGGATGACGGGCAGGTCGGCCTGCTCCGCTCCGGCGACGATGGCCTCGGCGTGTTCGATCTGCACGACGTTGAATGCCCCGACGCCGGTGGCGTCGGCGTATGCGGGGCCGACGATGTCGTCGGTGGGTGTGAGAGGCATGGGGGTCTCCACGAAGGCGGTGGTGCGGCCGGGGCGTCGGTGTCGCGGGCCGTGGACGGGATCGGTCACCCGTCGGGGATGTTCTGGCCTCGCGCGGGCCAGGCGGGCAGCCGGGTGCGGGTGCGCCTTACGCGGGGGTGGTGTCGAGGATGACGGAGCGGGTGAGGTTGCGGGGCCGGTCGGGGTCGTAGCCGCGGGCTTCGGCCAGGTCGACTGCCAGGCGCTGGGCGAGGATCAGGTCGGCGAGCGGGTCGAGGTCGCCGGGGGCGTCGGTCGACACCGAATGGAAGTGGCCGCCGACGCGGGCGATGTCGTCGGCGAGGCCCTGGGGGGCGGGGCCGAACAGCCAGGCGACGCGGTCGGGACCGGTGATGCTGATGGGGCCGTGGCGGTATTCCATGGCGGGGTACGCCTCGGTCCAGGCCCCGGCGGCCTCACGCATCTTCAGGCCCGCCTCCAGGGCGAGGCCATAGGTCCAGCCCGTGCCGAGGAACGTGAACTGCTCGGCGGCGCGGACCTCGGGCCGCAGCGGGACGGCGAGGGCGGATTCGGCGTCCTCGATGGCGTCGGCGAGCGGACGCAGGCCGGGCGGCAGGGCGTTCTCGGCCTCCAGGTGGGCGCGGAGCAGCACGAGGGCGGTGGTGGCGAAGCGGGTCTGTACGACCGACTTCTCGTCGGCGTAGTCGAGTACGACGGCGTGGTCCGCGGCCGTCATGACGGGCGTGGCCGGGTCGGCCGTGAGGGCGGTGGTCGCGACGGTGCCCTTGACCCGGTTCAGCAGGTCGAGGACCTCGGTCGTGGTGCCGGAGCGGGTGATGGCCACGATCCGGTCGTAGGAGCGGCCGGTGGGGAATTCGGAGGCGGCGAACGCGTCGGTCTCGCCGTGGCCGCCCTGCTCGCGCAGTTGTGCGTAGGCGTGGGCCATGAACCAGGACGTGCCGCAGCCGACGACGGCGACGCGCTCGCCGTTTCGGGGCAGTGCTCCGGCCGCGGCGCCGGCGGACTGGGCTGCTTGCCTCCAGGTTTCGGGCTGCGAGGCGATTTCGAGCGAGGTGCGGGAGGTCTCGAAGGTGGTCACACGGATTCCTTGCGCTCGGGAGTGGCCGGGGGAAGGGGTCGGATATTTCAGAATGCTGTCCTACGAGCATCCAGGATGTCAATTATTGCTCGCAAAGTGAAGCTATCGAGCAGTAACAAGCACTCGGAGGATCAGCAGGGTGCGTCGAGGGGTTCGACTAGGACTTCCGTGAGGAAGCGGCGGTAGACAGCGGCGTCGACGTCGCCGGCGACCGGGCAGGGCACCGCGGCGGCCGAGAGAGCCACCGCCGCGCGCAGGATGTGCGGCCAGGCGGAGCGGTCCGCCAGTCCGGCCGCGACGGCGGCCACGCAGGCGTCTCCGGCGCCCGTCGGATTGCCGGAGAGCCGCTCGGGCGGCGCGGCCCGCCAGGTGCCCTCGGGTGTGATCGCGTACAGCCCCTCGGGGCCTGCGGACGCGACGACCGTGCGGGCACCACGTGCCCGCAGGACGGCGGCGGCCTCGGCGACGTCCTCACAGCCGGTGGCCGCCGTGATCTCGGCGGCGTTGGGTTTGATGACGTCGGGGCGGGCCGACAGGGCGTGAAGGAGTGCGGGGCCGCTGGTGTCGAGCACCGTGAACGCGCCGGCCGCGCTGGCCGTGCGGATCAGTTGCGCGTAGGCGTCCGGCGGCAGACCCGGCGGGGTGCTGCCGCTCAGGACGACCACGCCCACCCCGTCCAGCAGTCCGGCGAAGTGCCGGGAGAACAGCTCCCACGCGTCCCGGTCCACGTGCGGTCCTCGCCCGTTGAAGATCGTGGCGTCGCCGTCGTCGCGCGAGACGACGGCCAGGGTCCGCCGTGAGTCGCCGGCCACTTCGAGGAACGCGTCCGGGATCTGCGCCGTGCGCAGACCGTCGCGGATCACACGGCCGGTGGCTCCGGCCACGAGACCGGTCGCCACCGGCGTATGGCCGAGGAAGGTGAGGACCCGGGCGACGTTGATCCCCTTGCCGCCCGCCCGTTCGTGCACGGCGTCGACGCGGTGGGAGGCACGGGGCCGCAGGCTCTCGACGTCCCAGGTGACGTCGAGGGCGGCATTGAGAGTGACAGTGAGGATCATGCGACGGGTACTCCTGTCCGCCGGGCTGCCGGGGCATGTCCGGCCGCCTGCCAGGCGGCGAGGCCCGCGCCCAGGCAGCCGGCCCGGTCGCCCAGCTCGGCCCGCACGAGTACGGGGCGGCGGTGGAAACTGAGGCGTTCCTCCAGAGCGGCGCGTACGGGGTCGAGCAGGAGGGGTCCGGCCTCGGCGAGACCGCCGCCCAGCACGACCAGCTCCGGTGCGAGCAGCGCGGTCGTGGTCGCCAGCGCGTCCGCGAGGCCCGTGACCGCACGCGCCCAGACCGCTTCCGCCACCGGGTCGCCCTCGGCAGTCAGGGCCGCGACGTCGGCCGCGCCGGTGACGGTCCGGCCGGTGCGTGCGGTGTAGGCGGCCGCGACGGCGGTGGCCGACGCCACCGTCTCCAGGCAGCCGAAGCCGCCGCAGGAGCAGGGGGTCTTCTCGGTGCCGACGACGACATGCCCGAGCTCACCGGCGTGTCCGTCGGCCCGGACCGGTGCGCCGTCACAGAGCAGGGCCGCGGCGATGCCGGTGCCGATGGCCACGAAGAGCACGTTCCGTACGTCGCGGGCCGCGCCGAGGGTGCATTCGGCCATGCCGCCCGCGCGTACGTCGTGGCCCAGCGTCACGGAGAGCCCGGTGCGTGCTCCGAGGATCGCGGCGAGCGGGAGGTCGCGCCAGCCGATGTTGGCCGACCAGACCGCGCGCTGGAGGTCGTCGTCGACGATGCCGGGGACGACCACTCCCGCCCGGTGCACCGGCAGTCCGCGTCGGGCCGCCTCCCGGTTCAGGGTGAGCAGGGCGTCGGTGACGGCGTCGACAACCGCCTGCGGCCCGTCGGCGCGGGGGGTGTGCCGGCGCACGGTGGCCAGCGGCCGCAGCCCGCGGTCGAGCACCGCCCCCTTGATGCCGGTGCCGCCGACGTCGAGGCCGATCACGCAACCGTGCCGGCGAAGGTCATCGGCCATGGGTGGTGCTCCCGTAGGTGAGGGGGAGGGCGTGGCCGCGGACCGGCGCGGTCGGCGCGGCGAGATGCCGGGTCCGGGTGAGGCCGGTGAACCGGTCGTGGTGGCCCGGCGGGTGGTGGCGGCCGTGAGGGCGGCTGTGGGGGAGTGCGCGGGGGTCCGTCGGGCCGGTGGCCGCGCGCCGGACCTCAGGCAGGAGGATGGGTCCGGTCATGGGTGGAGGAGTGCTTCTGTTCATCGCCTTCGAACCGTTCCGGGTGAGCGGATGTGCTTGGAGCGCGTGCTGAATGAGCAAGTTCAAGCATGACAGATGAGCGAAGTATCCAGTGTGGAAGCCTTCCCGTCCAGGGTTTCGACCCCTTGACGTTCCCCCGCGTGCTCATATCGACCTCCGCCCCCGGTGCGCGATCGCACGGCGCTACGATCAACTTCGCGCATACCTCTGAAGACAGGTCGGCCGCTCAGGCCGGCGCCGGTCTCCCGGTGTGCGGTGATGACGTTCCAGGACGCGGAGGGGAAGCGGCGCATGTCCAAGCAGGAGCGGTGGAGCAAGCTGCTGGAATTGCTCGCGGTCGACGGCAGGCTGGATGTCGAGGAGGCCGCCGTCTCGGTGGCGGTGTCCCCGGCGACCATCCGGCGCGATCTCGACGAGCTGGCCGAGCAGAAGCTGCTCGTCCGCACGCGCGGAGGAGCGATCGCGCACGGCGTCTCCTATGAGCTGCCGCTGCGCTACAAGTCCTCGCGCCGGGTGTCCGAGAAGCAGCGCATCGCGAACGCCGTGGCGGATCTTCTGGGCGAAGGGACCGTCGTGGGCCTGAACGGCGGCACCACCACCACGGAGGTGGCCCGGGCCCTGGTGCTCCGGGTCGGCGCGGGAGTGGCGGAGCGGGGGGAGAACCACTCCGGACCGACGTACACCATCGTCACCAACGCCCTGAACATCGCCGGTGAACTGGCGGTCCGTCCGCAGTTCAAGACCGTCATGACCGGCGGCGTGGCGCGCCCCCAGACCTACGAACTGGTCGGCCCGCTCACGGAAGGCGTTCTGAACCAGGTGGTCCTCGACGTCGCCGTGCTCGGCGTCGACGGGGTGGACCCGGAGCTCGGAATCATGACGCACCACGAGGACGAGGCCGGAATCAGCAGGCTCTTCGCCGAGCGTGCCCGCAAGGTGATCATCGCGACGGACTCGTCCAAGATGGGCAAGCGGGCCTTCGCGCGCATCTGCGGCCTGGACCGGGTCGACATGCTCGTCACCGACTCCGGCCTCGACCCGGACATGGCCGCGCGGCTAACCGAGGCGGGTATCGAGGTCGTCAGCGTCTGACGTCCCCATGACCGCGCCCACGGCCGAGGCTGTCCTTGCGGGGCGGGCGACCTCTCCGACGGACGATGGGGCGCCCCAGCGCCGCATGGACGGAAACGCGGCCGCCCGTGCGGAGGCCGAGCGGCTGACCGGCGAGGCCGGCCGACGGCTCCAGGCCGAGGCCGAGGCGAGGCGCGCGGAGGCCCCTTGCGCCGCACGGACGGAAACGCGCCATTGCGCTGCACGGACGGAAACGCGCCCGGCCCGCCGCTGCGCCGCCGTCCCGGCGTGCCCGCCCCCTCCTCCCCGCCCCCGCGCATGGCGCGTCCCCGTGCCGTCGGCCGGCCGTACGCCGGCACCGCTGTCACCACGTCACCGCGTGCGAACAGCCCGTCGTGGCCTGATCCGGTGGACAGCTATCAGCGGCGGCGTACGCTGTGCCATCCCTGAAAATCTGACTCCTGCCGTACCTGGCACCGCCCGGACGGCTCCGACCTGCACTCTCGTGCCCTCCTGGCAGGGCCGGCGGCTGAACAGTTGGCATATTTTGGGTCACGGGCCTGGTCCTTGCCCCCTCTCTGGTGTTTACTTTGCCCACAGCAGATGCTCGTTAATGAGCGAAACCTGAATGATTCATTCAGATGTGCGCACGCTCCGGAATCTGCTTCCTTCCCCAGACCCCAGGGGCCGTGTCCCTGTGACCGGCCAGGAGACAAGGCGGTACTGACGATGAACAAGCGGTTGTTCGTGGTGGCCTGCGCCTCGACCATCGGGGCCCTCGCCCTCTCGGCCTGCGGCAGCGGTGGCGGCGGCACATCGGGTGACCAGGGCGTGACCCTGAAGCTGGTGGCCGCCGACTACGGCGACAAGGCCTCCAACAGCTCGACGGCCTACTGGAAGGACGTCGCGCAGCGTTTCACCGCCGCCAACCCGAAGATCAAGGTCGACGTCCAGGTCATCAACTGGAACGACATCGACACGCAGGTCAAGACGATGATTCAGAGCGGCAACGTCCCGGACGTCCTGCAGACCGGCGGCTACGCGGACAAGGTCGCCGACGACCTGCTGTACAAGGCGGACGAGGTGCTGTCGCCGACGACTCGCGCCAATCTGATCGACACTTTCGCCAAGGCCGGTGAGGTCGACGGCACGCAGTACGGCATACCGTTCGTCTCCTCGGCGCGGGCCTTCTTCTACAACAAGGCGGTCTTCGCCAAGGCCGGCATCACCGAGGCGCCCAAGAGCTGGGACGACCTCCGGGACGCCGCCAAGAAGATCAAGGCGAAGGTGCCGGGTGTGACCCCGTACGCGCTGCCGCTCGGTCCCGAGGAGGCCCAGGGCGAGTCGCTGATCTGGGAGCTCGGCAACGGCGGCGGGTTCACCGACGACAAGGGCACGTACACGCTCGACAGCAAGGCCAACGTCGAAGCGTTCAGCTGGCTGAAGACGAACCTCGTCGAACCGGGCCTGACCTACGCCAACCCCGCCACGACGGATCGCAAGACCGCGTTCGCGGACTTCGCCGCCGGCAAGGCCGCGATGCTCAACGGCCACCCCTCCCTGATCCAGATGTCCAAGGACGGCAAGGTCGACTACGGGGTCGCGCCCATCCCCGGCAGGACCGGTGCGCTGGAGTCCACGCTGGGTGTCGCCGACTGGACGATGGCGTTCAAGGACAACGGCCACAAGGAAGAGATCCGCGCCTTCCTCGACTTCGCGTACTCGAAGGAGAACACGCTGAAGTTCGACGAGATGTACAACCTGATGCCGGTGACGAAGGACACCCTGCAGGAGATGACCGGCAACGGCAGGCACAAGGACCTCGAGCCCTTCTTCGCCCTGCTGCCGAACGCCGTGTTCTACCCGCTGGGCGACACCACCTGGGACGCCGTGTCCGCCGAGATCAAGAAGAGCGGCGGCACGGCCGTCAACGACCCGGCTGGGGCGCTGGGCCAGCTGCAGAAGAAGGCCGAGGACGCGGTCTCCGACCAGTAGACCCCGCGAACCGCACTGTCACGGAAGGCACCTTCGTGTCCCCCACTTCATCCACCGCCCGCTCCGGCCGTAACGGCCGGGGCGGCCTGGCCCGGCTGGGGCCGCTGCCCTGGATCGGACCGGCCGTCCTGCTCATCGTCCTGGTCGTACTCTGGCCGGTCTATGAGATGGTCCGCACGTCGTTCCTGAAGATCAGCAGCAGCGGATTCGTCCGCGGCTCGGCCGGGTTCGACAAGTACAAGCAGCTCCTCGACGAGCCGTCACTGCCCTCGGTCGTTTTGTCGACCGTGGTGTGGACCGTCGTCGTGGTCACGGCCACCATGGTGATCTCCCTGGCGCTGGCTCAGCTCTTCAACCAGAAGTTCCCGGGCCGGCGCCTCACGCGCTGGGCGCTGATCGCCCCCTGGGCCGCCTCGGTGGTGATGACCGCCATCGGCTTCAAGTGGATGCTCAACCAGACCGCCGGCGTCCTGAACACGCTGATGACCGACCTGGGGCTGATCGACGGTCCGAAGGACTGGCTGGGGGACCCCGCGACGGCCTGGCCCTGGATGATGTTCGTCGCCGTGTTCGTCTCCCTGCCGTTCACCACGTACACCCTTCTCGCGGGACTGCAGACCGTCCCCGGCGAGGTCTACGAGGCGGCGAGGGTGGACGGCGCCACCACCTGGCAGACGTATCTGCGCATCACCCTCCCGCTGCTGCGGCCCGCGTTCCTCGTCGGAGTCGTCATCAACCTCATCAACGTCTTCAACTCCTTCCCGATCATCTGGAGCATGACCCGCGGCGGCCCCGACAGCGCCACCGCCACCACCACCGTGTTCATGTACCAGCTCAAGAACGCCGACATCGGCCAGTCCGCGGCGATGTCCGTCGTGAACTTCGCCCTCGTGGTGGTCATGGTCGTCGTCTTCCTCAAGGCCAGCCGCTGGAACCAGGAGGAGAGCTGATGGCCCAGCACACTCTCGCCGACCGCAAGGCCGCCCGGCCGGCCTCCGCAGCCCGCCACGCCTCCACCGGCACGCGGCGCAATACCACGCCGAGCCCCCGGACGCTGCGCCCGCGCACCCTGCTCGTCGCCGCCGTCGCCTGGCTGCTGGCCGCCGTGTTCCTGCTGCCGTACGTGGAAATGGTGATCACCGCCCTGCGGCCGGCGAACGAACTGCGCGACGCCTCCTATCTGCCGACCGAGTTCGAGTGGGCGAACTTCGTCAACGTATGGCGCGAGTCCAACCTCGGGGACAATCTCCGGGTCACACTCCTGGTCGCCGGGGGATCCACCCTGCTGGTCCTGCTGGTCGCCATCCCCGCCGCGTACTACACCGCGCGCATGAGGTTCCGGGGCCGCAAGCTGTTCCTGCTGCTGGTGCTCGTCACGCAGATGTTTCAGCCGACGTCGCTGCTGGTCGGTCTCTACCGCGAGTTCTACCAGCTCGACATGCTCAACTCGGTGTGGACGCTGATCCTGTGCAACGCGGCCTTCAACCTGACCTTCGCGATCTGGATCCTCACCGCCTACTTCGCCTCCATCCCGGAGGCGTTGGAGGAGGCGGCCATGATCGACGGGCTGGGGAGGGCAGGAGCGCTGCTGCGGATCACCCTGCCGCTCGCGCTGCCCGGCGTCGTCACCGCGATGATCTTCACGTTCATCGCCGCGTGGAACGAGTTCGTCATGGGCCTGACGCTCTCCACCGTTCCGGAGAGCCAGCCGCTGACGGTCGGGATCAACAGCTTCATCGGCAACTACACCGTCCAGTGGAACTACCTGTTCGCCGGGTCGGTGATCGCCATCGTGCCCGTCGTCGTCCTCTTCGCGCTCATCGAGCGGAAGGTCGTCTCGGGTCTCACCGCGGGGTCCGTCAAGTAACCCCCTCGAACGCCCGCTCCCTGCCCTTCCCCAGCAGGGGGCGGGCCCGCCCTTTGTGCCGGCCGGCGGCCCCGCCGCGGGCGGCTCCCGGAAACTAGGGAACACCGTGCCACCACACCCCGACGCCCTCACCCGCGCGCCTACCGCGTCGAGCGCACTGGCGGCCCCGGCCGGCACCGGTCCGCCGACAGTGCCCCGTCGGCGCGGACCGGACCGCGGGACCGTGATCGCGCTGGAGGTGGGCGGCACGTACATCAAGGGGTGCGCCCTGGGCCCAGACGGGGTCCCGCGGGACAGGGAGCGCTGGTTCACCCGCCCCGAACGCGGACCGGACGCCGTCCTGGAGAGCGTCCTCGCCTGCGCCGCCACACTGGCCGAACGGTGCCGTGCGACGGCCGTGGGCATTGTCGTCCCCGGCACCGTCGACGCCGGCCAGGCGGTGTACGCCACCGCCCTGGGATGGCACGGCACCCCGGTCCGGGACTGGGCGGCCGAGCATCTGGACCTGCCCGTGGCAGTCGGCCACGACGGGCGTACCGGCGGTCTTGCCGAGGCACGCGAGGGAGCCGGCCGGGACTGCCGCGACTTCCTGTTCGTCTCGATGGGCGACGGCATCGCCGCGTCGGTCGTCCGCAACGGCCTGGCGGTCTCGGAGGCGCAGCGCGGGGCCGACATGCTCGGCCACACCCCGGTCCGGCTGGGAGGTGACTCGTGCCACTGCGGCGGCTCCGGATGCCTGGAGACCGTGGCCTCGGCCGCCGCCGTCGCCCGCCGCTACGGGCGGGCCACCGGATGGCGCGGGATCAGCGCCCGCGAGGTGTACCACCGTGCCGACGCGGGTGACCCGGCCGCGCTCGCGGTCTGCGGAGAGGCCGTGGACGCGCTGGCCGACGTGCTGGCGACGGCTGTCGGCCGGTACGCGCCGGAGAGGTTGGTCATCGGCGGTGAGCCGGCCGAGGCGGGTGCGGAGCGTCTCGCGCCGCTGGGGGAAGCGCTTGCCGGCCGGCTCACCGGCGCGGCCGTGCCCGAACTGAGACCCGCCCGGTTCGGGGACCTGACAGGATGCATGGGCGCGGCGCTTCTGGCCCGAGACCTGCTCGGCGCGGGGACAGGCTGGTGGCCCGGCCCCGACCCGCACATCGAGCGGGCGGAAAAAATACGAGCGCATAGGTCTTGACGCCCACCCCACCCCCTGACACCTTTTGATTGAAGTTGCGCACAGCAGCAGAATTTAGAGCAGCTTCAAGCAAGATCTATGATCTGTCGCGCTTCGCGTGACTCGCCGCCGCATCAGCAGCGGCTCGCAGCGCGACAGGATGCCGACAGCGCAGGTGCGCCGGCGCCGTACACCCGGGACGACCACAGCGGTCCGATGCCCCGGATACGGGCCCCACGCGTCACAACCGCCGTCGCCCGCGCTCATCGCGCTCTCCTCCGGCCGTCCACCTGGTGTGCGGCCCCGCGCCTTCCGTCCGAAGGAGTCAACCATGCGCTGGTTGCGCCCACGAGGCCGACGCCTCGCCGCACTCGCCACAGTCGCCCTGGCCCTGCCCCTGCCGACCGCGGTCTCCCAGGCGGCGACCGCTCCGCCGACGCCGTCCCCCGCCCCCTACGCCCTGGTGCCGCAGCCGGTCTCCCAGGAGGCGGTGGAGGGCAGCGGATTCACCCTCTCCCCCGACACCCCGATCGCCGTGATGTCGAAGGCGCCGAAGGCTGTGGGTGTCGGCACCTACTTGTCGCGGGTCCTTGCTCCGGCCACCGGCTACTCGCTCCCGGTCGTCCACCGCACGCGGGTGCAGAAGAACGCCCTGGTCCTGGACCCCAACGGGCCTGAGGACCTGGGGTCCGAGGGATACACGCTGACCTCCGCCAAGCACGGGGTCGTGGTGACGGCACACGGAGCCGAGGGCCTGTTCCGTGGCGTGCAGACACTGCGCCAGCTCCTGCCGGCCGAGGTGGAGTCCCTCAGCACGCAGTCCCGGACCTGGACCGTCTCTCCCGCGAAGATCTCCGACTCGCCGCGGTACGAGTACCGCGGTGTGATGCTGGACGTAGCCCGACGCTTCTTCCCCGTCTCCCAGGTCAAGCGCTATATCGACCAGGCCGCGGCATACAAGATCAACACCCTTCATCTGCATCTGACCGACGACCAGGGCTGGCGTATCGCCGTCGACGCGATACCGGAACTGACCACCATCGGAGCCAGCACCCAGAGCGGTCACACCGGCGGCACCGACTGGTACTACTCGGCGAAGGACTACAAGGAGATCGTCTCCTACGCCGAGTCCCGCTTCATGACCGTGGTTCCGGAGATCGACGGCCCCGGCCACACCCGGGCCGCCCAGGCGTCGGTGCCCGGACTGAACTGTGACGACAAGGCGCAGCAGCCCTATTCCGGATTCGACGTCAAGATCAGCCTCTTCTGTCTGGCGGACGAGCAGCACAGGGCCAACATGGCCGACTTCATGGAAACCGTCATCAAGGCGGTGGCCGAGCTCACCCCCGGCCCCTACATCCACCTCGGTGGCGACGAGACGCCGCAGGCCACCGCCGAGCAGTACGCCGCCTACGTCAAGGCGGCGACGGATTCGACCATCGCGCACAAGAAGATCCCGATGGGCTGGCACCAGCTCGGCCGGTCCACGGTCCCGGCCGGCAGCATCATGCAGTACTGGGGCGAGGAGGACGACCGCAAGAGCATCGGCACCTCGAAGGAGACCGAGACCATCCGCGTCGTCCGCAACGGGGCCGCCCAGGGCGCCGAGTTCGTGATGTCGCCCTCGGACCACGCCTACCTGGACATGAAGTACGACGTGTCCACCCCCTACGGGCTGAGCTGGTCGGGATACGTGCCGGTGCAGCGGTCCTACGAGTGGGACCCGGAGACGGCCACCGCGAAGCTGGACGGCACCGGCGCGGTCGTTCCGGCCGGGCAGATCGCCGGCGTCGAGGCAGCCCTGTGGGCCGACCGCGCGTACGAGGGCAGCAACGCCCTGCCCACCCCCAGCACCCGCTGGCCCGCCCCCTACGAATACGCGGAGTACATGAGCTTCCCCCGGCTGCCCGCCCTCGCCGAGGTCGGATGGACGCCCCGGGCCGCCCGTGACTGGAAGGACTTCCGCCAGCGCCTGGCCCAGCACGGACCGCGCTGGACCGCGGCCGGAATCGGCTACCACGCCGCCCCGGGCGTTCCCTGGCCCGGAGTCGTGAAGGCCGTGGAGGGCGCGCACAGCCTGGTGACCGGAAGCAAGGCCCTGGACAACCCGGGCGGCTCCACCTCCGACGGCACCGGACTGGTCATGTGGGCCCCGAACCGCGGGAACAACCAGACATTTACATTCGCCAAGCAGTCCGACGGCTCCTACACCATCACCAACAAGGCCTCCGGGAAGTGCGTGGAGGCGGGCGACGCCGCGGGTGCCGCCATCGTGCAGCGGACGTGCACGGGTGAGGCCGGGCAGCGCTGGAAGGTCACGGAGCTCGACGACGGCGACCACACCATCACCTCCGCCAGGAGCGGTCTGCTGCTCACCGCCGCCGCCTCCGCCGACGGCGCCAAGGTGACCCAGCAGGAGGACACCGGCTCGGCGCTGCAGCACTGGACGATCGACTGACCGTCGATCCGCCGGAAGCGCCCCTCTCTCCCCGCTCCGGACGTGCCTCGGGCCGTCCGGAGCGGGGCCATTGCGGCGTCGGCCGGGCTGCACGAGAGGCGACTCCCACAGGGACTGGGAAACGCGCTCCTTACCTTGTCGGCGGGTTGATTCCGGCCCTTCGCGCGATCGGGAGACCCGGACGGGCCCGGACAAGGAGCGCTGCCGGTCCAGCGGGTTCTCGCCGAACCGGGCCCGGGCGAAGAAGCCGAGCGCCGAATCAGCCGCCGCGGTAGTGGTCGGCGATCGCGGCGAAGGCGGCCTTGGGCTCCCAGGGCAGACCAGGGTAGGTGTCGCCGTGGCGGTCTTCGAGGATCTTGACGATGCCGAGGCTGGCCAGGTCGAGGTCGTCGCGGGGATCGCCGTCAGGGCGGTGGGGCAGGTTGTAGAGCGCGAAGAGGAACACGAAGGCACTGTCGACGCCCTCGGTGTCGAAGATCTCCAGCGGTTCAGCCGCCGTACGCAAGCCGCCTCGGTCTGGACCGAACTGCCCCGCCCGACCAGGCCGCTGCACCCGTGGGTCGTTCGCCTGGTCGGCCCCTACGAAGTGGCGATCGCCTGGACCCAGTCGTCCGCGGTGACGACATCCGCCCACTGCGGGAACAGTCGCTCGATGAGGACCCGGTGCACCTCAGGGTCGGGATCCAGACAGGCGTCGGAGAGGACGGTGAGGCCGAAGTCGAGGTCGTTCGCCTGGCACAGGGTGGACAGCACCACCGCGCTGGTGGCGATCCCGGTGAGCACGAGGCTGTCGATGCCGCGGGCCCTCAACACCATGTCGAGATCGCTGCCCGAGAACGCGCTGGCCCTCTTCTTGGTGACCACCACGTCGCCCGGCCGGGGGGCGACCTCGGGATGGATCTCGGTGCCCGGGGCGCCCTCGACGTAGAGGCCGGCCCGTGCGATCGCATCGAGAGCCCTGTTGCGCGTGCCGACCTCCGGGAAGCCGGGACGTAGCGCGATGACCACGTAGATCACCGGGATGTCTGCCGCCCGGGCCCCGTTGATCGCCCTCCGCAGGCGTGGCAGATAACTGGAGTCGTCGCTGACGATGTCCACGATGGCTTGCTGGACGTCCATCACGAGAAGAGCGCTGCTCATGTCGTCTCCGGGATTCTGATGTCGGATGGTGCGCGGCCTCGGGCACGGTGGTGGTCCGCCCGCCGGGCGCACGACGGGACGGACACAGCCGCTCAGCCGGCGCGTCGTGCGACGCATGGTGAACGGCATCGCCCGGAACGGCCTCGTGGAGAGCCTCGCCGCTCGGCCGACCGCCGAGTCGCGGAAGGTCGGTTGGGCTTGGACCTCGGTGGTGCGGCCTGAAGCGTCAGTTCAGGGTCTGGGTCAGCTCGCTGCGGCTCGCCGAGTGGACGATCCGGCCACGTGCCCCGTTGACGATCGGCATGTACGGCGGAATGTGGCCGCACTCGACGTCGGCGATGATCGGCACGTTCAGGGAGCCGAGCGCGTCGAGGACTGCCTCGTGCCGGCCGAGGGAGCTGTGGCCCCGCGCGCTCATCCGGCCGACGAGGATCGCGTTCGCACGGTCGAAGAAGCCGGCGAGTCTCATGCCGTGCAGGTTCCGGCAGATCGTGAAGATGTCGCTGCCCGCGTCCTCCACGTACACGAGGAGTCCCTCCGGCGACTCGTCGCGGGCGAAGGCCGCCAGATCGAGGTAGCCCGATCCCGTGAGGTTGCACAGAGCTTCGATGCAGCCGCCGATCAGCCTGCCCTCAGCCTCCACGTCACCGGCGCCGTCGAGCCGGGTCCACGTGCCGGCCGCGTCGAGCGTGTAGTCACGTATCTCGGGATGAGCGACGAAGTCGTCGAAGCCGGTGGTCCGGTGGCGGCCCGGTGAGCGCTGGGTGAACCGGTGGCCGGCGGGTGCGGCCACGAGGTCGAGCCACGACAGCAGTCCTTCGGGGACGCGGTAAGGCGTGTCCATAAGGTTGTTGCCGTGGATGGTCGCCGTCCCGGTGAGCAGGGTCAGCGGTGTCATCAGGGTCGAGATGTCGGAGAAGCCGACAAGCCAGGTCGGCTCCGCCTCGCGTAACCGGCTCCAGTCGAGCAGGGGGATCAGGTCGATCGCGGTCTCCCCGCCCCAAGGGGGTACGACCGCCCGGATGGTGTCGTCGGTGAGCATCGACATCAGTTCGCTCGCGCGCTCGGCGGCCGAGGCACTGACGTGCCCGGTTCCGTCCATGCATGCTCCGACGACGACCTCGTACCCGCGTGCCCGCACGTCACGGACGGCGAACTCAAGCCGCTCACACATTTCCTTCGGAACCCCGCTCGAAGGAGCGGTGACGCCAATACGGTCACCGGGACGCAGAGGGCGCGGATATCGAACCGACATGCGCCGCAGTCTGGCACAGCGCACTGTTCGAACGGCAACCCATTTCCGATCACCCAGGACGGATGTCGTATCCGCCTCGCGGCGGGCCAATCTGCCTCGCCCCCGGCCGAGTTCCGCGAATGAGGCAGGCGGGGCGCATCCCCTTCCGTGCGTCCCCACCCCGGCGCGCCGCGACTGCCGCCTGAACTCCGTCAACAGCCAGAACGACCAGCCGCCCGGCACCCCCGCCCCCTGCACGGTCACCACCGCGTACGACCCGACGTCCTGTGCGTCCGCGTCGGTGGTGCGCTACGCGTCGTCGGTGCGGGGGGTCCGGTTGGCGCGGCGGCGCAGGCGCAGAGGCAGGACGTACCAGCACAGACCGAACCACAGCATGACCCCGCCGACGAGCACTTCGGCGAGGATCCCGGGAATCACGAAACGCAGGATCAGCAGAAGTGTGCAGCCGATGGTCAGTGCGAGGAGGACCATGCCGCACATCATCAAGCGGCCTGCGGCTTCCACCACTTCGTCCTTCATGCGCTGACCGGACAGGAAGCGGTGGATGGAGACAGGCGCTATGAGCGACCCTGTGGCCGACGCGCCGAGCACCACGGTGGTGACGAAGATGGCGCGGTCCAGTGTCCCCAGTTCCCTGAACGTGGGGGTGAAGGCCACACTGAGCAGGAATCCGAACAGGATCTGCACGCCGGTCTGGGTGACCCGTGTCTCCTGCAGGATCTCGTTCCAGCGGCGGTTGACCCGCTCGCTCGCTGTTTCCGGAGTCTCGGAGCCAGATCCAGAGCGGTCACCGGTCTGCCGCGCACAGCAGTTGACGTCTTCCCCCGCCGACTCGACCGGCTGCTTCACCATGGCCATGGAATCCTCCAAATCCCCAGGGACGACCGATTGCCCCGCTCCGGGTACTCCCATGCAGGATTTGGCAGGAGAGGAGCGAGCCCACCCAACTGGGCACTCATGAACCTCATGCCCAGGCGACGGACCCGGAAGAAGCCCTTCTCCAGCTGGACGAAGAGGCAGACACCCACCGGCTGATCTATCGCTGCACGTGGCCGGTTACCCGCGCGGCCGACGATGCGGTCATGCGTGGCCCGACCGGACCTGCGTCACCGCGCGACCAGCAGCACCCCGGCGTACGAGACGCCCGCCACGACCAGCCAGGCCGAGAGGCCAAGCAGCGCCGTTCGCGCGCCGGTGCGTGTGAGCGAGGGGAGGTCGACCGCGCTGCCGAGCTCGAACAGGGCCGCGGCCAGGAGGAGTTCCTGCCCGGTGTGAGCCGTCTCCAGGACGTCGCCCGGCAGCAGTCCGGTGCTGCGCAGGGTCACCGCCGCGAGGAAGCCGACGACGAAGAGCGGTATCAGCGGCGCCCGCCTGCGGCCCGGCTCGCCCGGGCCGGCC
Organism: Streptomyces sp. NPDC006458; assembly: GCF_040612135.1. Lineage (NCBI taxonomy): Bacteria > Bacillati > Actinomycetota > Actinomycetes > Kitasatosporales > Streptomycetaceae > Streptomyces > Streptomyces sp. NPDC006458. Next base: position 182,734 of record NZ_JBEXPR010000003.1, on the reverse strand, counting down.
GCGTCACAGCTGCGGCGTCGCGCGGACAGCGCGACGGCGGCGACGAGCGGCGCGAGCAGGGCAACCCGCATCAGTTTCACCAGCACCGCCTCGCCGAGGGCCGCGTCACCGGCGGTCTGCGCCGTGGCGACGACCTGGCCGACATCGTGCACGCTCGCGCCGACCCAGCGCCCGAACTCGGCGTCGTCCAGCCCCAAGGGCCCCTGGAGCAGGGGCAGTACGGCGATGGCGAGCGTGCCGCAGAGGGTGACCAGGGCCACCGAGGTGGCCGCGTCTCGTTCGTCGCTGCCTCTCGCCTCACCCACCGCGCCGATGGCCGAGGCGCCGCAGATCGCGTACCCCGCGGCGATGAGCAGGGGCTGGTCCCCCGGCAGGCCAAGACGCCGCGCCAGCCACCAGGTCCCGGACAGCGTGGCCACCACGACCGCCAGAGTCATGACGACCGTGGCCCAGCCGAGACCGGCCACGTCGTCGAGACCGAGTCGCAGCCCCAGCAGGACGATGCCGGCGCGCATCAGCCGCCTGCCCGCGTAGGACAGTCCCGGGCGGGCGGATCCCCGTACCACGGTACGCAGCCTGGGCAGGTGCGCGGCAAGGACTCCGAGCACCACGGCGGCGGTGAGCATCGGCACGGCGGGAAGAAGCCGGTGTACGGCGAGCGCGAGAGCGAGGGCGAAGGCCGCGAGGAGGAGCCCCTGGCGCCGGACGGGCGCTTCGCGCACCCGGCTCCGCTGCGCGGGACGTTCCCTGAGGAGGGCCATCAGCAGTCGGCGGGCAGGTGATAGACCCGTCGGACGCTGCTGCCGAGGCGCGAGATGTCCGCGCCGTAGACATGCAGCGAGATCGCCGTGGAAGGGCCGGCGTTCCAGACCCGGTGGATGTCCCCGGGAGGGGCGAAGCCGCAGAACTCGCTCTGCTCGTTGACCACGTCGGCGTTGGCGACGAGCCTGGCGGCGCCGTCCGCCGCCGGGAGAAGCCGGTAGCGCCGCTCGCGTTCCCGGCCCTGGTGCACTCCCGTCGTGCACCAGGACACGTGGTCGTGGACGGAGGTCGCCTGGCCGGGCAGCCAGACGAGCGCGACGACGGAGAAGCTCCCGTCGTGCTCCGCGTGCAGCAGGTGCTGCCGGTACCGGGCCGGATCGCTCTGCCGCTGCTCGTCGGTGAGCAGGTCGGGCGCGCCCAGGTGGGGTGCGAGGCGTTCACCGACGAGATGCGCGGTCAGGTCGGGCGGGAGGCCTCGCCCGACGTCTTCTCGTAGTCCGGCGAGCAGGGTTCCAAGACGGTCGGTGGTGCGTGCCGCGGTGAACGCACCCGGAGCGGTCGACGCAGAAGTCATGGACAGAGCGTCGAACCGATCCTGTCATCACGTCCAACGACAGTTTCTTCGCATGTCCCAAGCGACGCTTATGGATTGAGCGGTCAGCAGCCCGTCTTGCCCGCGGCGACGGCCTTCAGCTCCTGGAGGACCAGCGCCGTGGCGGGGATGCGCAGGTGCTCCCGCAGGACGTAGGCCGAGACCTTGCGGCGGGAGGCGGGCTGGAGCGGCCGGCCGGCCACCTTGGCGCGGTGCATGAAGGTCAGCACCAGCGCGGGCACCATGGCGACGCCGAGTCCTTCCGCCACCAGGCTCTGCACCGCCAGGTTGTCGTCCGTGGTGAAGGCGATGTCGGGTACGAAGCCCGCCTCCGCGCACTCGTGCAGCAGGTTGGCCCGGCAGCGCGGACAGCCGGCTATCCAGCGTTCCCCTTCCAGGTCGGTGAGCTGGACGACTCTGCGCCGGGCGAGCCGGTGCCGGCCGGGCAGCAGTACGGTCAACTGGTCCTCCAGGAGCGGGGTCTCGACCAGTTCCTCCGGGATGTGCTCGTGCATCCCCGGGTAGGTGAACGCGAGGGAGATGTCGCACTCGCCCCGCACCAGGCGGCGCAGGGACTCCGGCGGCTCGTTCTCCAGCAGATCGACGTATGCCCGGGTGGGCGGCCGAGAGACGGGCCAGAGCCTCCGGCAGGAGCGTGGAGTTGGCGCTGGGAAAGGCGCAGACACGGACCTGTCCGGCGTGCAGCCGGGCGAGGGCGTTCATCTGCTCTCGCGCCGCCGACAGTGAGCCGAGTATGTCGCCGGCGTGCCGCGCCAGCGTCTCGCCCGCCTCGGTGAGCCGCACACCGCGGCCCACCCGGACGAACAGCGGCATGCCGATGTCCCGTTCGAGAGCCTTCATCTGCTGGGTGATCGCCGGCTGGGTGTAACCGAGGACGCGTGCGGCAGCCGAGAACGAGCCGGTCCGCACCACTTCGTGGAAAGTTCTCACGTGCCGGGAGTCGAACACCGCTGCATCATAGAGCCTTCGCCGTCTTCGAACGTGCTGGTCGGAAGGGCGTAGATCGCCGAGCGGATCGGGGCGCGACGCGCGGAACTGGACGTCTCGGGGCTGCTCGGTGCGTGACGCGGTTGACCGCGGTGAAGGCGGTCACGACGCAGGTCGACGCGATGGCACCAGCCGCACGGTGACGCGCTAGTGTTGCGGCTCAACGGGCCGTTCGTTCGACAGATGTACTGGTTACTGAGTCACCGTCTTGAGACGTCGGCGGGGTTGTCCAAGGATGAGGGTCGTCAGTCTCCGGCGGCCCGCCGCGATAGGAGCTCGGATGAGGGTCGAGGTCAGTCTCCGGCGGCCCGCCGCGCGAGGCTCTCGCGCACTTCGGTCAGACGGCTGATCTCGGCATCGAGGGCGGCGAGCCTCCGGCCGACGATCCCGGAGGCGGCGACGCCGGGTTCGACGGAGCCACAGCGCGGGGGCGGGTCCTCGGTGAGCAGATGGAGGCGGTCGGCGCAGCCGCGCAGATCCTCGATGGTCAGTCCGAGGCCCAGAAGGTCGCGGATGACGCGGACTCGTGCGACGTCGCGCGGCCCGTATTCCCGCTGCCCCGAGGGCGTACGAAGGGGCGGGGGCAGCAATCCGCGCTGCTCGTAGAACCGCAGTGCTCTGGCGGTGGTACCGGCGGCTGCCGCCGCTTCGCCGATCCGCATCGTCTCCCACTCCCCGTCTCTTCCTGCCCAGGCTGCCGAGCCGCTGCCGCGTCCGCGGCTACAACTCCACGACGACGGCCCCGAAGTGCCGGCCCTCGATCGTTCCTGCAACGCCTGCCGTGCGCGAGTAATGCCCGCGATCCGGACGTGCGGAAAACTGATCTCGCCGGAGCGCAGCCACTCGCCGAAGCGGCCGGGCCACTCCTTCTCCACATCGGGGTGGTCCGCACCGCTGTATCCGCGCAGCGTGATGCCCTTGACCACGAGGCGGAAGGCATCGATCTCCACCGGCGCGCTACCGCCGGCCCGCTGCGGCGACAGCTGCCCTGACAAAGCTCCCACCAAGGCGAAGCGCGCGCCCTGCCGCGCCGCACCGAGCGCCGCGCTCAGTTGCTCGCCCGCGACGGTGTCCACCAGTACGTCGATGCCCTCGGGTGCCGCTTCGGCGAGCTGGTCCGCGACGGGCCTTTTCCCTCGCAGTACGACCGCGTCGTAGCCCAGCTCGGACACCAGCCGCTCCGCCTTCTGCGGGGAGCCGGTGCTGCCGATCACCCTCCCGGCTCCCAACAGCCGGGCGATCTGGCCCGCCAGGGAGCCGACCGCTCCCGCCGCTCCGGTGACGAAGACGACGTCGCCCGGGCGGACGTCGGCAAGGCGGGTCAGCGCGCCGTAGGCCGCCGATCCCTGGGCGAGGTGCGCCACCGGATCGGGCAGCGTGTCGTCCAAGAGCGTGCACTCGACGGCCGACACCAGCGCGTACTCCCGCCAGCCGCGCAGGTGTGCCACGACGTCGCCCGCGCGCAGGGGACTGCCGGGCGGGGCGGCAACGACGTCGCCTACGCAGGGGCCGAACAGAGTGTCACCGACGCGCAGCGGAGGCAGCGGCACGCCGTCGACCTCCTCACTCATCAACGTACGCAGGCCCGGGAAGACGAGGAAGTGCCGGTTCCTGACCAGTACTTGACCTGCGTCAGGTTCGGGCAACGGCGTCTCGGTGACGACGAGATGTTCCTGTCTGGGCAGCCCTTCGGGGATGGCGGCGAGCCGGACTTCGCGGGAGGTGGGGGGCAGGGCTGCGCTCATTCGTGGACTCCCAGGCGGGTTTCGGGCAGCGGCACGTGTCCGCCGCGGGGTACGTGACGGTAGCCCTTGACCCGCACGTCAGGGTCAAGCCGATCCCGGTCGGCCGTCGGGGCGGCGGAGTCCTCCGGATCCTCGTGCGAGGGCCCCGGATCGGGCCCCACCCCGCTCTCCTGTCAGGGCCTCGGCCGCCCCGCCTGGGGGAGTGGGGTCTCACCAGCGGTCAGATCGGCGCGCCGCCGGTCAGGGAAGTTCGGCGGTCTGACGGAGGATCATGAGCGAACCCTCCAAGGTCGCCACCATGGCGAAGGGAAACCGGTCGAGTTCAAGACAGAGCGCGACGTCATCGGGATGGACTCCTTGGCGCACACCCTCCGTCAGCTCGGTGGCGGCGCGCGACTCGGCGGCTCGGCGGAGGAACTCGGCGGCATCCGCCCCAGGCTCGGTGACCCTCCGAGCGATGAACTGAGCGCACGCCAGATCTTCATCGGCCTGCCCGTCCTCGCCAGTGACCACGAACGTGACACTGTCACTCGCGCGCGTCCGCAAGAGCCGGGCCGTTGCCTCCGCCACCACGAAGCTGGCGCACAGCACCAGCGACGCGTCCTTGGCCGCGAGCGCGCCGACCGTTCCCGCCGTGGTCTTCTGCACGACGGTCCGTCCGCCGAGGTCGACAGACCGCAGCAGGCCCGGCGAGTTGACGGCGTCGAACCCGGGGGCGGGCGGACCGTCTTTGAGCGCCACCCAGTCCGGGTGACGAGCCTTGAGCGCCAGGGCCTCGTCCAGCGACTCGGCAAGCACGATCTTCTCCGCCCCCTGGGCGAAGGCCCAGGCAGCCACGGTGAAAGCACGCATGACGTCGACCACGACCGCCACGGACGGGGCTTCGGCCAGCTCAGCGATGCCAAGGAAACGAGCGTCCATCCGGTCATGATCGTGCATGTCCGACCCGGAGCATCCGGGCAGTGATCCGCATCACATCGACGGTCTCGGGACGCGGCACCTACCGCTGCCCGCGCGTCGCGAGAGAGATGCGCGACGACACGCCTGCTCGATCGCCACGCAAGGGTCACTCGCACACGGTCCGCGACACCTGTGACGACGTCGAGTACCTACGCGTCGGCAACGCCGATCGCCCCCACACCATCGGCAGGCCAGGGGCGCCGCGCGTCAGGACTGGGACCTGCCGAAGAACTCGATTCCGGCGATGGCCACTTGGCGCGTCGGTCATCCGCGTGTCAGCAGCAGCCGCCCGCGGTGGCCGGTTCCTCGGCGCCGGAACCGGCCGGGGCCGCTGCCGGGTCGGCGCAGCAGGTGCTGCCCCGCTGCCTGGCCAGGAGGCCGGCGTCGGCCTTGACGACGTAGACCTCCCAGGGCTCCTGGCCGGGGCCGTGGACCCAGACCTTGTCCTGGAGGGCGTAGCAGCAGGTCGTGTCGTTCTCCACGTCCGTGGCCAGGCCTGCCGCGGCCAGGCGGGTGGTGGCGGCGTGCACGGCCTCGGTGCTGTCGACCTCGACGCCGAGGTGGTCCAGCCGCGTGTCCTCTCCTGCCGTGCCTTCGATGAGGACGAGCTTGAGCGGGGGCTCGGTGACGGCGAAGTTGGCGTAGCCGTCGCGGAGTTTGGCGGGCGGGGTGCCGAACAGCTTGGTGTAGAAGGCGACCGAGGTGTCGAGGTCGGGGACACGGAGGGCGAGCTGTACGCGGGACATGGCGAACCTCCTGCATGGGTTGGGGTGTCTAGCAGCCGCCGGACGCGGCCGCCGGGGCGCCGATGCCGATCCGCAGGGTGGCCGGGGCGGCGCAGCAGCCACCGCCCTCGCCGCTCTGGTCGGCGTCGGGGTCGTCGAAGAGGCCCGCGCCGCCGCACACGCCGGTCTCCGGCAGCGTGAGTTCGACACGTTCGGCGGCCTCGCGGTCGCCGGCGATCGCGGCGGTGACGGAGCGGACCTGCTCGTATCCGGTCATGGCGAGGAAGGTGGGGGCGCGGCCGTAGGACTTCATGCCGACCAGGTAGACGCCCTGCTCGGGGTGGGAGAGCTCGTTCACGCCGTGCGGGTAGACGGTGCCGCAGGAGTGGACGTTCGGGTCGATGAGCGGGGCCAGTTCGGTCGGTGCCTGCAGGCGCTCGTCCAGGCCGAGGCGGATCTCGGAGAGGAAGGAGAGATCCGGGCGGAAGCCGGTCAGCACGATGACCTCGTCGACGCCGTCCAGGCGTCGGCCGTCCTCCGCGACCAGGACGAGCTTCTCGCCGTCGCGCTCCACGGCCTGGGTGCGGAAGCCGGTCACGGCCGAGGCATGGCCTTCCTCGACCGCTGCCCTGGCCCGCAGGCCGAGCGCGCCACGGGCCGGCAGCTGGTCGGCCTCGCCGCCGCCGTACGTCGAGCCCGTGATCCCGCGGCGCAGGATCCACGCGGCGTGGGTGCCCGGCTCGTCCCCCGCGAGGTCGGCGAGGTGAGCGAGCGCGGTGAAGGCGGAGGCGCCGGAGCCGATCACGGCGGTGCGCCTGCCCGCGTACCGGGCGCGGACGGCGGGGTCGCGGAGGTCGGGGACACGGTAGGAGACGTGGTCGGCGGCCGCCTTCTCGCCGAGCGCCGGCAGGCCGTCGGCACCCATCGGGCTCGGCACGGACCATGTGCCGGAGGCGTCGATGACGGCGCGGGCGGTGATGCGCTCCTCGCCCGCGCCGGCGAGTTCCACGTGCACGGTGAAGGGCTGCTCGTCGCGGCCGGAGTCGACGAGGCGATCGCGGCCCGAGCGGGCGACGCCGGTCACCGTGGCTCCGTAGCGCACCTTGTCGCCGAGGACGTCGGCGAGCGGCTGGAGGTAGTGCTCGGCCCAGTCGCCGCCGGTGGGGTACGTGGTGGTGTCGGGGCGGACCCAGCCGGTGGGGGCGAGGAGCTTCTCGGCGGCCGGGTCGATGACCTCGCCCCAGGCCGAGAACAGCCGTACGTGCGCCCACTCGCGTACGGCGCCGGCCGCGGACGGGCCGGTCTCCAGTACGAGGGGTTCGATGCCGCGCTCGACGAGGTGGGCGGCGGCGGCCAGGCCGGTCGGGCCTGCGCCGATGACCACGACGGGCAACTGGTCGGTGGCGAGCGCGTTCACTGGATTCCCCTTTGTTTCGACATCTGTCGATCTCCTGTGCTGCCAGCATGGCACTTGTATCGATAGGCGTCAACATAGACATTCATCTAATCTGCGAGGTGGGGCCTGGGGCGTGGGGCGCTCGGCGCTGGACCTCTATCCCCCGGCGTCGCTCGACGGGAAGCCGGCACCCGGGTGAGGCCCTGGTCGATCTGGTTCGACGTGTGTCAACATAGATGTATGTCGAACATCAAGGTGCTGCCCTTGCTGGAACCCCAGGTCGCCGACGGTGCCGCCGTGCCGTGCTGCCCGCCGCTGACCGAGCGGCCCTTGAGCGCGGAGGAGGCCGAGCGGACCGCCGCGATGTTCAAGGCGCTGGGCGACCCGGTGCGTTTGCGGCTGTTCTCCGCGATCGCCTCGCACGAGGGCGGCGAGGCGTGCGTGTGCGACATCTCCGACGTCGGCGTCTCCCAGCCGACCGTCTCCCACCACCTGAAGAAGCTCAAGGAGGCCGGCCTGCTCACCTCCGAGCGGCGCGGTACCTGGGTGTACTACCGGGTGGAGCCGTCGGTGGTTGCCGCGTTGGGGCAGATGCTGGGCGCCGTCGGCTGACGCGGCGTGCGGCTCGTACGGAGAGCGGGTGAGGTCTGCGGGCGAGCCGGTCGTGGACCGCGAGGCGATTGACGAGGCGCGGGGAGGCGGGGCCCGTCCGGTCGTCGTTGCCGAGCTGACGCGGGCCGGCTCATCCACCGACCGTGTGCCGTCGACCGGGAGGAAGCGCGGCGGGCGCCGGGCGGTCCGAGTGAGGTCCGTGTCCTACGTCAGGTCTGCGGCGATCTGGGCGCCGGAGTCGGTCTCCACCCTGAGGAACGCGTCATCCCGGCGGATGCCGGGCCGTGTACGGGCCGCTGGACGGCGAGTTCGTAGCGCTTCTCGTAGCCGGTACGGCAGTCCACCACGTGCTGGGCGTCGAGGACGGTGACGTCGACGCCGAGGCGGCCGAGGTGGTGGCCGGCGGCGAGTCCGGCATGGCCGCCGCCGATCACCACCACCTGGGACGTACGTGTCACCCGGTGGACTTCCGCCCGGACATGAAGATGAGGGCCACCAGCGCCAGGCCGACCACGGTGCCGACGAGTTGCATGCCGATGAAGCCCGGGACCGAGCCGGGTGCGATGCCGGCGAAGGTGTCGGTGAAGGCGCGGCCGATGGTCACGGCCGGGTTGGCGAAGGAGGTGGAGGAGGTGAACCAGTACGCGGCGCCGATGTAGGAGGCGACCGCGACGGGCGCGAACCGGAGCCGGTCGGTGCGGGCCAGACCGAAGATCAGCAGGATCAGGCCGGCGGTCGCGACGACCTCGCCGAGCAGCAGGTGACCCGCTGAGCGGTCGTGGGTCGACCACTTCACCAACGGCTCACCGAACATCGCGTCCGCCAGGACGGCGCCCGCGATCGCGCCGGCGATCTGGGCGGGGACGTACGCGGCCGCCTCGCGAAGGGTGACCCCGGCGCCGCCGCGGCGGGCGGTGAACCACTCGGCCAGGGTGACGGCGGGGTTGAAGTGCGCGCCCGAGACGGGGCCGAGGAGGGTGATGAGGACGCCGAGGCCGAAGACGGTGGCGAGGGAGTTCGCCAGCAGTTGCAGGCCGATGTCATCGGTCAGTTCGGTGGCCTGGATGCCGGAGCCGACCACGACGGCCACCAGGGCTGTGGTGCCGACCAGTTCGGCTGCGGCCCGGGCGGGCAGCGGGGGAGCCTGGGGCGGCGTGGCCCCCGGAGCGGGCTGCGGCGGCTTGCCGCTCGTCGCGGAGGCCGTGGCGGGGCCCCCGGCTCTGTCGTGCTCGGTGGCCTTGTCGGCGCTCAACAGGACTCCTCGGTGGATATATGGAACGACGGGGCGCGGCGACGGACCGGCGCCGGGATCAGGGGCAAGACCGCTTGACGTTGTTCTCGGCGGTGGTGCGCGCGGCTTCCGCGAGGGCGGCGAACTGGCCCGCGACCGTGGCGATGACGTCGGGCTTGAGCCGGTAGTAGGTGAAGCGGCCGCAGGGCTCCGTCTCCACGACTCCAGCCTCGCGCAGCACCTTCAGATGGTTGGAGAGGTTGGTCTGCCTGGCCCCCGTCTCCTCGATCAGGTGCGTGGAGCAGAGCGTCTCCTCGGCGAGCAGGGTGACGATCTGCAGGCGGAGCGGGTCTGCCAGTACCCGCATCAGATCAGTGTCGACTGACGTCAGCATGGGCTGATACTGTCACATCACTCCGAGCTGATACCAGCTCAGGCTGAACCTGGGACCGGTATCCACACCCGTGGGACCTGTGCCCCTGAAGGGGTTTCCCATGACCGCACCCCGGCCCCTCCGGCCCCCCGTCCTATTGGCCGGACACCTCGCCGCCGACGCCCGCATCAGCACCCACCTGGTCGTGGCGGCCGAACGCCTGGCCGCCGAACGGCTGGACGCGCCCGCCCGTATCGAGGGTGCGACCGGCACCGGCCTGCCCCGCGTGTTCCTGTGCGGCCGCGACGCCGGGCGCCACGAGCGGGCCGCCACCCTGCCCGACCGTCGCGCGAACGGCCACGCCGCGGTCTCCTACGCGGATACACCCCCGGTCGCCGAGGTCGAGCCCGTCGTCGCGCGAGTACGGACAAAGGCCGGGGTGGACCTCCCGGGACCGGCCGGTCACCGTCCCGAGGGTGCCCCGCTCGCTGTCGTCCGCGGCATCCGCGACGAGACCGACGCCCGCATCACCGACCCGCTCGCCTCCCTGCCGAGCACCTGAACCAGAACCCGTACCGCACAACCTGCTCGATCCACCGACGAAGGAAGAACGATGTCCTCCAGCCCGCTCGCCTCCGTGCTGTTCGTCTGCGTCCACAACGCCGGCCGCTCGCAGATGGCCGCCGGATTCCTCTCCCATCTCGCGGGCGACAGGATCGAGGTCCGCTCCGCCGGCTCCGTCCCGGGCGACCGGGTGAACCCGGCCGCCGTCGAGGCCATGAAGGAGGTCGGCGTCGACATCTCCGCGGCCGAGCCGAAGGTCCTGACCACCGAGGCCGTAGAGGCATCCGACTACGTCATCACCATGGGCTGCGGCGACGCCTGCCCGATCTTCCCCGGCAAGAAGTACCTGGACTGGGCCCTGGAGGACCCCGCAGGCAAGGGCGTGGAGGCCGTCCGCCCCATCCGCGACGAGATCAAGACCCGCATCGAGGCCCTGATCGCCGAGATCGACGCCCAGCGGGAGGCGTGAGCCCGGGACCGGCCCCACGGCCCGAGACGGCATACGCGACGTCATCGTCATCGGTGGTCGTGGTGGGAGAGCCGCCGACGAAGACTACGGCGCCGAAGACGAGCGGCCCCGGCCGGGCGGGGGCGGTGTATCCGGCGATGCGTGACCGATCCGATGGTCTACGCGGTCTGACGCACCCCGTGAGGGCCGGACGCCCGGCGCGATCCGGCCCTCACCCCATGAACGGCGAGCGCGAGCCCGGCAGTCGCGTCTCGACCCTCCGCCTTTCATCGACTATCGTCGATGATCGATGAATGAATCGACGCACACCCCGGACCGGCTCGGCGACGAGGACACCACCACCTACGCCAGCTGGTTCAAAGCACTGGCCGACCCCATGCGCGTCCGGCTGCTGAACCTGCTGGCCGTCGAGAAGCGGCCGATGGCGGTCGGCGAGATCGTCGAACATCTGCCGATCGGCCAGTCCACCGTGTCCCACCACCTCAAGATCCTCACCGAGGTGCGCTTCGTCCTCGCCGAGGCCCGCGGCACCTCCACGCGGTACGCCGTCAACGACAGATGCCTGCAGTGCTTCCCCGCCGCCGTACGGGCGATCATGGGACTGGAGACCGGCCGTGCCTGCTGAGCGCATCAGCGTCGTTCCGCTGACCGCCGACCATGCCGAACAGGTGCTGGACATCTACCGGCTGGGCATCGAGGAGGGCAACGCCACCTTCGAGACCGAGCCCCCGGCCTGGGCCGCCTTCGACAAGGCGAAGCTGCCCGGCCACCGCTTCGTCGCCCTGGACGAGCGCGGGGGGCAGGTCCTCGGGTGGGTCGCCGCCACTTCTGTCTCCGACCGCTGCGCCTACGCGGGAGTCGTCGAGCACTCGGTGTACGTCCACCCCGGTGCCCGTGGCCGAGGCGTGGCCCGCGCCCTCCTGGACGCTCTGATCGACTCCACGGAGGCGGCCGGGATCTGGACCATCCAGTCGGGGATCTTCCCCGAGAACACGGCGAGCCTGGCCCTGCACCGACGAGCCGGCTTCCGCGTCATCGGCACCCGCGAACACATCGCCCGCCACCACGGCCGCTGGCGCGACGTCGTCCTCGTCGAACGCCGCAGCCCGCGCATCGGCTAGCTTTCGACAGGCGGCGACGCCTCGGGCACGTTCGTCATCGCGGCGTGCAACGCCTGCCGGGCCGCAACCCCTGGTCGGGAGAAGAGGCCGGTCGCGAGCGTGTGGGCCGATGGGAGGACGGCACCCGACCCGCGCCGGGCCGCACATGCCACACTACGGATGGTGATTCCCCGAAGGCGGTATATCGGCGACTTGTCCTTTGTGCGGGCAGTGAAGTTCTCTCCCGGACCGGGCACCTCCGTGCGGGGGCGGCGATGACGTGGCTGCCGACACTGGGGGGCGCGCTCCTCGTGCTGGGCGCCCTGCGAGACGTGTTCCAGACCCTCTGGCACCCCACGCGGCACGGCGGGCTGAGCCGACTGGTGATGACCTGCATGTGGCGGCTCTCGACCCGCCTCAGCCCGGGGCGCCAGCCCGCAGGGCTGACGGGTCCGCTGGGCATGGTCGCTGTCGTCGCCGCATGGGCGCTGGCCATGGCGGTGGGCTGGGCGCTCGTCTACTGGCCGCACATGCCCGAGAAGTTCTCGTACGCGGCGGGACTGTCCCCGGACGAGCACGCCCGTCCGCTCGACGCGTTCTACCTCTCCCTGGTGACCCTGGCCACCCTCGGCCTGGGGGACATCGCGCCGACCGCGGGGTGGCTTCGGGTTCTCGCCCCCGTCGAGGCCCTTGCCGGATTCGCCCTGCTGTCGGCGACCGTGGCCTGGATTCTCGGCATCTACCCGGCTCTGGCGCGGCGCAGGGCCCTCGCCCTGCGCCTGTCCCACCTGCGTCGCAGCAACGTCCCGGGTCCCGCGCTCGACTCGGACGGGGGTGCCGCGCTCCTGGACGCCCTCGCCACCGCGATCTCGGTCTCCTCGGTCGATTTCATGCAGTACCCGGAGTCGTACTACTTCTACGACGGGGACGACAACACCTCTTTGCCCGTCCAGCTCGCCCACGCGGCCGAACTGGCCGAGCAGGCCGGGCGGGCCTCGCACCCGGACGTCCGCCTGGCCGGCGCGATCCTGAAAACCGCCCTCGACGACCTCGCGGTGATCCTCGACGACCGCTTCCTCCACACCCGCGCGGGCACCGACCGGATCATCACCGTGTACGCGGCGGACCACGGCGGCGCGGACACGAGGCAGGGGTGACGTCCTGCGCCGACCGCCGCTGAGAGATGCCGCGGCCATCGGTCGGGCGTCGCGACGCGGCCGGTCCCGCGGCCGTCTCCCTGCCCCTGCACGGCCGGCCCGGAGTGAGGCTCGGACCTGTCGGCGGTCTCTGAACCTGGACCCCCTTGGGGTCGGTGAGTTTGAACCGGCCGTTCACGCAGTTCCCCGTGCCCCGAAAGCCTGCGCAGTTCCCCCGCGCCCCCAAGCGCTCCCGGGCCGCCTGAGCCCAGCCGGCCACCTCTCAAGGGGCGCGGGGAACTGCGCGAACAGGCATCGACGAGCGCACCGGGCCCCGCACCCCTCCGCCTGCCCTCGTCGCCGGGCTCGCGCACGTATCGGCGGACGGAGACCTGCCCCGTCGCCGCCGCGCCCGGGGCTGTGATGCTGAGCCGTCCCGGTCGCCGAGCCCGATGCGACGTCCCCTCGGCGGCCCGGGCCGGGCGTCGCGACTCGATCGGGGCCAAGTGGCCCATGCCCGGAGGGGCCCGTGGATGCCAATGTGGGAGGTGTCCCAGGGACGCGCTGTCCGGCGCTCGGACCGCCCGTGTCCGAGGAGGAGTCATGGCCAGCGACACCCCCGTCCACCCGACGGCACCGCTGCCAGATCCCGGCCCCGGCGCCGGGTGAGCACCGTGCCGCCGAGCGCCCTGTTCGACCAGGCGAGGGCCGGGCCGCTCACCGGGCGGCAGCGCCAACGCCCCGACGCCCTTGGTGCCGTACGGGCGACAGGGGCCGGTCGGTCCGGCAGCCGGTACCCGCTCGGCCCGCCCGTCGGTCCCATCCGGCACTCGGGCCGCACCCGCGGCGGCGTCATGGTGGGGACAGGAAACGACGCACCACTCAAGGAGGGCAGGGTCATGGCAGGCCGTCTGGAACACTCCCGCAACCGTTTCCCCGAACTCGCGGACTGGATCTCCGACTTCCCGGGCTTCGGGGACTTCCCCCGGCTTCCCGCACGGAGGCCCGCGTTCGGCCGCCACATCATCCCGATCGAGGTGACGAGGGGCGAAGCCGAGTACGTGCTGAAGGCCGAACTGCCCGGCATGGACCCCGACGACGACATCAGCATCACGGTCGACGGCGACACGCTCATCGTCAGCGCCGAACACGAGGAGAGCAGCGAGACCAAGGACCACTCCGAGTTCCGCTACGGGTCCTTCGTCCGCACCGTCCGCCTGCCGCAGGCGATCACGGCGGAGGATGTCCGAGCCGAGTACGCCGACGGCGTCCTCACCGTCCGCGCGGCGATGCCCAAGCCCCGGGAGGCAGGAGCCCGTACCGTCCCGGTGACCCGCGCGGCGGGCCCGGCAGGAGGCGGGGAGGCACCGTGACGTCGAGGCGGGTGCTCGTCGCGCACGGCAGCCGGCCCGGCGCGACCGCCGGCATCGCCGAGGAGATCGGCGGGTCGCCGCCTGAGGACGGCCTCGACGTGGTCGTCGTGTCCGCCGACACCGTCACCGATGTCAGCGGCGACGACGGGGTCGTCCTGTGCGGTGCCCTGTACGCCGGGCACTGGAACGGCACGGCACGCCGGGGTGCCCGGCGCACCGCCGAACAACTGCGGGTGCGGCCGGTGGGGCTGTTCGGCGGCGATCCGATGGACAGCCCCGCCGAGCAGCACGACCTCCCGCCCGTGCCCGGCGTCGACCGACAGCCGCGGCGTCTGGACGCGCGGGAGCAATTCGAGCTCACCACGACCCGCTGAGACCCACGGGGCCCCGGCGGGACAGAGGCACGGCCCAGGAGGTGTGCCATGCGAGACGGCGGAACCCCGGCACCCAGGCCGGGGCGACCATGGCACCGCGGCCCGGAGAGCCCCCGCCCCGATACGGCCGCCAACCCGCTCCGACGCCCCTGTGACCGGACGCGCACCCGATGGCAGGCGGGCCTGGCCCTCGCGGTCGTCGCCGCGGTGGTCTGCGGCATGATCGCAGCCCAGGCCCTCTGGCGGAACGGGGAACGCGTCGCACGCGAGCAGGCCCGCCACCGGCACGAGACGGCGGCTGTCACCCTGTCCCGAGCCACGGACCCACTCAGCGGCCCCGGCAGCGCACAGGCCGCCCGGGCCGACGCCTCCTGGCGCGCTCCCGACGGCGCACCGCGTTCCGGCAAGGTCGACGTTCCGCCACGCACGTCCGAAGGAGCCACGGTGACGATCTGGGTCGACGACACCGGCGCCGTGACCCGCGCTCCGCGCGCTGCGGCCGACGGCATTGTCGTCGCCCTCGGGGGCGGGACGCTTCTCGCCGCCCTGCTCTCCTTCGCGGCGGTCGGCGTCGTCGGCGCGCGCCTGCGGCGACTGGAGAGCCACACGTTCGAGGAGTGGGAGCGCGAGTGGACGCACGTGGAACCCCTCTGGACGCGCCGGCGCCCCACCGAACCCGGTCCCGACGATGTCTGACCCCTATCCGGCCCGTAGCCGGCGCCCGCCGGCCCGCCGATGAGAACCGCCGCTGTGGTCGCCCTCGCAGCGGCGGTCAGCGGTTACGGGTCAGGTGTCGTACCGCAGTCGGTCGGCGACCCGCACGACCCCGTCCACGTCGTCGCACAGCCGCACGACCACGGGGCCCGAAGGCCCGGCGCGGCAGTGTCCCACTGAGGGGCACTACGCCCTCGGTGACGTCGACGCTCACGGACGGGCGTCTCGTTGATCGCCGGTGCCGGGTTCCTTCGGTGGCGGTCTACGGAGGTGACGACGGCGTCCTGGTCACACGAGGTTCAGCACGTCGGCGACCGGCCGGCGTGGGGTGGCCTCGCCGACGGGGCCGTAGCCCAGTCGGATGAGCATCTGCACGAAGCCCATGGCCGAGCGAGGGTCGCGGGCCGTCTCGCGCAGCTCCGGCCACTCCAGAGGCTGGGAGATCGGCGACGTGGCCAGACCGTCGAAAGTCGCCTGGAGCAGCACCCGCTGCATGGCCTGACCCGCCCTGAGCCAGTCCAGGGGCCTGTCGTCGGCCGTCCCGAGGATCACGATCTGCGGCCGTTGCTCGAAGTCCGCCGTCGAACGCCCGGTCACCCGCCGGGGCATGTCGAAGTCGCGAACCGGCGCGCTCACCCCGTGCTGCCGGGGACCGAAGGCGTACGAGGGGATGCCGTCGGCGGGGCCGTCGCCTCGGCGGTCCTGGAGCCGGGTCCAGTTGGTGATCTCGGCGCGCAGTGCCGCGTCCATGGCCTCGGACAGTTCAGCGTCGTGCACGAGGCCGCGCAGGGTGTCGGTGTGCCAGGGGCCCGGGAGGAGCAGGTGGGCGCCCTCCAGGAGCGCCGCGGACCGCAGGCGGTCGAGGATCGCGTCGGGGATGCGCTCGTCGGAGAACGGGTGGCGGCTGGTGTGCCGTCGCCACAGAGCGGGACGCAGGGCGGCGAGGTCGTCCGACTCGCCTGGGTCCGTGGCGCGGCGCAGAGTCACCTCCGCGAGGAACCAGGGATTCTCCGCGTCCGGGAGGGGCCGCACCGAGGCGCTCCAGCCACGCCAGGCGGCACCGACCCGGAGGTTGAACACGGCGGCGCCCACGCCCAGGTGCAGGGCGCGGTGCCGGGGGTCGGCACGGGGCATGCTTCGCGCGGGATCGGCGTAGACCTCGATGGTGTCTCCGGCCACGCGGTGGAGGAACCGCCATGGTTGGGCGTTGTGCATCGACGGGGCCGTTGTCGCGTCCTCGACGAGAGAGGTCACGAGCGCGGTGCCGGGGGAGTGGAGTGTCATGGGAACTGCCCTGCCTGAGTGTGGGGACCGGGCTTCGTGGAGGTCCGGTCACCAGGCGCCGCTCCGGTGGGGCGGCGGCCATGTCGTACGCGAAGGGTGTCGTCCCTGCGGGCGTCCGGGAGCAGGTCCACCGGCGGTGGCCACCCTTCGCGTCCTCGGAGAGGCGTCCGGGAGCCGGGCCTCCTCCGGGACGCCCGACCGGATGCGCTGCCGTGTGTGTCGGTGTCGGTGTCGGTGTCGGTGTCGGGTCTCGGGTACACCCGGACCCGTTCGTCCTCGTGCGCTGCCGACCGTCCCGCTGATGTCGTGCCCGGCCGGAAAGCGGGCCGCTTGCTGGAAGGCACTGGCGGGGCCGACGAACGCCACGTCGTGTGTGGGGGACCGATCGTGGACTGTCGCATCGCGCTCTCCTGAGGCGTGGAACGGGTGCGTCGTGCCTTCTCCTGTCACGGTCGCCGCGCGCGGGGGCACGGGGATAGGGCCGAACGGTCCTTGTCCGCGGCCGGTCGGGGCCTTACCGGCTCTGGCAAAAGCGAGTTGATCATATGACTGTCGGCTTGGTCGCTCGCTGATGACGGCATGGGGAAACGTCGGTCGCGGCCGTGGATCGTGTCGGACGAACTGTGGTCGCTCATCGAGCCGTTGCTGCCGGAGCCGGAGCCGGAGCCGGAGCCGGAGCCGGAGCCGGAGTCAGAGCCCGAGCCGAAGCCGGAGCCGCCTGGCGGCCTGGGACGAGACAGGTTGCACCACATCATCACCGACGGCCGGGGCATCCCGCTCGCGGTGTCGCTGAGCGGCGGCAACCGCGACGACGACTGGTGGGGCGCCGGTCATCACCGCGAGAGGCGGCCTCGGCGGCGGGGTCCGGAGTGCTGTGTCGAGTAACGCCCCACAGTGCGAGCCCGACGCAGCTGAACGCGGCACCCAGTGCGCACACGGCGCCCCAGCCGACCAGCGTGTAGAGGAAGGTCGCGGCGAGGGCGCCGGTGGCGCTGCCGATCGAGTAGAAGACCATGTATCCGCCGATCAGTCGGCTGCCCGCCTCCGGGTGCAGCGCGTAGATCAAGGTCTGGTTGGTGACATGGACCGCCTGGACGGCAAGGTCGAGCAGGATCACCCCGACGACCAGAGCCCAGAGCGAGCTGCGGGTGAAGGACAAGGGCAGCCACGAGGCGGCGAGCAGCGCCAGGGCGATGCCGGTCGTCCGCCGGGAGAGTCCGCGGTCGTTCAGACGGCCCGCCACCGTCGCGGCCAGGGCGCCGGCGACACCGATCAGTCCCAGTGCCCCGATCGCGCTGTGGGACAGGAAGTACGGGGCCTCGCTGAGGGGCAGCGCGATGCTGCTCCACAAGGTGCTGAAGGCGGCGAAGACCAGCAGACCGAACAGGGCCCGGAGCCTCAGCAGCCGTCCCCGTGCGAACAGAGTGATCGTGGAGCGGAGGAGCTCTCCGTAGCGCAGGGGTGTCGGCTCGGCGAGACTGTGGCGCGGCAGCACTCGGTACAGGACCAGGGCGAGCAGAGCGGTGAGCGATGCCGAGGCGAGGTAGACGGAGCGCCAGCCCGCGAGATCGGCCAGGAGGCCGGATGCGGTGCGGGCGAGCAGGATCCCGATGACCACACCGCCGGTGACCAGACCGACGACCCGTCCGCGCTCGGCTGGAGGGGCCAGCGACGCAGCGAAGACCACCAGAGTTTGCGTGACGACCGCGAGAAGTCCCACCGCGGCCATGCCCGCGAGCAGGATCGCTGCCGTGTGGGCGGCGGTTACCACGGCCAGGGCCACCACGAGGAGCAGCAGCTGGACAACGATGAGCCGTCTGCGGTCGGCCACGTCGCCCAGCGGCGCGAGGAAGAAGAGTCCCAGCCCGTAGCCGACCTGCGTGAGGGTGACCACGCTGCCCACAAGCGCCGGGCTCATGGCGAGGTCCTGGCCCATGGTCACCAGGAGCGGCTGGGAGAAGTAGACGTTGGCCACCGCGGCCCCGCAGGCGACGGCGAACAGTACGACGACACCACGGGACAGGACGAACGCGGAACCTTCCCCGCTTCGGGCCTTGGTCCGTCGTGTCACAGCCTCGCCTTTGCCGGGCATCGGCACCCCTCCGCATATCTGGTTTCATCTTGCTACCGGTGGCGACGGTAACCATTTTGGTAGCATGTTGCAACCGTCGTGAGAGAGGAACGCCATGGTGACCAGAACGCGCTTCGACGACAGCGAATGTCCCGTCGCCCGGTCGGTGGACGCGATCGGCGACTGGTGGTCCCTGCTGATCGTGCGGGACGCCTTCGACGGAAGCCGGCGTTTCGGGGAGTTCCAGCGCAGCCTCGGCGTGGCGAAGAACATCCTCGCCACGCGACTGCGCACTCTGGTCGCCGGCGGTGTCCTCGAATCCGTCCCCGCCTCGGACGGCAGCGCCTACCGCGAGTACGTACTGACTCCGAAGGGCAAGACGCTCTTCCCCGTCATCGTGGCACTGCGGCAGTGGGGCGAACAGAACTTCTTCGCCCCCGGCGAACCCCACTCACAGTTGGTCGACCGTCGGCAGGGACAGCGACTCCGCCCGCTGGAAGTGCTGTCTGCGGACGGGCGGCGGCTGAACCCCGACGACACCACCGTCCACAAAATTTCCCTCACGCGGTAGACGCGCGCCTGCTGAACGTTCCTTCGTCATCCCGCTGTCCCGGACCGCGCCCCCACCTTCACCCCCACCCGCGCGGGTCCGCCTCCGGCTGTCAACCGTGAGCCAGTTCGGCGGCGATCACGGATGCCCAGGCGTCGATGACCTCCCAGTCGCGGTAGTCGCCGAACCGGCCGCCCATCAGACGGAACAGGACACGGCCGGTCAGGGACAGCTGGGCTCGTGCGACGACACCGGAGAACAGCCGGTGGTCCCGGTACGACTGGCCGCCGGGCAGGCTCTCGACGATCACCGGGATCTCGTTGTCCGCCATACGCCTCCACGGTCCGCGGAGCGCGCCCGGCATGCCGACGCTGAAGATCCACACCGGTCGGGGGCGCAGCACGTCGAGGTTGTCACGTACGAAGTCCCTGGCCGGAGCCAGCCAGGTCTGCCGGTGGACGGCACTGCCCAGGACGAACGCGCCGTACGCGTCGGCGTCGTCCACCGCTTCCATGGCCCTGGCCTCGGCCGTCAGGCCCGCCCTGCCCAGCATGGCGGCCAGCCGCTCGGCGATCTCGCGCGTCGAGCCGTGCGCGGTCGCATAGCCCACGAGGACGTCCATGTCGTTCACCTCGATGTTCCGCGGGGGCCGCGCCCTTGGCGATGTCCGGCCGCCCGACGGGACGGTCGTCGGCGCTGTCGTGGACGCCGACGGCCGACGTGGTGATCCGGGGCGTGGGGGCGGGCTCACTCGCGCTGCAGCAGGACCTTGAGGGCGCCGGTGGCGGGGCCCTCGGTGAACATCTCGTAGGCGTCGACGGTCCGGTCGAAGCCGAAGGTGTGGGTGATCAGCCCGGAAACGGGCAGGCGTCCGTACCTCACCAGCTCCATCAGCCATGGTGTGGAGGAGGTGTCCACCTGGCCGGTGCTGATGGTCAGGTTCTTGCGCCACAGGGTCTCAAGATGCAGGGTGGCCGGCTTGCCGGGCGTGCCGATGCTGGCGATGTGACCACCGGGACGTACGACTCGTGTGCACAGGGCGAAGCTCTCCGGAGTTCCGGCTGCCTCGATGACCACATCGGCGCCGGACCCGTCGGCCAGATCGGCGATCAGCCGTCCGGGCACTTCGGCGGAGTCGGCACCCAGTCGGCGGGCGGCATCCAGCCGGGGCGACGACAAGTCCACCGCGATGATCCGGCGAGGTGAGTAGATCCGGGCGAGGACGACCGCGGCGAGTCCGACAGGACCGGCGCCCACGACCACCACGACGTCTCCCGGCCCCACGTGTCCGTTGCGCACCCCGACCTCGTAGGCGGTGGGGAGCACCTCGGCGAGCAGGACGGAGTCCCCGAGTGCCACGGAGTCGGGCCGCCGCCGCGTGGAATGGTCGGCGAAAGGAACCCGCACGAACTCCGCCTGGGTTCCGTTGATCAGGTTCCCGAGGATCCAGCCTCCGCCGCCCCGGCACTGTCCGAACATGCTGTCCCGGCAGAACTGACAGCGGCCGCAGGCCGAGACGGACGAGACGATCACCTCATCGCCCGGAGCGACGGAGTGGACCTCGCGGCCGATGGCCACCACCTCACCGACCGCCTCGTGGCCGAGGACCGTTCCTGGTTTCACCTCGGTCAGGTCTCCGTGCAGGATGTGCAGATCGGTGCCGCAGACGGTGGTGGCCTCTACGCGTACGACGGCGTCGGCCGGCTCCTCGATCTCCGGATCCGCGACCGTGTCCCAGGAGATCTGCCCGGGACCGTGGAAGACGAGAGCTCGCATGCTCATCCACTCCCTGGCTGACTCGGCAGGCTCTCTCCACCGTGGCCCTGGCGGGACGCCCGGGCAACCGGTGCCCCGGGTGTCGGCCGTGACGGCTGCGGTGCCCGCTACGACAGCTGGGCTACCTGTACTCGCCCACCGGGTCATGGCGGTCCGGTTCCGTGCCGCCCATGTCGAGACGGAACGGTGGGTAGACGTCCGTCATCAGGGCCGCGTAGGCCGCCACGCGCAGAACCCATCGGTTGAGGCCGAGGATGAGGTCGAACAGGTCCCGGGGATACTTCTCGGTGAAGGCCATGATCACGGCCGCGATCAGCGTCAGCACGGCCACCAGGCCGCCGTTCCACCAGCCGAGGTGCCAGCCGCCGAGGAAGAAGCCGACGACGATGTACTGCGGGATGGCCAGCAGCCACCACTTCACCAGCACCAGGCCGCGGGAGAGGCGGTCGGGATAGGCGATGTCCAGTCGGGCCGGGTAGCCGGGTTCCGCGCCCAGGCTGAAGGGCGGATAGCGGTCCGTGCCGAGGGCGCCGTACGAGTAGTAGGACACCCGCCAGGACCATCTCAGCACGCCCAGGTTGAAGTCGAACAGGGGGCGTGGGTAGCGCTCGGTGAACAGGATGGCGAAGAACGCGATCACGCTGACGACGGTGAAGGCGATCCAGAGGAAGAACAGCACCACGAAGTGGGGGATGACGAGGATCCACTTCACCAGCCACAGCCATCGGGACAGCGGCGCGTCCAGCACCGCGTCCACCCGGACCGGGCGGTCAGGTGTGTGCGTGAAGGTAGTCATGTCGATCAACTCCTTTGTCCGTCCGTCCGTTGTCCGTCCGTCCGCCGTTCGGTCCGTGTCATCGGCGGCCGTAGTAGGCCTTGCGCATGAGTTCCCGCATGTCGTCGAGCATGGGCATCCGCGGGTCGGCGGGGGCGCACTGGTCCTCGTAGGCATTGAGGGCCTGCTGGGGCAGGGAGCCGGGGAAGGTGCGTTCGTCCACGCCGAGGACCTGGAACGACGTGGGGGTGATCGCGCACACCACGCCCACCGGCTCGGCGATCTCGACCATGTCCTCGATGTCGTCGCGGGCATGACCCCGACGGTCTTCAGGGTGCTCATGCCGTGCGTGACGTGCTCGCACGGGAACATGTTCCTGACGGCCTTGTCCTCGAAGACGCCACGTCCCGTCTCCTCCACGGCCAGGCGTGCCGGCGCCGTGTGCCGGTCGAGCGCGGCGACCGAGGCCTTCTTCACGATGTGGTCGACCTGTTCCTGGTCGAGAGCCTCGTAGTCGGCGAGCCCCTTGAGCCCGTTCGCCACGAGCCCGTCCACGGCGATGGCGGTGTCCGTCGGTGCCCGAGCGGAGCCGGCGGTAGCGGTTCGGTCGTGGCGGGTCATGTGGCGTGCCTCCGTCGCAGAGAGCTGAAACCGCGAGGTCGGCGGTGCGGGTGCACCGCGGGGGACCGTTGCCGCTCCCCGCCGGTAGCGTCGCCCGTCGAAGGCTCCCTCGCGCAGGCCCCGTTGGTCCTCCGGGGCCGAGGGGCCTTGCCGCCGTTGGACCGTACGGCCCGTCCGCCATGGGGCTATGCGGGATCGTTCCCGGAGGCGGAGGGCTTGTCCGACGGCCGGGCGTCATCGACGCGGAACGTGAGGCTGTTGATCACCCCGACCACTCCGTCCACCCGGTAGGCGAGCCGGAGCAGGAGCGGGATGTCGCTGCGGCGTTCCAGGTGTCCTTCCAGGGTAACCATGCCGTCGCGGACCGAGACGAACACGGTGTGGGGCGGCAGGCCCATGGTGCGGCTCACCACTCCGTCGAGGATCTCCCGGCTGACCTCCTCGTCCGTGCGCAGGAAGACGCGCAGCAGGTCACGGCGCGTGGCGATGCCGATCAGCCGGTCCTCCTCGTCCACGACCGGAAGGCGCTCGACACCGTGGCGTTCCATCATGCGCGCTGCGTCGGCGACGCGCTGCTCGGGATGGACGGTGATCGCGGGCGTCGACATCAGGTCCTCCGCCGTGGTGGCGCGAGCGAGCGCGGCCCCGCGCCGGGCGGAGCGGCGCAGCGGGGGAATCCGCAGCCGTCGTGCCCGGCCCTGGTCGGCCCGGGCCGACTGGGAGCGGATCAGATCGGTCTCGGAGATCACTCCCACGACCTTGTCGTCGCCGTCCACCACGGGCAGTCCGCTGATCCGGTTCCGGTACAGCAACTGCGCCACGTTCCCGGCCGATGTCTCCCGGCGGGCTTCGACGACCTCGCGGGTCATCACCTCGCCGACGATGTGAGGCATCACGCTCACTCCCTTCCCCGCGCTGTGCGGATTCGCCCACCGGGCGGCGGGACCGCGGGTTCCCGGCGGTCGCGGCGAGCTGTTCGCCGATCCCCGGGGGGATCCTGGACGTCGGCCTGCCTACTTCCTCCAGGCTGCCTCCGGACGCGTACCGGAGGCAGGGGCCGAATGTCCCGCGAATCAGGACGTACCGCCCGCCGTTCGGTGCCGTCGTGGAATGGTCCTCCCACTGCCCCTGCCGCACGGCTCCAGCGTCGGAGCAGCTCCGAGGCCGCGGCAGATGCCTGACGGCCTCGCGGAGCGGGCCGCTCGGCCCTCATCTGCGACGGGCCGTCCGACGCACGGGCCGAACGGTCCTGGTCCGACGGCCTGGAGCCGCGGAGGATCTGTGGCCTGCCGGACAGCCGGACAGCCGGGCAGCCGGGCAGCGGAGCGCCGGCAGTGGCTCCCGTCGGCGGAAGGACGCCAGGTGGCGGAAACCCGCGAGGCTGATCATGCGGACGGCGCCGTCCCGGCCCTCGGGAGCCGACATGGCGGTCTCCCCCTGTCGATCGGCCTGGGGGGCGCGCAAGGGCCGGCACGCGACCGAGGGTCACGCTGCCCAGCAGTCGCAGCGCCTCGGCGCCGCCGAGCTCGATGCGGCGGCGCGGCCGGACCGGTGGGCCGTAGCCGTGGGCCAGGGGGGCCGTACCAGTGTCTGCGTGATGTCACGGACTGCCGGATGTCGGGCTGTCAGGTCTGCGCGGCGGAGCGACACCGCGGGGGACCGGTGCCGCTCCTGCCTCCACTGTCCTTCGGGGTCCTGGCCGCGTCCAAGGGCCGATGGGCCCGGAGTGCGGCCCGGTAAGCCTCACGCGGTGGTTACGCGGCGGGCGAAGGGCCCTCGGTGGGTGAGAGGTCCTCGGTGGGCGAAGGGCCCTCGGTGGGCGGGGGACCCGCCTGCCCCGCTCCGCCGCGCCACGGCGGTGGAGCGGCAGACCTGCGGATCTGCTCCGCCCGGTGAGCCGCCCGCTCGACCCGGGCACGCAGCCGGTCCTCGATCCGGTCCGCGAGCGCGTGCGCGTCGGCTTCCCGGGCGTGGACGACGATGAGGTGGCCGCCCAGACGGATCTCGGCTCCGGCCGCCCACGGCAGCCGGACGTGGTGTGCGGCGTCCCTGGTCACGGTGACCCGGCCGCTGACGGACGACAGCCCGGGCCGGGCGAGGGCCGCGCCGACCTTGGCCCGGATGTAGGTGAGTTCCTCGTCGCCCACGTCACCGTCCGTGTGTATCCGGAGGGCGGCGAGTGCGTCCTGTGCGCTGAGGTCCGTATCGGTCATGTGCCGTGCTCCTCGCTGTCGTCGTTCCGTGAGAGGTGGGTGCTTCTCACCTGCTGTCGCTGCCCTCTGTCCCGGGCAGCGCCGCCCGGCCCGCCTCCAGCCGCGCCACCGGTACCCGGAAGGGCGAGCAGGACACGTAGTCCAGGCCGGCCGTGTGGAAGAAGTGCACGGAGTCGGGGTCGCCGCCGTGTTCGCCGCAGACGCCGATCTTCAGGCCGGGGCGGGCGGCGCGGCCCTCGGTGACGGCGATCCGGACGAGCCGTCCCACGCCGTCGCGGTCGAGGGTCTCGAACGGGGAGACGGGGAAGACGCCCTTGTCGAGGTAGGCGGAGAAGAAGGCCGCCTCGACGTCGTCGCGGGAGAAGCCCCAGGTGGTCTGGGTGAGGTCGTTGGTGCCGAAGGAGAAGAACTCCGCCTCCTCGGCGATGCGGCCGGCGGTGAGCGCGGCCCGGGGCAGCTCGATCATCGTGCCGACCGGGCAGCGGACGGGCACGCCGGACTCGTCGGACACCTCGGCCAGGGCCCGTTCGACCTCCGCGCGTTCGATGCGCAGTTCCTCGACGGCACCGACCAGCGGCACCATGATCTCTGCGCGCGGTGTGCCCCCGGCCCGCGTGCGGGCCACGACGGCCTCGGCGACGGCCCGTACCTGCATCGCCACCAGGCCCGGGATGACCAGGCCGAGGCGCACACCGCGCAGCCCGAGCATCGGATTGTCCTCGTGCATCCGGCTGACGGCGTCGAGCAACTCCCGCTCGTGCGGGTCGGGTTGCTCGCCGCGTGCCTCGGTGGCCGCGATGTGTACGGCGAGTTCGGTGCGGTCGGGCAGGAACTCGTGCAGCGGCGGGTCCAGCAGGCGGATGGTGACGGGCAGGCCGTCCATCGCCTCCAGGATGTCGGTGAAGTCCTGCCGCTGGAGGGGCAGGAGCGCCGCCAGTGCCTGTTCGCGCCCGGCGTCGTCGCGGGCCAGGATCATCCGCTCGACCAGCTTGCGGCGTTCGCCGAGGAACATGTGCTCGGTGCGGCACAGTCCGATGCCCTGGGCGCCGAACCGGCGGGCGCGGGCCGCGTCCTCGGGGGTGTCGGCGTTGGCCCGCACCTCCAACCGCCTCAGGGTGTCGGCGTGTTCGAGGGCGCGGGCCACCGCGGTGACCACACCCGCCGACCGCTGTGAGGTCTCCAGGAACCGCATCACCGCCGAGTCGGCCAGCGGCACGGCCCCCGGGTACACGGCACCGGAGGAGCCGTCCACGGAGAGGACGGTGCCCTCCTCGACGACGGCTCCGGTCCGGGTGGTGAAGTGCCGGGCCCCGGTGTCCACGGCGAGGCCGTCGGCGCCGCAGACGCAGACCTTGCCCATGCCCCGGGCCACCACGGCCGCGTGGCTGGTCTTGCCGCCGCGGCTGGTGAGCACGGCCTGTGCGGCGATCATGCCCGGCAGGTCGTCGGGGGTGGTCTCCTGGCGGACCAGGACGACCCTCTCGCCGGCGGCGGCACGTCGTACCGCCTCGGCGGAGTCGAAGACGGCCGCGCCGACGGCGGCACCGGGGGAGGCGGGGACGCCTTGGGCGAGCGGCTCGCCGACGGCGGACGTGTCGAACGCCGGGAACATCAGCCGGGCCAGCCCGTCGCCGTCGACCCGTGCCAGGGCCTCGTCGGCGGTGATGAGCCCCTCGTCGGTCAGCTGGGCGGCGAGGGTGAAGGCGGCTTCGGCGGTGCGCTTGCCGACCCGGGTCTGGAGCATCCACAGCGTGCCGCGCTCGATCGTGAACTCGATGTCGCACAGATCCCGGTAGTGCCGCTCCAGCGTTTCCATGTGGCCGCGCAGTCGCGCGTACGAGCGCGGGTCGAGCTGCTCCAGCTCGCTCAGCGGCATGGCGTTGCGGATGCCGGCGACGACGTCCTCGCCCTGCGCGTCGGGCAGGTAGTCGCCGTACAGGCCGGGCCGGCCGGTGGCCGGATCGCGGGTGAAGGCGACCCCGCTGCCGGAGTCGGGGCCGAGGTTGCCGAACACCATGCGCTGCACGGTCACGGCGGTGCCGAGGTCGTCCCCGATGTGCTCGCGCCGCCGGTACAGCCGGGCCCGCTCGCCGTTCCACGAGCGGAAGACCGCGAGGATCGCCCGACGCAGCTGGTCGGTGGGGGACTGCGGGAACTCCTCCCCGGTCTCGTCGAGGACGATCCCTTTGAAGGTCTCCACGAGCCGGGCCAGGTCGTTCGCGTCCAGGTGGGTGTCGTCGGGTGCCTCGCGTTCCTCCTTGAGGAGGGCCAGGGCGCGCGCGAAGAGGGCCGGGTCGACACCCATGACCGTGGAGCCGAACATCTGGACGAGCCTGCGGTACGAGTCCCAGGCGAAACGGTCGCTGCCCGAAGCCTTGGCCAGCCCCAGGACGGAGTCGTCGTCCAGGCCGATGTCCAGCACCGTCTCCATCATCCCGGGCATCGAGAACCGCGCCCCGGAGCGGACGGACAGCAGCAGCGGGTCGTCACGCTGCCCCAGCCGCCGACCCGCCGCCGCCTCGACAGCCGCCAGATGCCGGGAGACCTCCGCCGCCAGCCCCGGTGGCTCGGTGCCGGTGGCCAGATAGGCCCGGCAGGCGTCGGTGCTGACGGTGAAGCCGGGCGGGACCGGCAGGCCCAGCCGGGTCATCTCGGCCAGGTTCGCGCCCTTGCCGCCCAGCAGGTCCGCCATCTCCCGACGGCCCTCGCGGAAGTCGTACACGTATGGGACCATGACGCGGCACTCCTCGGCTCGGGGCTCGGACCGGCACGTCGGACCGACGCTTCGGCCGCGACGCACCTCCAGCTTCGAGCAGTCCCGCGGGACCCGGCAGATGCTGTCCGTCCCCTCCCGTGGGCCGAACGGCCCTGGGCGCGACCCGGCGGACCGTGGACGGGTTCCGATTCCGATCCGCCGCCGGCCGCCGACCGGTAGCGTGAACCACGATCACGACGGCCGGTGTCAGCGCGCCCGACCACCGAACGGTGCCGGCAGCCCGGCCGGGCAGGCGGCCCGTCCCTCGCGAAAGGTCCCTTTCCCGTTGACCGGAGAAGAGGGGCCCGACCGGCCCAAGCGCCCGCCGTCCAGATGGGTGAGGCTGGAGTCGCGGGGCGGTACCGGCATTGAGGCGCGCCCGGGGCCCTCCCGGCCACTGGGGTCTCCCGGCCACTGGGGTCTCCGGCTCGGTCGCGCCGCACAGCGACCGCGCGAGGAGCGGCATGAAAGCCATGTGTGCCATGCCGCCGGGCAGGCCGTCCGGGCGGCGGTCGAGAACCCGGCCGTCACCGACACACGGCTGCGGTCGTACGCGCGGGGTGCGCCGCCGTGGGCGCGGCGCGACGAAAGGACGTGACGACCATGACCGAAGGACCTCGTGATCACGACGGCCCCGTGGTGGAGACGCCGCAGGGCGACCTGGGCCGGCGCCTCGCCGCCCGGCGCGCGGAACTCGGCCTGACACGACAGCAGACGGCCGACCGCGCGGACATGGCCCCCAGTTACCTCAGGCACCTTGAGGAGCATCCCGACGCCACGCCGAGCAGGGGCGCGCTCCTCGGCGTGGCCGCGGCACTGGAGACCACGGTCTCAGCGCTCACCGGCGGCACCGCCGACCTGCCGCCCGGCCCGGAACAGGCAGCCCAGGCACCCGAGTTCACCGGGCTCAGCGAGGAGGAATGCAGGTCGCTCATCGGTGGGCACGGCGTCGGGCGGATCGCGGTGCCCACCGACTCGGGACCTGTCGTGGTACCGGTCAACTACAGCGTCGTCGAGGGCGCGATCGTCTTCCGGACGGCCCCCGGCACGACGCCCTCGCTGGCCGCGGACCATCTGGTGGCCTTCGAGGTCGACCGTATCGACGACGCGTTCAGCCGCGGCTGGAGCGTGCTCGTCCGCGGGCGGGCACGCACGGTGACCGACCCGGGTGAGGCGGACCGCCTCACAGACAGCGCGTACAGCCGCCCTTGGACGGGAGACGGACGCGATCTGTGGGTGCGACTCGAGCCGCAGGCGATCACCGGCCGCAGGATCACCGTGTGACGGTGGGCCGCGGTCCTTCGCGTGCGGCCGGCCGGCCCCGCATCGACGGAGTCGAATCGTCGCGGACTGCCCGGCTCCGTCGCGGTCCGCGGCATCCGCGTCGCCCCGCATGGAGCAGTCGGCGGGCTTCGATTGCTCAGGCGGGTTCCCATCGGGGGCGCCGCGGCACTTGGGCGCCCCCGCCGGCCCGTACGGCCTCCACGGCCGCCTGGTGCAGTTCGCGGCTGGCCTCCGCGGAGGAGCAGGGCACCGGGCTTCCGCTGAAGGTGAACCACTGGGATGTGCCGCTGTGCCGGACGTGCACCTCCGCCTGCTCGCCGTTCCATGCCGTGTGCACGGTCAGGTCGCCCGTGACGATGCCGACCTCGTCGGTCCGGACGCCTCCGCGGCCGGTGAACACCCCCGTGGTCGTCCACGATGCTTTGGGCATTGCATCACTCTTCTTTCGTGGCCGAGCGGGCCCCGGACGCAGCGGCGCCCCGTCCCTCCCAGGGTCGCTCGACGACGGGCGTGCGTCCAAGCGGCATGTCGCCGGGATGCGGCAGCGCCGTGAATCGAGCAGCGTGGGAGAAGAGCTCGGGCACGGGAGAGGTGGGACTGATGGGCGAGGCTGCTGTGGGGCCCCGGGTCGTGGTGGGTGTCGACGGTTCGCCGTCCTCGGGCACCGCCCTGCGATGGGCGGTCCGCTACGCCGGACTGGCCGGCGCCACCGTGGACGCGGTGGCCGCCTGGGATCTGCCCGGGGCGCACACATGGTCGGCTCCCGCGGTCGACGTCGACGTCGACGAGGACATCGCCCGTCAGGCGTTGGCCCAGGAACTGCGGGACGTGCTCGGTGACGAGTCAGCCGCGTCGGTGCGCGCGCTCGTGGTGCGTGGCAATCCCGTGGACGTGCTGCTCAGGGCGGCTGAGGGGGCCGAGGTCCTGGTGGTGGGCAGCAGAGGGCGTGGTGGATTCGCCCGCGCTCTGCTGGGTTCCGTCAGCCAGCATCTCGCGCAGCACGCGCGCTGCCCTGTGGTGATCGTCCGGCCGGAGAAGGCAGCCTGAAGCGAGACGGCAGCCTGACGCACTGGGTCGCCGAGGCCGCCGACAGGTGCCGAAGGCGGTCCGCGCACTCCACGATCACCGCCGTGACGGCGCCCGGGCCGTCGGCTGGTACAGGAAGTCCGGCAGACAGCCGACGGGCGATACGGGCACGCAGGGGTTGCCCTCCGCGGGGGAGCGGACAGCCCCTGCGTGCCCACAGCGCCGACGCACGGCGTACCGCGGCCCGGCGGTGTTCGAGCTCCTCTCAGCCCGCGGAGTGCTCGGCCTCGTCGGCACGGCTCGGTTCGTGGGCAGGGCGCGGTTCGTGGGCACGGCTCGATTCGGCTGCCGCGAGCGCGGCGTGTTCGCGGGCGCCCGCGCGTCCGAGCAGGCTCGGCCACCAGACCGCAACGGCACCGCTGAGTAAAAGTCTCTCGACGATAAACTATCTCAACTATTGAGTAACATCAGGCTTGAGGTATGCGGCCGAACCCATCAGCCTCCCCCGAGCGGGCCGGCGGTCCGCCCGCCCACGCGGTGCTGTTGCGTACGCTCGACCGCGAGCTCGACACCCCGGATCAGCTCGCGACGATCGCCGCCTTGTCGAAGACAGGCGACGACGCGCCGGCCTCGGAACGCCGACGGGATCCGCGTGGAGAAGGCCCCGGCTCCGGCACAGGATCCGTGAGCGGCCGCGGCCGTCGCCGTCGCGGCCCGGGGAGTCCTGCCCGATGCGCTGATCGTCGGCCCCTGCGGATGATCGCGCTGGTCCGGCACCTCGGGCCGTACCGCCTGACGGCCTGAGGCGCCGAGGCGCCGGTGACGGGCCGTCATCCGGGAAACCGGCCCGTCGAGCGCAGCAGCCAGCGGCGCTCGGCGTAGGCCAGGTCGTCCCGCCACAGCCGGCCCGCCGCGGTGCGCACCACCGGGCGCAGCAGCGGCGCCGCCCTGCGGGCGAGCCCGAAGCCCCGGCGGTCGGAGGCGGCCACCACGGCCTCGACGACCGCCGTGCGCGGTCGGCCCCGCTCATCCGGTCCGAGCGGGGTGGCATGGGTCTCCACGACGGAACCCACGCCCTCCCCCTCGGTGATCCGCATGACGACCGTCCGCGGTTCGGGAGCGGTGAACACCGCCCGGACCGGCACCACCAGCCGCCCCGCCACCTTGAAGGAGACGTCGACGGTGAAGGCGTCGTCCGAGTCGCCGGGGGAGCCGACGACCGTGAGGTCGACGAAGGAGTAGGGGTGGTACCAGGCGCCGTGCCAGGGATCGAGCCGATTGGCCACGACGTCCTCCGGCTCGCAGACCCCGCTGCCCGAGTACACGGCCGTCAGCGCGTCCGTGACGGCGGGGCGGACCGGTACGACCGGTGAATCCAGGGGTTCCTCCCCGCCGGCCTCGTCGAGCCGCACCCACAGGAGCACGCCGTCGTCATGCGCCGGCAACGGGTCCCAGCCCGCGAACGGCCCACCGTCCAGGGCCAGTCCGTGCCAGTGGCACACCAGCGTGCCGCAGCGCACCGGGCTGTCCCGCAGCGGTGCCCCGAGATGCGGGCAGACCCCCGGACCGGCGCGCAGCTCCCCGTCGGCGCCCCGCCAGACCACCACTTCCCGCCCCGCGACGGTCAGCGCCAGGGGACGGTCGCGGCGCAGGGCACCGGAGGCGCCCACGACGTACCAGTTTCCCGACGGCCGGGCCTGTGCCCGCTTCAGCGCGCGGGCGATCACCGCCGGTTTGGCCTCGCGCCACGTGGGCCGCTGACGCTCCCACGGGACGGCGGCGCGGCGCAGCGCGAGGGGCAGACGCCCACGACGGGGCGGTACGGGGTTCACGCGACCTCCTTGGAGACGGCTCGGCCGGGTTCCGCGACCGAGGGGACCCGGGAACGGGCCTGTCCGCGCAACCGTGCGGCCACCACCCGCGCGAGCCCCTCGGCCGCGACCGCCGCGCGCTCCCGGCGCGAAACGACCGCGCGGCGGTGCAGTACCGCGTAGCCGTCCCGGGCGACGGCGTCCAGGATCGCGCCGTACAGCACGTACGCGGTGCGGATGCAGGGCCGGGAGATCGGGTCGAGCATGCCGAGGCCGGGCTCAGCCTCGCGGTAGACGCCGCGGGTCAGCGCCTCGAACTCGCGCAGCGCGGCGGTGATCCGGCGGTCGTCGCGGCCGGTGTCCCGGCTCCACCGCAGCAGTTCCCGGTCGACGCCGTGCCCGGCGAGCAGATCGGCCGGCAGATACACCCGGCCGCGGTCCAGGTCCTCGCCCACGTCCCGCAGGAAGTTGGTCAGCTGGAAGGCCACACCCAGCGCGGCGGCGTGCGGCGCGGCCTGCTCGCGCGGCACCACCGTGCCCAGTACCGGCAGCATCTGCAGGCCGATCACCGCCGCCGAGCCGTGCATGTAGCCGCGCAGGTCGGCGTAGGTCGGGTAGTCGGTCACCACCAGGTCGGCGCTCATCGCGGTCATGAAGTCGCGGAAGTGCGCGTGGTCGATGGCGTAGCGCCGCGCGGTGTCGGCGACGGCCAGCACCACCGGCTCGTCGCTGCGCCCCTCCCGCAGGCCCCGCTCCAGCCGGTGCCCGAGTGCCGTCAGCGCGGCGACGCGCCGGCCCGCGTCCATGCCGGGGTCGAAGGTGTCGACGATGTCGTCGGCCCACCTGGCGAACCCGTACAGGGCGTGCACGGCGGGCCTGCGGTCGGCCGGCAGCAGCCGGGTGGCCAGGAAGTACGTCTTGCCGTGCGCCGCGTTGAGGGCACGGCAGCGGCGGTACGCCGCCCGCAGGGCCGGGTCGGTGATCCCCGCGGCGTCCAGTTCGCGCTCACTCATGCGGAGGCCTCCTCAGCGGACGAAGGGGCGAAGACCCGGGTACGCGGACGCCGTGTCCCGCCGGTGATCCGGGCCGCGGCCAGCTTCCCCGACACCAGAGAGGTCGGCACGCCCACCCCCGGTGTGGTGCCGCAGCCGGCGAGCACCGCGTTGGGCGTACCGCGGACCAGGTTGCGGGGGCGGAACGGGCCCGTCTGGAGGAAGGTGTGGGCCGCCGAGAACGGGGTGCCCGCCGCGTGTCCCAGAGCGTGCCAGTCGGCCGGGGTCACCAGACACTCCTCCTCGATGGCCGCCTCCAGGCCGTCGAGTCCGCGCCGTTCCAGCTCGCGCAGCAGCGCCGTGCGGTAGCGCGGGGCGAGGTCGGCCCAGGCGGCGACGCCGGGACCGATGTCTGTGTTGGGGCAGGGCGCGAGGATGTAGTGCAGGTGACGGCCGGGCGGGGCGAGCGCGGGGTCGGTGGCCGTGGGCCGGGTGATCAGGAGGGAGGGATCGCTCATCAGCCGTCCTTCGCGGGTGAGTTCGTCGAAGGTCCGGTCCCAGGCCGCGCCGAAGGACAGGGTGTGGTGGGCGAGCTGTGGCCAGGTGCGGTTCGTGCCCGCGTGCAGCACGACCGCGGACGGCGCGTGCCGCAACCGCACCGGCCGGCGGGGACCACGGCCGAGCAGCCGGTAGGTGACGGGCAGGTCGGGCGTGAGGACGACGGCGTCGCAGGGGATGCGGTCCCGGGCGGTGACCACGGCGGTGATCCGCTCGCCGGTACGTTCCAGCCGGGCCACGTCCTCCCCGAACCGCAGCTGCGCGCCCGCGTCGGCGGCGGCGTCCGCCATGGCCTGGGGCAGGGCGTGCATGCCGCCTCTGGGGAAGTGGACGCCGGCGATCGTGTCCATGTAGGCGATGACGGCGTAGGCCGCCAGCGCACGCGCCGGCGGGACGCCCGCGTACAGGGCCTGGAAGGAGAAGACGCGCCGCAGCCGCTCGTCCTTCAGGAACCGCCCGATGCGCCGGTCCAGGCGGCCGAAGCCACCGAGCGCCGCCAGCCGGGCGAGGTCCTCGGTCAGCAGGTCCAGGGGCGAGTCGAAGTTGGCGTCGATGAAGTGGTTCATCTGGGTCCGGTACAGCTTCGTCAGCCACTCCCGCAGCCGAAGGTAGCCGGCCGCCTCAGCGGTTCCGGCGAAACGCTCCACCTCCGCGGCCATCACGTCGCCGTCGGTGTGCACGTCGAGCGTGCCGCCGTCCGCGAAGCAGGCCCGGTACGCCGGGTGCAGCGGGAGCAGCTCCAGCCGCCGATAGAGGCTGTCGCCCACGGCCGCGAAGGCCTCGTCGGCGAGGCCGGGCATCGTCAGCACGGTGGGTCCGGTGTCGATGCGGTAGCCGCCCGTCTCCAGGCGCCCGGCACGTCCGCCGGGCAGCGCCTCACGCTCGACGACGGTGACCCGGCGTCCCGCGCCGAGCAGATGCAGCGCGGCCGACAGTCCGGCGAGGCCCGCTCCCACGATCACGACGTGGTCGGTGCGGCCGGGCACGGTGCGGGTCATCGGCGGGCCCCCGGTCTGCCGGAACAGACCGTCGCGGGGGCGCGGGCCGGGCGCGGGCGCGTGGCCGGGCCGCCGTCCACGACCTCGGGCGTCGGCCGGCCGGCCGCGGCGGCCAGCAGCCGGCGCAGCGGGCCCTTCGCCTCCGGGTCGAGCCGGACGGAGTCGAAATGCCGCAGCCCCTGCGCCGCCAGCCGGTCGATCTTGGTCTCCACCGCCGCCCGCGCACCGGTCGCGACCAGGACCTCGCGCACCTCGTCCAGACCCGCCGGCGTCAGGCCGCCGTCGCCCAGTGCCCCCTCCAGCACCGCCAGCGCGCGACGGTCGCCGGTGGTCCGCGCGCGGGCCATGGCCAGGGCGACCAGACAGGTGGGCTTGCCTTCCCTGATGTCCCCGCCGCACGCCTTCCCCGTCCGCCGGGGATCGCCGAAGACGTCGTCCAGGTCGTCCCGCAGCTGGAACGCCATGCCCACACCGCGCCCCGCGGAGCACAGACCCCGCGTCACGGTGGCGTCCGCGCCCGCCAGGGCGGCGCCCAGCGCGAGCGGCCGTTCGACGGAGTAGAGCGCGCTCTTGAGACAGGCGGCGCGCAGGGCGCGCGGCAGGGAGTACGCCCCCGTGATCTGACCCTGTACATCCAGGTACTGCCCGGCCACCATCTCGGTGCGCATGTCGCTCCACATGCGCCGCACCACGGTCGCCGTCCACGGGCCGAGCACGGTCTCCGCCACCGTGTCGTCCGCCCAGGCCAGCGCCAGGTCCCCGGCGAGGATCGCGGCCGCCTCCCCGAAGCGTTCGACACGCCCGGCCGGCGCCGCACCGGTGTACCGGGCGCGCACGTCGGTGTGCAGGGCCGGGCGGCCGCGCCGCAGCGTCGATCCGTCCATGACGTCGTCGTGCACCAGGGCGCAGGTCTGCAGCAGTTCGAGTGCCGCCCCGATCCGCAACGCGGCGGTGGCGGACCGTCCGTCGCCGCCGCACGCGCGCAGGGACCACCAGACCAGTTGCGCGCGGACGCGCTTGCCGCCCTCGCGGGTGAAGCGGTCGACCTGTCCGGCGAGGTCGCGTGCGAACAGCGCGTCCACCTTCTCGGCACGGGCCAGGCGGTCGGCGAGGACCTCCTCCAGGACGCGGCCGACGGCGGCGGGCACGTCAGCGTCGACGAGGCGCACGTCCACGGACGCCGGCGACGGGGCGAGGGCCTCGCCGCCCCCTCCGTCGTACGGCGCGTCCGTGACTGTCTGACCCGATCGGCCCCGCCGGGGAGCGGGCGACGGGTGGGCCAGGCGGGGGACGGGCGGCGGCGCTTCCGCTGGGCGGTCCTTCGCCTGAGTGGGGCGCATACCGGTTCCTTCCGTGGCGGTGTGCATCGCTCCTTCGGAAGGTGATTCGACCGGGACATCGCATACGGATGCGGTGCCCGGTGTGCATCGCTCCTTCGGATGGTGCTTCGACCGGGACATCGCATACGGATGCGGTGCCCGGTGTGCATCGCTCCTTCGGATGGTGCTTCGACCGGGACACCGCATACGGATGCGGTGCTCCGCGGGCGGTGCGGCGGCTTTCCGCGCGGCAGAGGGTGCGGGGGAGCGCGCGGGGAGGACGCGGGGAGGACGCGGGGAGCGCGCGGGAGAGGACGCGGAAGACCGGGCGCATCCGCCGGGACCCCCGGCCGGGTAGTACAGGAAGGTGCGGTACAGGAAGGTGCACCCGACTGGAAGGAAGCCGATGTGTTCGAAACGGACGTGGCGGTCCTGGGAGCGGGAGCCGCGGGGCTTTCCCTGGCGCACCGGCTGAGCGGACACGTCCCGGGAACGCGGACGCCCTCCGTGGTCCTCGTGGACGCGCCGCCCGGCCCGCTGCGTCCGCCGCCGCGCACCTGGTGCTTCTGGGAACACGGCCGCGGCCGCTTCGACCTCGCGGTGCGGGCCGACTGGCGACGGCTGCGCGTGCGGCCCCCCACGGGCGCCCCCGTCGAGGACGACATCTCACCCCTGCGGTACAAGATGATCCGCTCCGACGACTTCGAGGTCCTGGTCGCACGCGACCTGGCGCACAGCCCGAACGTGCGTCGGCTGGAGGCGACCGTCGAAGCGCTGGAGGAGATCGAGGGCGGGGCCCGGGTCCTGCTCACGGAACCCGGCGGCCGCACC
The DNA here is from genome assembly GCF_040612135.1 of Streptomyces sp. NPDC006458. Taxonomy (NCBI): domain Bacteria; kingdom Bacillati; phylum Actinomycetota; class Actinomycetes; order Kitasatosporales; family Streptomycetaceae; genus Streptomyces; species Streptomyces sp. NPDC006458. The sequence goes on along the minus strand of NZ_JBEXPR010000003.1, from coordinate 146,736 downwards.
CGCGTGCTCGCAGCCCGCTGGGTGTTCGACTCCCGGCCCCTCGCCGGCCTCCCGGCCGCCCGCACCACCCTGCTCCAGCACTTCCACGGCTGGTTCGTCCGCACCGAGCGTCCGGTCTTCGACCGTGCCACCGCCGAGCTGATGGACTTCCGCACGCCCCAGCCCGCCCAGGGCCTGTCCTTCGGCTACGTCCTGCCCACCGGCGCGCACGAGGCCCTCGTGGAGTACACGGAGTTCTCCCCACGCCCGCTGACGACCGCCGGCTACGAAGCCGCGGTGCGGCACTACGCCGACGACGTGCTGCGGCTCGGCGACACCGAGATCATCGCGACCGAGACCGGAGTCATCCCGATGACGGACGCCCCGCTGTCGCCGCGCATCGGGACCTCCGTCTTCCGGATCGGTGCCGCGGGCGGCGCGACCCGCCCCTCCACCGGCTACACCTTCGCCGGACTGCAACGCCAGACCCAGGGCGTCGCCGCCGCCCTGCGGCTCGGACGCAGGCCGGTACCGCCCGCCGCCCACTCCGCGCGCTCCCGCGCCATGGACGCCGTGCTGCTGCGCGCCCTGGACAGCGGCCGGATCGACGGGCCCGCGCTGTTCTGCCGGCTGTTCTCCAGCGTGTCCATGCGCAGGCTGCTGCGCTTCCTCGACGGACGCACCGCCCTCTACGAGGACCTCGCGATCGGTCTGCGCACCCCCGTCGGCCCGATGCTGCGCACCGCGATCGAACTGCCCGGCCTGCCCCGCCGCCCCTACGACTGACCCGCCCCACCAGCCCCTGGAGCCCGCATGACCCTGCTGCGCGACGAGGACCTCGCCGCCGCCTTCGACCACGCCTCCCGCAGTTACGACGCCCTGGTCGCAGCCAACCCCGGATACCACGCCCATCTGCGCCGCTCGGTACGGCGCCTCGGTCTGCCCGGCAGCGGAGAGGGGCCGCGCGTGCTCGACCTGGGCTGCGGCACCGGCGCCTCGACCGCCGCCCTGCGCTCCCTGCTGCCCGACGCCCGCATCACGGCCGTGGACGCCTCCGCCGGCATGCTCGCCCGGGCCGCGGCCAAGCCCTGGGCGAACACGGTGACCCTGGTGCACGCCCCGGCCGAGCGACTGGCCGAGGCCGGGGTGCGCGGACCGTTCGACGCGGTCTTCGCCGCGTACCTCTTCCGCAACGTCTCCGACCCCGACGCCGTTCTGGCCGCGGTCCACGAGGTACTGCGGCCGGGCGGACGGCTCGCCGTGCACGAGTACACCCTCGGCGGACGGCGCGTGGACCGGCTGGTGTGGACCCTGGTGTGCCGCGGCATCGTGGAGCCCGCGGCGACCGCCCTCGGCGACGGGCCGCTGTACCGGCACCTGTGGCGCAGCGTCGTCGACTTCGACACCGCCGGACAGTTCGCCGACCGGGTCCGCGCGGCGGGCTTCGACCGCGTCCGAGCCCTGCCGCTGCCGGGCTGGCAGACGGGCATCACCCACACGTTCGTGGCCCGGCGGCCGGAGGCCGGTCGATGACCGGCCCCGCACCGCGCCCGCAAGCCAGCCGGCGTGGCCGGGACCGGCGCGCCCGCGTACTGCCGGCCCCGCCGGGAGCCCGGCGCGCCCACGGCCGGCCCAGGGTCGCCGTGATCGGCGGCGGGATCGCCGGACTCGCGGCGGCCACGGCACTGGCCGAGCGCGGCGTGACCGTCACCCTGTACGAGCGGCAGTCCTATCTCGGCGGCCGGGCCGGCGGCTGGCCGACCCGGCTCGGCGACGGCAGCACGGCGACCATGAGCCGCGGCTTCCACGCCTTCTTCCGCCAGTACTACAACCTGCGGGGACTGCTGCGCCGGACCGACCCCGCGCTCACCCGGCTGACGGCCCTGCCCGACTATCCGCTGCTGCACGGCAGTGGCCTGCGCGACAGCTTCCGGCACGTGCCGCGCACCCCGCCGTGGAGCGCCCTCGGCTTCGTCGCGCTCAGCCGCTCCTTCCGGCTGCGCGACCTGCGCGCCATGGACCCCGTGGCAGCCCTGCCGCTGCTCGACGTCCGCGTGCCCGACGTGTACGCCCGGCTCGACGCCACCAGCGCGCACGACTTCCTCGACGCGGTCCGCTTCCCCGAGCGGGCCCGGCACCTGGCGTTCGAGGTCTTCTCCCGCAGCTTCTTCGCCGACCCCCGGCAGCTGTCGGCGGCCGAGATGGCGCTGATGTTCCACATCTACTTCCTCGGCTCCGCCGAGGGCCTGCTGTTCGACGTGCCGAACGCCCCCTACCCCACGGCCCTGTGGAATCCCCTCGCCGGCTACCTGCGGCGCCACGACGCCGAGGTGCGCACCGACTCGCCCGTCCAGCAGGTCGTGCCCGCGCGGGGCGGCGGCTACGAGATCGCCACCGACGGCGACGAGCGCTGGTACGACGGTGTGGTCCTCGCCCTGGACGCCGCCGGGCTGCGGTCCCTGGCCGCCCGCTCGGACCGGCTGGGCGATCCGCGGTGGCGCGAACGTGTCGCACGTCTGCGTACCGCTCCGCCCTTCCTCGTGACCCGGCTGTGGCTGGACCGGCCCGTCGCCCCGGACCGGCCGGGCTTCCTCGGCACGAGCGGATTCGGCTCCCTGGACAACATCAGCGTGCTGAACCGCTGGGAGGACGAGGCGGCCCGGTGGGCCGCGCGCACCGGAGGCGCCGTCGTCGAACTCCACGCCTACGCCGTGTCGCCCGGCACGCCCCGCGACGTCGAGGAGAAGCACCTCGTCGACCAGTTGCACCGCGTCTACCCTGAAACGCGTTCGGCGACGGTCGCCGACGTGCGCCACGAGTGGCGCGAGGACTGCCCGCTGTTCCCGGTGGGCGGCTACGCGGACCGGCCCACCGTGCGTACCGGCGACCCCGCCCTGGTGCTCGCCGGTGACGTGGTGCGCACTGACCAGCCCGTGGCGCTGATGGAGCGGGCCGCGACCACCGGCTTCCTCGCCGCCAACGCTCTCCTGGAACGGTGGGGAGTGCGCGGGCAGACACTGTGGACCGTGCCCGACCGGGGCCGCGGCCCCCTGCTGCGGGGGCTCGCACGATGGGCCGGCCGTTGAGCCGGGGCTGCCCGGCCCTGCCGCGAGGCGTCCCGCACAGGGGCCGTGCGCATGGGTACGCGTACGGCAGGAAGCCGCCGCCGAGGCGCGGGGAAGGAGGCCACCGCATGAGACTGCCGACGGACCTCGGCCCCGTGCGCGAGCGGGTCGGAGAGGCGATCTTCTCCCGGGTGGCGGGGCCCGAGGGCCCGGCGAACCGGGCCCACATCCACGGCGCGCCCGGACCTCGATGGTTCGGCCCCGACCGGCCCGTCCGCCGGGTGCACGGGGACGCCGCGATGTTCACCGGCGGACTGGCCGCGCTGCTGCTGCAGTCGCTGCATCCGCTCGCCATGGCCGCGGTCGCCGCCCACTCGGGCTTCCGCGGCGACCCCTGGGGACGGCTGCAACGCACCAGTACCTTCCTCGCCGTCACCACCTATGGTCCCGCCGACAGCGCGCGCCAGGCATGCGAGCGGGTGCGTGCCGTGCACGACCAGGTCCGCGGCAGGACGGCCGAGGGGCAGGCATACAGGGCGGCCGACCCGCACCTGCTGGGCTGGGTGCACGTCGCCGAGACCGACTGCTTCCTGCGGGCCCACCAGCGCTACGGCGCCCAGCCGCTCGACGCCGCGGGCTGCGACGGCTACGTGGCCGACATGGCCCGTATCGCCACGGAGCTCGGCGTTCCCGACCCCCCGACGGACCGGGCCGGCCTCGCGCGACGGCTGGCCGCCTACCGGGGTGAGCTGCGGGCGACACCCGCGGCGCGCGACGCGGCGCGCTTCCTGCTGCTGCGGCCGCCGGTTCCCTGGCTCGCCCGCCCGATGTACGCGGTCCTGGCGGCCAACGCCGTCTCGCTCCTGCCCACCTGGGCCTGCCGCGAACTGCGGCTGCCCCGGATACCGGTGGCCGAGGAACTGTGCGTACGCCCGCTCGGAGCCGCGATGACCGCGGGCATCCGCTGGGCGATGGCACCGGCCCGCGAACGGGCCCGCTCCGACGGCTGAGCGCGGCGTCCGCGAGGCGGGGCACACGTGACAGGGCGGGGGAGGGGCGACATGAAAGGCCGTCGGGTCCATGGGCGCGGCGGCCGCCGTAGACCGATGGCCGGTCGACGGCGAGGCCGGATGGATGGATGGACGACACCATCTGGTCGGTGCCTCGACGGCTACCCCGCCGGGCAGGGCGCACGACGGGTAGCCGTCTGCCCGTCGCCGCTGAGGGCGTGTCGGCGGGAACCGGTCCGGCAGGCGCGTCGGCGTTCTCCGGTGGCGCGCGGGGCGATACCCCGCTGCAACTGTGGTTACCGGATCACCGGGGGACGGCGGCGCTCGGGACGCGGACTCGGGTCCTGCGAAGGGGACTTGGGCATGACCAACGTCATGTTCGGCTTCGTCATGGGGCTGCTCATCGCGTGCTTCGGCATGCACGGCCGGATGTCGAGCAAGCTGCCCGTTGGCGGGCCGGTCCAGGATGCGGATGTGGTCGAGGCCGCTGAGCAGGAACATCGCCCCGAGGTCCTGCGTCGGCACCCCCGCGAGGCCGCCAGTGAGTCCCGGCCTGCACAGGCCGGCCTCCCTGCCGGAGGAGCGTCGCGTCAGCCTCGCGTGCCCGCCCGCCGGACGGTGGAGGCCCGGTACTCGGTCGCGGACATGGCCGACGCCCTGGCCGCGGAGTACCTGGCGGCCGGGGCACGCGGCTCCGACGGCACATGACGACGACATCCCGGTCGGGATGCCCGCCGCGGCATGGGGCGATTCGACGGCCGGGGCGTCCGACTCCGGCGACGGTGAGACCGTGACACGACGGACCGAGGCCCGAAGCGGGGAAGATGCCGTGCCCGTCCCATCCCGTGGCGTCTTCATACTGTTCGCCGTCGCCTGCGGGGCCGCGGTGGCCAACTTGTACTTCTCCCAGCCGCTCCTGGTGACCATGGGGCACGACCTCGCCATGAGCCCAGCGCTTGTCGGCACACGGTGGCCGGCTGGGGCGCCGTATGCGCACTGGGTGCCGCGTTCAGCTGCCTCGGGCTCATGCTGTGGGCGTTCACTCGGCACAGCACCCCGGACCCCGCCGCCGAGCTGATCTCTCACAGCGAAGCCCGAGTGCTCTCGCCGAACGCTCAGTGACGAGCGCGCCGCAGGTCAGAGGAGTATTCGGCCCCTTCAGGGGGTGGCGACACAGTCGGCGTGAGAGAACCCCATGAACGCTTCCGCCGACTCTCGGCGCCCAAGGTCGCCAACCGCCCCGCTCATCCGTCGACCGAAACGCTCCTTACTGTGTCGGCGGGTTGATTCCGGTCCTTCGTACGATCGGGAGACCCGGGGGCCCGGGTGTGGCTGTGGAGCGCTCATGCCGTGGTTGTGGCGCCGAGTGGCTCGACGGAGACCGGGCGTTTCCGGCCCCTGTCCCGACGCGGCCCGGCGTTACCCTCGCCCGACCCCACGGAAGCCCTGTATGTCACTTATCCTCTGAATACTTGCAGAAGATCTACTATTTCCTTATGTCGATGCGCCCATGGCCGGGGCGACGGTGTCGCACGCACACTGACCGGCGGCCTCCGCGCCACGTCGACGGTGTCACTGCAGAGCGGCACCGCCGTAGGACCTCGTACAGCCGCGACCAGTCGCCTCGTCCCGGTGGCACTCCGGCCGCATCCCGTGTCGGCGTGGTCGCTCTTCTGGGCGTCGTGGCCTTGGTGCTCAGTGGCTGCGGCGCGACGCGTCCCGCCCAGATGGTGACGCCGTCGGCGGCGGTCTCCGCCTCGGACGTGGGCGGCATGGGCGCCCTGATCAAGGAGGCGAAGAAGGAGGGCCGGCTCAATGCCACCGCCCTCCTGCCCCACTGGGCCAACTACGACGCCCTCTTCGCGGGGTTCGAGAAGAAGTACGGGATCGACGTCGTCGTCTACAGGCCGTATGCCCACAGCCAGGACGAGCTCGACGACGTCAAGCGGTACAAAGGCAAGGAGCGCGCCCCCGACGTGCTCCAGCTCGGTAACGCCTTCGCCCCGTCCGGGGCCCGCGACGGACTCCTCGCCCCGTACAGGGTCGCCGCTTTCGACCAGATCCCGGACTACCAGAAGGACTCACAGGCCCGCTGGTACAACAACTACGGCGGATACGTCGCCATCGGCTGCGACGCCAGTCGGGTCAAAACCTGCCCGGAGTCCTTCGCCGATCTGCTCAAACCGGAGTACAGGGGCCAGGTCGCGCTCAACGGCGACCCCACCATCGCCGGGGTGGCCTTTGCCGGCGTGTACGCCGCGGCGATCGCCAACGGCGGGTCGTTCGACGACATACGACCCGGCATCGACTTCTTCGCCCGGCTGAACAAGGCCGGCAACTACAACCGCAGCAACCCCAGGCCGGCCGCGATCGCCAGGGGCGAGACTCCGATCAGTATCGAGTGGGACTACCTCAACCTTTCCCACCTCCAACAGCTCCGCGGCACGGGCGTGGACTGGAAAGTCTCCATCCCCTTCGACGGCAGCTTCACCCAGTACTACGCGCAGGCGATCAACAAGGACGCACCGCACCCGGCCGCGGCCCGCCTGTGGGAGGAGTACCTCTTCAGCCGGGACGGCCAGAACCTGCGGCTGGTCGACTACGCCCGCCCGGTACTGATGGACGCCATGGCCAAGGACGGCACCCTCGACAAGGCCCTGGCCGCCCGGCTGCCCACTGTCGAGGGCAGCATCAGCTTCCCTTCGGAGCAGCAGCTGACGAAGGCCCTGAAGGTTGTCCGTGAGAACTGGGACAAGGCAGTCCAGCCGGACTGACAGGATCCACCGCCCTCGGTTGGCGGCGACCGCCTCGGTCGGCAACCGGTAGCCGGGCGGCCCCGCGGCGGGTCCGGCAGAGCCGGGGGCACCGACGGCTCGGGACCCCGCATCACGCGCCCGGCGCCCGGTACTGGACTCGTTCGGCATTGCGCAGGGCATCCATGGTTTCATCGACGGTCAGGAGGACTGTCGTCTCGAACGAGACAAGCGCGCCGCCTCCACTGATCGCCAGCGCAACCGCAGCCATGGACACGTTGTCGGGGGCCTCCCAGAGGTTGTAGCCGTCGTGCGTGCCGAAGGCGTACCAGAAGCCGTGGAGCTTCCCGCCGACGGACTCGATGTGCGCCTGAGCGGCCTTTGCGGGCTTCGTGGACGCGCTCGATGCGCAGGGTCTGGGACTCGTGGATCGCGTGGGTCGTCTCGTCGGACCAGGTGATCGAGCGAGGTGAGATAGCGAACGCAGTCGGAACGCGACCAGCCCATGTCGATCAGCGGATGCCGGTTCTGCATGTACTTCACGTCGGCGTCCTTGGCACGGTGGAATCCGTCGGTGGATATGCCGATCCACTGCTCGACGAAAACGCCCTTTGGTACCCGAGTCGGATACGGGTAGCCGAGAAGATCGCGGATCTTCTTCTTGATCGGCTTCACCTTATACTCCCCGGTGCACTGGCGCCGGGTCATCCCAGGACGCCCGTCCGTGTTGAGGATGTAGAGGGGCATGGAGGCGAAACGGTGGTCCGGGTTCAGGGCGTCGTTGCGGATATTTCCGGAGGAAACCCGGAGAACAGGTATACCGGCGGGCTTTGCTATTTCGCGTTCGAGGCGGTCGAGATGGTCATAGACGGATTTGGGCTCCCATCCGGTGTCGGCGAAGATCGCGTAGTCGATTTTCGGGAGGATGCCTCCAACGCCGTCTCCGGCGCGTGTTCGTCCCCGACGGGAGGCGCGTCGTCGCCGAGGCGGCTCGCGGAAAGCATGATCCGGACCGCGTCGCCCAGTCCGAGCGGCCGCAGCAGATCCGCATCCGAGCGCAGCCCCCACCCCGGGCCGCACAGCAGCACACAACTGCGGGTACGGGCGCCGTGGATGCCCCACCGGATGGCCGCGAGGTGACGGGCCAGCGGAAGGTCGGCGGTGCTCCGGGACTGCGACCACAGAGCCACGGCTGCCGGAGCGAATCGCCGTACGGTGCCCTCCAGCGCCTCGACCGGGACCGAGCCGCCCAGCATCAGCACGCGACGGCCGTGCTCCGCCAGCACGGCGGCGAGTGCCTCCAGCGGGAGGGTGTGCTGTTCGCTCGGCAGGCACGCCAGGAGGACCGGACGCGCGTCTGCCGGCCTGTTCCGGGTGAGGGAGCGGGCGAAGGCGTGGCGAAGGGCAGCGGAGACGTGCCAGGAGAGCAGGTGTTCCACCTCCACGTACCGGTCCTCGGAGGACTCCCATTTGCGTCCGACGGACCGCAGGGTCGGGGTGAGCACCTCCTCCCACGCGGTGATCAGGCCGTACGCCTCGACGGCCGCCGTGATCTGCTCGTGCACCGCTCGGGCGTCCATCCGGACCGCTGCCCGGGCGAGCCCTCGGCACAGTCGGCGCGACTCCGCCAGGGACGGGCGGTCTGCCGGATCCGTGTCCGGGCCGGTCGGCGGCTCGCCGACCGGGGCGAGCAGCCGGGGAGGGGCGACGGCCGTGGTCTCCTCGGTGACATGGACCCGCGGGACCCGGGCATCGAAGGCGCGGGCATCGAAGGTGCGGGCCTTCGCGGCGCGGGCCGCCTCGGCCGGGGGCACACCCTGAGCGGTGAGGCGGCACATCTCCCGCACCATCGCGACGTCCTCGGCCCGCCAGCGCCGGTGACGTCCCTCGATCCTCGTCGCCGGTCCCAGCCCGTAGCGACGGTCCCACGAACGCAAGGTGGTCGGGGAGATGCCGAGCTTCCGAGCGAGCGCGCCGGTCGTGACGCCGGTCCCGGCGTCGCGGTCCTCGTCCTCGTCCATCGCCTGCCTCCACGGCCGCTGCCCGGCATCGGGTTCCCTGGGGTGTTCCCGTTCCGGGCGGACCGCGGATGCGCTTCGGGACCACCGTGAGCGCTTCAGCAGGCGGCGCGACTTCTGCGGGGCTGACGAAAGGACACCCGGGCCGCAGGCCGACGCAGGGCTCGGCGGGCGTCCGCCGCAGTCCCGCGCGCGGGCCCGGAGGGAGGGTCGGACGCGGGTCCGGAGGGAGGGTCGGACGCGGCCCGGAGCGAGGGTCAGCCGGGCCGCTCCATCACCCGGCGCAGCGATTGCAGGCCCCTGCGTATGTGACTCTTCACCGTGCCCAGGGGCAAGCCGGTGTGTGCGGCGATCTGAGCCTGCGTCATGTCGCCGTAGACGGCCATGCCGAGCAGGCGACGTTGTACGGGAGTCAGGCGCTCCAACTTCTGCAGGACGAGGACGCGATTGAGGGCGGCTTCGCTCTCGTCGACACCCCAGTTCCGGACGGCTTCCTCCTGCTGTACGGCGGACACCTTCTCGACGTCCGCCCGACGGGCCCTGGCCGCGTGCGCGTCGGCGATGGCGTGGCGGGCGATGCCCACGAGCCAGCCGGCGAGCGTACCGCGCTCCGGCCGGAACCCCGCGCGGCTGCGCCAGGCGGCCAGGAACACCTGCTGCGTGACGTCTTCGGCGTCCTGGGTGTCGTTGAGGGACCGCCGGGCGAGCGTGTACACGAGTGCCGCCCAACGCTGATACGCCGAAGTCAGTGCCGACTCGTCACCGGCACGGAAGCGACGGGCGAGTTCCGTGTCGTCGTCCGGCTCCTCGCGCGCAGGCGGCGGAGCCGGAACACCGGCCGGCGCGGAGCGCCACTGCTGGCTGCGCGCGGCCTCTGCACTCATGGGGATGTCGTTTCGAGCGATAGCCATGGTGCGCTCCCGGGCCGAGAAACATTGCCACGACGACCGTCATCCCAAACGTTGCGACATCGCAATTCGCAGCGTTCGCGCATCGAATTGCCCCGGCGCCGACCCGATGCGTCTCGGTGATCAAGCAGGGTGTGGTGCCCGTCCGCAAGGAGACCTGAAAATGATCTGCATCCCGCGCTCGGGGACCCGCGGAATGCCTTCTGAACTCACTCACAGGAAGTGAGCGGCCAGAAGGGACATTCAGCTATGTACTCCCGGACCTCTGCTGTCGCACTCGTGTCCGTCGGGGTGTGCGCGCTCGCACTCGGCGGCGCGGCATCCGCCTCCGCCGCCGCCGACGACGAAGCCATGGTTTCCGTCTTCCACGCCGTCCCCGGTCTGACGGTCGATGTGTACGCCAACGGGGACGAGCTGCTCCCCGACTTCAAACCGGGCACGCTTACCGAGCCGCAGCCCCTTCCGGCCGGCTCGTACGACCTGAAGGTGTTCAAGGCCGGAGCGGATCCCAAGGGCGAGCCCGCCATCCAGAAGACGGTCGAGGTGCCAGCCGGGGCCAACGCGACCGTCGTCGCCCATCTGTCCGCCGACGGCAAGCCCGTACTGGACGCCTACGTCAACGACACCTCGAAGGTGGCGGCGGGCAAGTCCCGGCTGACGGTCCGTCATGTCGCGGCCGCTCCGGCCGTCGACGTCAGGGCGGGCGGACAGCCCGTGTTCGAGGGGCTGGAGAACCCGAAGGAGGACACCGCCGACGTGGCTGCCGGGACGGTTTCGGCGGACGTCGTGCTCGCGGGCACCGACGACGTCGCCATCGGCCCCGCCGACCTCGATCTCAGGGAAGGAACCACCAACATCGTCTACGCCTGGGGCAGCGCCGACGACAAGGACCTCGCACTGAAGGTCCAGACGCTGACCGGTATGAACTCCTCGCCCTCGGGCGTGAACGCGGGCCTCGCACAGAGCGGCAACGACTCCGACGTGTGGTTCGCCTACTCCGCCGGCGTCGGCCTGCTCGCGCTCGCGGGCGCGCTCACCGCCCGCCGCGTGGTGGCCCGAAACCGTGCCTGACGCCAGAACGCCCCGGCGGTTCCGGCCGCGTGTCCAGACAGCGGCGACAGCCCTGCTGGCCGCCTCCGGGACCGCGGCGCTGGTGTGGGCGGCCTCCGTCGAGGGGCTTCCGGAGGCCGCCGACTTCGACACAAGGGCGTCGAGTTCCCCGTCGCCCGTCCCGGCCGCGGACCGCACACCCCCGGCTCCGCCGGCCCGGACCGACACCACCTCCGACCCCGCGGCCGCACCGGGGTCCACGGCGGCGCCGATTCGCCTCGACGTCGAACGCGTCGGCCTCAGTGCTGCCATCGAACCCGTCGGAGTGGCCGTGGACGGCACCGCGGAGATCCCCCGGGATCCCGGTCGTGTCGGGTGGTACCGATTCGGCCCCGCCCCGGGGGAGCCCTCCGGTTCCGCGGTGCTCGTCGGGCACGTCGATTCCCGCACGGGAGACCTCGGCGCCTTCGCCGCGCTCTTCGACGTGCGGGCGGGTGACGAGGTGTCCGTACGGCGTGCCGCCGGGCCCTCCGTGGCCTACCGCGTGGTCGCCCGCGCCAGGGTCGACAAGGATCGACTGCCTGCTTCGGCCTTCGCCAGGACCGGCAGACCGACCCTGACCCTGATCACCTGCGCGCCGCCCTTCGACCGGGACCGAGGCGGCTACCGGCGCAACCTGATCGTGACGGCGGTCCCGGCCGGGGCCGTCTGACACGACGTTCTTCGGGTGAGGAAGCCCTCCCGTGCATACGCTGCGTACGTGCCCGCTCCGGAAGAGACCATGAGCGAACAGCGACGCGCCGCCTCCTGCGCGCGCGGCGATGGCCGCGCGCCCGCCGAGACGTTCGCCCACCGGTCTCCTGAGCCGCGCGAGTTGGCCCTCGCCGCCCGGCCCAGCGCCCAGGAGGTTCCCCGCCCGCTCGCCCGGGGCATCGTGCGGGCCCGGCGGCAGCGTGCCCAGCCTGACCAAGGCGGTCGGCCGCCCCTCCTCGAACCGGCCGAGCGGCACTCGGCCGCGATCGCGAAATCGCGCCCCGTTCCGGCTGCCGAACCGACCGCGGGCCCGCGTGCCCCGGCGGGTGTGGAGGCGGATCATGGCTGAACACCTCGACGCCTACGAGCTGACCGATCTCGCGCTCCGGCCCGGTGCCCGGCCCACCGCGCGTCAGCACGACCACCTGGACCGATGCGCCCGGTGCCGCCGAGAACTGCGACAGCTTCGTGAAGTGATCACGACCGCTCGGTCGGTGTCGACCGACGACCTCCTCACCCCGCCACCCGACGAGGTGTGGCACGCCATAGCCGCCGAGCTGAACCTGGGGACCGGATCCTCACCGCCGGCTGCGGGCCGGGCCCCGTCGCCGCCCGCGGAGACGGATGCCGTCGCGGTCGGGACCTCACTCGGCGCGGACGGGCACCGCGCCCGCGTCCGTGCGTGGCTGCGCACCCCTGCCATGCTGCTCGCCGCCGCGAGCCTGGTCGTGGGCGCGGTCCTGGGAAGTGCCGTCACCTGGTGGCGGTTCGACGACGACTCACCCGACACCGACGTGAGCCGAGCGAACCCCCTTGCCTCGCTGTCCGTCCCGCGGGCCGCCGGTACGGTGCGAGTTCTCGACAGCGCCGAGAGCGAGCGCACGGTCAGGGTGAGCGTGACCGGCCTGCCGCGGACGGACGGCTACTACGAGGTGTGGCTCATGGACCGAGGCCACAAGAAGCTCATCGCCATGGGGGTGCTCGGTCCGGACGGCAGCGCCACATTGCCGCTGCCCGCGGGCATCGACCTCTCCCGCTACCCGCTGATCGATGTCTCGGCACAGGCGAACGACGGCAACCCGGCTCATTCCGGCGAGAGCGTCGTGCGTGGCAGCTTGCCGAGCTGAGAGCCGCACCGGGCTCGACGGCGTGGGCGCGTGCCCCTGATGGAGTCGGCCGCTCCCGAGGGAGCGCCAGCTGAGCCGGTCCGCTTCGCCCGACGTGGGACGGCCCTCGGTGTCGACCCGGTCACCGCTGTACAGCATCTCGTCGGCCTCGTCGGCCTCGTCGGATACGGGCCCGGCCACGCGGCAGGAGAACGGCGCATCCGGCTTCTGGACAGTGTCGCGGTCCGCAGACGGATGCGCTGCCGGCGACCACATCCGGCCCGAACTCAAGTGGACTGTCGGACCACCAGCTCGTGAGCCGCGTGCTTGCGTATCTGCGGAAGCGGCCCGCTCGCAGGGGCGTTGGACATCTGCACGACACTGTCGAAAGCCATCTGCGCGAAGGCCGCGAAGTCCAGCCGGAGCGTGGTGAGTTCGGGTTCGACGAAGATCCCGATCTTCAGGCCGTCGATTCCGACGACGGCACACGAGTCCGGCACGCTGACCCCATGGACCCTCAGTTCCTTGAGGACGCCGAACGCTGACAGGTCGTTGAACGCGATGATGGCGTCGGGCGGGGTGGGCGCGTTCAACGCGATCTGCACGGCGCAACGCCCGACGGAGAGATCGTCGTCCTTCGACTCGATGGAGAGCACGTGCGGCTCCAGGCCCCGGTCGCGCATCAGGTGTGAGTAGACCGCACTCCGTACCGACTCGCCCATGGGGTACTTGATGTCGATGAGGAAGATCCGTGAGCGGCCGCCGGCCATGAGGTGGTCGATTGCCTGCGCCAGACCGGGCTCCAGGTCGATGTTGAGGGCGCTTCGTGGATATGAGGGGGAGAGTGCGTCCAGGGTTCGCTCGGACGTGTCCAGGAGGACCAGCGGAAGACTGCCGAAGACGCTGTCGATGTCCTGCGGGGGAAGATCGGCGTAGGCGATGACCGCGTCGACCTGGCCGGCCAGGGCTCGAAGCTCCTCCTTGCCCGACTCGGGGCCCGGATGCTTCTCCATCACGACCAAGGTCCAGTCGTTTGCAATCGCGACCTTTGCCACTTCGGATGCCAGTTCCGAAAAGTACGGATTGGCCAGATCTGATACGACCAGGCCGAGTGACCGTGTGGACTGTTGAACCAGTTCGCGACCGAACCGGCTCGGCCGGTAGCGCAATCGCTCGGCTGCTTCGAGGACCCGCTTCTTGGTTTCCGCGCTGATTCCCGGCATGTCGTTCATGGCCCGGGTGACTGTTTGGCGGGAGACGCCCGCGAGTTCCGCGACTTCGATAATGCCGGCACGCTTTGCTGCTCCCCGCTTTTCCACGCGGTCAGGATACATGAGCGGTCAAACATGCAGCCCACCGCTGCCGTTCCCGCTCCGAACCCCCTTCCTGGGCACATGCCGAGCCGCCCCTGTCGTCGTGCCGGGCGCCCGGGATTCTCCGCCGTCAGGGCTCACGCCGCCGACGAGTGCGCGCCCCCTTCGCCGGCGAGGCGCAACCGACACTCCCTGCCGCAGTGACTCGGATGTCGCCACGTGGCCGCTCGCCCGCATCCGTCCGGCGGGGGCGTGATCGACGGCGACCGTGCACCCAGACACCGTCCCGCGCTGCCGCCCGGCCCGCGCGGGGCCCCGGCGGGTCCCGCTGCGGGGTGCTGGTCCTCGGGCGTCGGCCCGCGGCCTCCATGGCGAGAAACCTTCCATCGGGCGGTACGTGCCGCGGCGGCGCCCCGAAGGTGAGGGGGAGCCTCCGAGACAGCCTTGGCTGGGTTTGTCAACCCCATCTGATCTGCTCAAAAGCCTGATCGCCATGAACTTCCCGTCCGCTTTGCGCGATCTCTTGACACCCAAAAGCCACAGACGTAGTGTCCGCAGCATCTGGCCGTGAACGTTCACGAGAACTCGCGAATGAGACAGTCCAGCGGCAATGGCGTCCTGGAGGTTGACCTTGAACACCCCGCTTTCCGGCTCCCCCATGTCACGAAGAAACATCCTTCGTGGCGGCGGCTCGCTGGTTCTTCTATCGGCTCTCGGGCTAGGTGTAGGCGAGCGGGTCGCGAGCGCGGCCGCGCGGGCGGCGGGCACCGCCGGTCCCGTCCCTTACTCGTACCGGCCGAACGTCACGGTCGACGCTTCGCCCTTCCCCGACGTCGCCGCGGGGAAGCCGGCGCGGGCCAGCAGTTCTGTCGCCGGAAAGGACACCCCGTTCAACGGGAACGACGGCTACGAGCTCAGCAAGTGGGCGCCCTCGAACGGTCAATTCCCGCAGTGGTGGCAGGTCGACCTGGAGGGGTATTTCGATCTCTCGGGCACCCAGATCGTCTGGCCGTCGGAAGGCGCTCGCTACACCTATCGGATCGAGGCCTCGGCCGATGGAACGACGTGGAGCACATTCGTCGACCGGGTGGACGACGCGGTGGACACGAGAATCCGGCAGGACGCATTCGCTGCGACGAACGTGAGATTCGTCCGTGTCACCATCTTGGCCGTGAGTGGTGCCGATGTCGCGGGTTTCTGCGACTTCCAGGCCTTCGGGCAGTTGCACGCGGGAAGCGATGTCGCGCTGGCGAAGATCGCCTACGCGTCCAGCGGCGATCAGGCCGCCAACGCGATCGACGGCTCGGACGGCACGAAGTGGACCGCCGACGGCCTCTACTGGCGCGTGGACCTCCAGGGGAAGTACGACGTCACGGGTGTCGAGGTGACGTGGGCCGAGGACGGCGTCCGGTACGACTATGTCGTCGAGGTGTCGGCCGACAAGGCGACATGGAAGGCCGTGGTCGACAGGTCCGCGAACACCGCGCGCTCGAAGGTGCAGTCGGCCTCCTTCACCGAGTCGGACGTGATGTTCGTCAGGCTCAGGATGATCGGTGTGGACGACGGTCATAAGGCCCGCTTCAGCGAATTCAAGGTCCTCGGGACGCTTTCGCCCAAGACCGATGTCGCGCTGAACAAGCCCGCCTCCGCGTCGTCGAACTCCTCCGCGGCGGCCGCGGCCAACGACGGAAACCAGGAGTCGACCTGGGTGGCGGCCGACGGTGATCCGCAGTGGTGGATGGTGGACCTCGGTGCGCCGCACGATCTGAACACCGTCCGCACCCGGTGGGAGGCCGCGGTCGCCGCCTACCAGTTCACCGTGGAGGCCTCGGCCGACAAGCAGGCGTGGACCCGGATCGTCGACCGCTCCACCAACACCTCGACGTCCCAGCCGTACTCCGACACGGTCACCGCGACCGGCGTGCGCTACGTGCGGGTGAACTTCGTCGGCGCCGGAGGCTGGTGGGCGGGGCTGCGCGCCTGCGAAGTGCTCGGCCGGCCCTCCGAAGGCAGCCAGGACGGCGGAAACGCGGCACTGTCGAAGCCGACGTACACGAACGACGCGGCAGCCTACGACGACCGCGAGCAGGGCAACGACGGCTCCGACTCCACAGCCTTCGAGTTCCTGAGCTACGGCGACCCCTATGTGTACAAGGTCGACCTGCTTCAGGAGTTCGACGTCAGCGGCGTCGAGGTCGCGTGGAGCGACTTCGGCACGCGCCGTCCGTACAAGGTCGAGGTCTCACCCGACAACGAGCAGTGGACGTCCCTGCTCACCACCACCGCCAAGAGCCTCAACAGGAACAAGGTCAGCGCGCAGAAGGTGCGCTTCGTCCGGCTGCTCGTGCCGTCCGCGCACGACAGCTACAAGTCGGGTATCCAGCGGCTGAAGGTGCTCGGAGCCCTCTCGGCAGCGAGGAACCTCGCCGCCGGCCGCAAGATCTGGACCAAGCGCGAAGGGGACGTCCGCTGGTGGAAGGTGGAGTTCGCCGGCCTGGCGCAGCTCCAGAGTGTCCAGATCATGTGGACGAACCCGGCGAAGGTCGATCGATACACCATCGAGGTGTCCTCGGACGGCCACACCTGGGTGCCGGCCGTGAAGTTCCGTGGACCGGCCCGGGACTCCGAGGTCAAGAGGCGGCTGCGTGCGCACCACATCCGCTTCCTTCGTGTGACCGTGCCGAGGGACACCGCGACGGCGGTCTCCGCACTGCACGTCAGGGGCACCGTCACGCGGGACGAATCCGTCCTCGACCTGGAGGCCAGGAAGAGCTTCGACTACTTCTGGGAGCTGGCCAACACCGACCCTGACAGCGGGGGCTTCGGCCTCATCACCGAGCGGACCGGCAGGCCCGAGCCGACCAGCACGTCGGGCACCGGCTTCGGCCTGGCCGCGCTGGTGATCGGTGCCGATCGAGGATGGGTGACGCGCGAGGCCGCCTACGACCGCGCGCTCGGAACGCTGAACACCCTCCTGTCGCTGGAACACCGGTACGGCGTTCTGTACCACTACTACAACCGCGACGACGGCACGGTGTACTACTGGGACGACGCGGGCCGGAGCGAAGTCGGCCTCATCGACACGCAGCTCATGCTCAACGGCGTGATCGTCGCCGGCGAGTACTTCGGAGGCGAGGTCAAGACCAAGGCCGAGGAGCTCTACCGCAGAGTCGACTGGGCCTCCTTCCGGGACGCGCAGACGAATCTCTACCACATGAGCTATTTCGACGAGACCGATGAGTTCAAGTACTTCTGGTCCTGGTCGTCGGAGGCGAAGCTCATGTACGTGCTCGGCGCCGGCTCGCCGACGCACCCGGTCCCTCCGGAGATGTTCTACGCGTTCGAGCGACACGAGGGTACCTACGGCGAAACGTACCCGACCTTCATCAACACGTGGTTCGGATCGCTGTTCACGTACCAGTTCGCGGAGATCTTCGCCGACTTCCGCAACTCGAAGGACAGGAAGGGCGTCGACTGGTGGAGGAACGCCGTCCTGGCCACCAGGACACACAAGGAATACGCCACCCGTGAGGACGCGAACTTCCGGACGTTCGGCCCCGACATGTGGGGCATGAGCGCGTCGATGACTCCGAACGGAAGCTACAGTTCGGCGCTCGGCGCGCCGCCCTCCGGCTATGCCAACGACCAGCACCAGAACGACGGTACGGTCTCCCCGGACGGCGCCGGCGGATCCCTCGCGATGGACCCCGAGTCGGTCACCCGAGTGCTGGACAACTGCTACTACAACTACCCCGAGGCGTGGGGCACGTACGGATTCCTGAACGCGGTGAACTTCGACGCGGAGCCCGCGTGGGTCTCGGACGAGGAGTTCGCGCTCGACAAGGGCGCCGCCCTGGTGTCGATCGAGAACCACCGAAGCGGCCTCCTCTGGCGCCTGTTCATGCAGAACAGCTACGTACTCGACGGACTCAGGAAGGTCGAGATCGAGTACAGGCTGAACAGCACCCCCCTCGACGTGGCGATCGCGGCGGCGCAGATCGTCCTGGACCGGGCGACGGCCACCAACCCGGCCGGCCGTGCCGCCGCGGAGCTCTCCGGAGCCATCCGCACGGCGCGGGACGCCCGTCTCGACGCGACAACGCAGGAGGAGGTGACGCAGGCGACGGCGGCTCTTAACGCAGCAACAGAAAGGCTCGTCGAGTAGGCCATGAGGCAACCTGGGCTACTCACGTGCGACCCGTGAACGTTCACGTCCTGTTTAGCCGAACAAGGGCGAAAATGTTAGGAAATTTCAATGCCGACCTCGAGGGCTGAGGCGTCGAAACACAGACGCTCTCAGCGTTTCAAGAATCCGCCGGGCACCGCTGACTCCTCACGATGGCACCGTCTGAAGAACGCACTGGTCAAGCACTGGCGCGACTACGCGTCGATCGCACCGTTCTTCGTCCTGTTCGCGGCCTTCGGTGTCATCCCGCTGCTGTATGCCCTCTACCTGAGCACACTGCAATGGGACGGGATCAGCGACCCGGAGTTCGTCGGACTGGACCAATGGGCACGATTGTTCGACACCCCGGATGTCGTCACGGCAGCCGGCAATACGGTGCTCATCTTTCTGTTCGGGCAGATTCCGGTCGTCTTGGGAGCACTGATCGCCGCGGCGATGCTGTCGCAGCCGCGCCTGAGATTCCGCGGCTTCTACCAGACGGCGTTCTTCCTGCCGCAGGTGACATCGGTCGTGGCGGTCACGATCGTCTTCCAGTCCCTCTTCGCGGACAAGTACGGGTTCGTCAACAACATCCTCGACACCCTCGGCCTACCAGCCCAGGAATGGCTCACCGACCCCTGGAAGATGAAGGCGGTCATCGCCTTGATGGTGATCTGGCGCGGCTTCGGCTTCTTCCTGCTCCTCTTCATGGCCGGAATCGCCGCGATCGACCGGTCCGTGGTCGAAGCCGCCCAGATCGACGGAGCCAACCCGGTCCGTGTCTTCCGTTCCATCACACTGCCGCTGCTGGCGCCGACGATGGTCTTCGTGACCCTGACCGGGGCCATCGCGGGTCTGCAGATCTTCACCGAGCCGCAGGTCCTGTTCAGCGCGACCGGCAGCCCCGGCGGCCCCAACAACGGCGGTCTGACGATGATGCTGCTCCAGTACGAGTATCTGGGCGGTATCGGCAGCTCCGGCACGATCCAGCTCGTCAAGCCCGACCTCGGCTTCGCCGCTGTGATCGGCTGGGTCATCTTCATCGCGCTCGTGCTGCTCGCCCTCGTCAACAACCGCTTCCTGCGCAGATCCTTCGGAGGTCGGTGAGCCTCATGTCCCGCAACTCTCAACCCCCCCTTCGGCTCGCACGCGTCGCGAGCCAGGCAATCCTCGTCCTGGGCGTCCTCGTCTTCGCCTTCCCGTTCTACTGGCTGCTGGTCATGGCGACCAACTCCACCTCGGACATCCTCGCCAGCCCTCCGCGCCTCGTTCCCGGCAGCCAGTTCTTCGCGAACTTCGAAAAGGTCACCGCCGGCTCGGAGTTCGCCCGCGCCTTCGTCAACTCGCTTCTGCTGACCGCTCTCAGCTCCGCGATCCAGCTGTTCCTGGCGGCGCTGGCGGGCTATGTCTTCGCGAAACGGCGTTTCCCCGGTCGCAACCTGCTGTTCTCGATCCTGCTGATCACACTGATCATCCCGACCGGTGTGTCCATCGTGCCGAGCTTCCAGATCTACACAGATCTCGGCTGGATCGACACCTTCCTGCCGCTGATCGTCCCCGGCGCGGTCACCGCGTTCGGCGTGTTCTGGATGCGTCAGGCCGCCGAGACCAATGTGCCGGACGAACTGGTCGACGCCGCCCGTATGGACGGTGCCGGATTCCTCCGGACGTTCTGGAGCGTGGCGCTGCCCTGCATGCGGCCCGCCCTGGTCGCCTTCGGCATCTTCCAGGTCATGTGGACCTGGAACGACTACCTCTGGCCCCTGCTGGTGCTCAACAGCCCGACCAAGTTCACCCTGCCGGTCGCCCTGCAACAACTGACCGGCAACTACGGGGCCACCGACTACTCGGTCGTCATGGCAGGCACCCTCGTCGCCACCATCCCGCTGCTGGTGCTGTTCCTCATTCTGCGTCGAACGGTCCTGGAGAACGCGGCGAGCGGGGCACTCAAGGGCTGACCCAAGCCCCTGCCGCCCCGAATCGAGCTCACCTTTCACCCCCATCCACCCTTGTGAACTGGAAAATCATGAACACGAAGCAACTGCTGACGTCAGTGCTGGCCGCAAGTCTCCTCACCACCGCGCTCACCGCGTGTTCGAGCGACGCGGGCTCCGGCTCCGACGAGGTCACCATCCTGTACCGTCCCGGATCGCTCGCCGACAGCGCGATCAGCGGAGCACAGAAGGCCTTCCCGGACGCCAAGATCAAGTTCATCAAGACGGCCGACGTCGACACCAAGCTCGGCGCGGCGCTGCGCACCGGTAAGAACCTGCCGTCGATCGTCACCGCCGACCCGATCCGCTACGCCCCCACGGCGAGCAAGTTCACGGACGTGAGCAAGAACGGGTTCACCCCGGAGGTGGCCGCGACGTACCTGGGCTGGAAGGTCGACCTGGGCAGAACGGCCTCGGGCGAGCAGCTCGGTGTCCCCATCGACGTCGGCCCGCTCGCGTACTACTACAACGCCGACGCCTTCAAGGCGGCCGGCCTGCCCACCGACCCGGAAGCCGTCGGACGTCTCGTCTCCACCTGGAGCGGCTACCGGGCCCTCGCCAAGAAGGTCAAGGCCGACGGCAAGTTCGCCTGCGACGACCCGGGTCTGCTGTTCTACTACGAGACCTGGTCGAAGGGCTTCGGCTTCTACGAGAAGTCGGGCGACGAGCTCAAGCCCGACATCAAGAACAGCATCGGCAAGACCGCCCTGGAGCGCGCCATGGACTTCCAGTCCAGCGGTCTGTGCGCGAACGTGACGGCGTACTCCAACGACTGGAACTCCGGCCTGAGCCGCGAGGACATCGTCGGCTTCCTCCAGCCTCCGTGGGTGGGCGGTGCCGGCCTCCAGACCGCCGCCAAGGCCCAGTCCGGCGAGTGGCGTGTCGCCACCGCGACGCCTGACGGATACGCGGCCGCCGACGGCTCCATGCTGATGGTCCCCAAGACCTCGACCGACCCGGCGCTCGCCACCAAGGTGGCGATCTGGCTGACCAACGCCACCAACCAGGCCACCGGATACACGAAGAACGGTCTCTTCCCCTCCTCGCTCGGCGCGTACAAGTCGCCCGATCTCACCAAGCCGCAGGCCTTCTACGGCGACCAGCCCGCCGCCTCCACTCTGGCCGGCATCTCTGAGAAGGCACCGCGGATCCTGAAGGGCGTCGACACGGACGCGATCAACGGGATCTTCCAGCAGTCCATCCGGGACGCCGCCACCAACGGCGACAGCGCGTCGGCCGCCTACGCCGACGCGGTCGAGAAGGCCGAGCAGCAGTTCGGCCAGTAACAGACCGGCGGCGGCCGGTTCCTCCCCCGCCGGCCGCCGCCACACCCGGTAACGCGCATACACCCTTCTCATCGATAGGAAGCCCCGTTGTCCGACCACACGATCGATCCCACGACCGGCCAGCTGTTGGTGAACGGCGAGCCGTACCTGATTCGTGGTATCGAGCTGCACAACTCCACAGCGTCCAGCCCGGAATACCTCCAGCCCCTGTGGCAGCAGTTCGTCGACGCCGGAGTGAACACCGTCCTCGCCCCGGTGAGCTGGGAGATGGTGGAACCGCGGGAAGGGGAGTTCGACTTCAGTGTGGTGGACGCGGTTCTGGTCGCCGCCCGCCAGCACGGTCTGAAGCTCGTGCTCCTGTGGTTCGGAAGCTGGAAGAACGGCTCGTCCAGCTACGCGCCGTCCTGGGTCAAGCTCGACTCCGAGCGGTTCCCCCTCCAGACCGACGAGGCGGGCCATACGCTGGACAACCTCAGCCCGTTCAGCGCGGCCAACCGGGATGCCGACGCCGCCGCGTTCGCCGCCTTCATGGAGCACCTGTCGCACGCGGACAGCCGCTCGGGAACAGTGATCATGGTGCAGGTGGAGAACGAGCTCGGCCTGCTCGGCCCGGCCCGCTCCTACGGCCCGGACGCCCTGGCGGCCTGGGCAGCGCCCGTGCCCGCCACGCTGCTGAAGGCCCTTCGCGAAAAGGCCTCGCCGCACGTCTCCGCCCCCGCCGGCTCGGTCCACCCGAGCTGGGGCGACCTGGACGGGGACGAGGACCGCAAGGCAGAACTCTTCATGGCCTGGCACTACGCGCTGTACGCCGGATACGTCGCCGCGGCCGGTCTCCAGCGACACGACGTCCCCCTGTTCACCAACGCGTGGCTCGACTCCAGCGTGCCGGACGAGGTGAACCCGAACGACCTGGCCGTCGCAGGCGGCCAGACCCCCGGCGTGTACCCCAGCGGCGGCCCCCTCCCGCACGTCGACTTCGCCTGGAAGCTCGCCGCGCCCGCGATCGAATTCCTCGCGCCGGACGTCTACTTCGGCGACTTCGAGATCCCCTTCAAGGGATACGCGGACACGAACGCCACCTTCTTCGTCCCCGAGATGCGCGCGGACAGCCACGGTGTCTCCCACACCTTCCTCGCCATCGGCAAGTACGGTGCCATCGGTGTCGCACCGTTCGGGTTCGACTCCCTCCACGAGAAGGACACCCTCGACGTCCGCCGCACCTACACCCAACTGGCAGCGCTCGAGAAGGAGATTCTCCGAGCCCAGGTCCGGGACCGCATCCGTGGCTTCCGGGTGGTGTCCGGAGAGGAGCAGGCACTCGCCCTCGGCGGCTATGACTTCGTGATCCGCGTCCACAGCGAGCGACTCGACGGCGAGGCGGTCGGGTACGGCCTTCTGCTCCAGCTCGACGAGGACACCTTCATCGCGGCCGGCCACAACTTCACGGTGGACTTCTCACCCCGTGACGGCCACCCTGTCGCGATCCTCCAGGCCGACGAACTCCTCCTCGGCGAGGGAGAACTGATCCCGCAGCGACGACTCAACGGAGACGAGACGTTCGCCGGTACGCGCATCAGGATCGCGGACAGTCCAGACCGCATGCACGGCTTCATGCTGACCACCGGAACCCTTTCCGGTGTGGTGCGATTCTCCCTCTACTCCCGTACCAAGAGGGCAGCGGTCGCCACACATGACGGCACCGACCTGACAGCGGCCTGCCCGTCCCACTGACCCGATCCCCGTCGGCGTCACAGACGAACATCGCCGCGGTCACAGCACGAAAGCGTGCGGCCCGCCCCGACCGGGCGGGCCGCACGGCCCACAGTCAGCACACAGGAAACGGCGACGGAGGCGCAGAACAACCAACAGATCATCGAACGTCCCCACAGTGCCACGATCCACGGGAGATCCCCGATGCCTCCCATACCCGTCAGCCAACGCCACTTCGTTGCAGCCACCCCGGCGAGACTCACGAGGTGGCTCCGATGTTCCAACGGATGAACACCTTCCCCGTATCCGGTCCCGAAACGGGTATCAGCAGTCTGGCTCCCCCTCCCACGCTGCGGTCGTCCCTTCACCTTCCCGCGGTCGCCGCCAGCGTCCCCCAGGCTCGCCGGTTCACCAGGTCCGTTCTGGGGAACTGGGGCTTCCGGGGTGAGGTGCTGGACGACGCGGAGATCATCGTCAGTGAACTCGCCGGCAATGCCGCCCTCCACGGTCGCAGCGACCTGACCGTCAGACTCGCACTCGGGCGGCTCAGCCCGCTGCACGTCACCGTCATCGACTCGGGCGACCGGGTCTGCCGCCGCACGCCCGACCTCGCGGACGACGAACACGGGCGAGGGCTGCTCCTCGTCCAGGGCCTGGCCCGGCACGTCCTCGTCACGCGGCAGCCCTCCTGGCACCGGGTGCGAGTGTGCGTGACCACCATGGACGGTCCGCCGGAGTGCCGGACGTGCGGTCTGCCCGGCCCCCGAACCGGTGGCCCCTGACGCGAGCGGGAGGCGTTGTCAGCAGGGCCGCAGGCCCACTGCTGAGTGACGGTCGTGCTCACGTCTGCTGGACGGCACGGTCGGCGACTGGGGACCCGGGCTCCTGTGACCTGCGTGAAGTGGTGAACGCGCTGCTCCACCAGAACCGGACGGGCTGTCAGTGGCGGCTCCTGCCGCACGATTTCCCGGCCTGGTCGGCGGTGTTCTCCTACTTCATCCTGTGGCGCCGGGACAGCCTCGACCGGCGGATCCAGAAGATTCTGCGCTGCCAGGTGCGGGAGCGGTCCAGACGATCAGAGGACCCGTCCCTGGTGATCATCGACACCCAGTCCGTCCGCGTGACGGCCGGGGTGCCGAAGAAGACGACGGGACTGGACGCGAACAAGTAGACGCCCGGCCGCAGGCGTGGGCTCGCCGTGGACGTAATGGGCCTGATCATCGGCGTGGTGGCCCTGGCCGCGAGCGCGCACGACAACGAGGCTGGCATCGCCCGTCTGGACCAGGCGGCCGAGCGTGCGGGATGCAGCCCGTCGACCGTCAGCCGGGCGATACGCCGCACCGGCATGCCAGCTGCGCCAGGACGTCTCCTGCTGGGCCTACCGGCCGCGGGCAGCCCATCGCCGAGCCGAGCAGCGCACGCCCCGCCCCAAGACGGGCAAGATCGGCCAGAACCCGAGCTGCGGGGCTTATCCAGCCCATCTCCAACTGCGCTGGAGACCGGAGCAGCTGGATCGACACCTGGAACGAAAACCCCAGTCCCTTCGTCTGGACCAAGACCGCCGACGAGATCGTCATGTCCGTCGCCGACCACCCCGCCAGGGACCGGAACTGAATTGCCCTCAGAAATTCTGGCGAACCACACTGCATGTGCATGGCCCCCCACCCAGGGCCGCGGGGCGGCGGGGCGGCGCCTCGGGGTGCGGCCGGTTGACACCCCTGAGCGCGATGCGACCGTGCGGTCGGGGCGGACGGCCGCCTCCGCGGGGTCCGTTGAGACCCTCCGGGTGTTGCATGATCGTCAACATTTCGTGCGCGCTAGTGACATGAACGGGTCAGATCTGACAACCTTGCGTCAGTTCTCGTGCGTGTTACGCGCATGAGTAACGGCACCAACCCCTGCGGAAATCGCGGGGGTTACCAGCTCCACAGCTCTACCGGCCGGCTCACAACCCACTCAGCCGGCTTTCACAGGCCTCAACCCTCGGCCGCCGTACAAGGAGTTCCGTTGAGTCTTCTCCCCCCCAAGGTCCTGGCTGCGGGCGCGCTGCTCGCCGGCGCCGCGATGGTCGCCGTCGCGCTCCCCGGCAACGCTAGCGCCAGCACCCCGGCCCAGGCGCCGGTAGCCACAGCGCAGGCCCCGGTGCCCACGCCGCAGGCCCGCTCCGGCGCCCTGCCCCTCCAGCTCAGCCCGGCCGAGCGCGCGGCACTGCTGGCCGACGCCCAGGCCACCCGCGCCGCCACCGCCAAGGCCCTGGGTCTGGGCGGGCAGGAGGCGCTGCTGCCCCGTTCGGTGACCAAGGACGCCGACGGCAGCGTGCACACCCGCTACGAGCGCACCTTCGCCGGCCTGCCGGTCCTCGGCGGCGACCTGGTGGTCCACACCGCCGCGAGCGGCACGGTCAAGAGCGTCACCAAGGCCACCAAGGCCACCATCACCGTCGCCTCCACCACCGCGGCCAAGAGCGCCGAGTCGGCGAAGGCCTTCGCCCTGGTCCGGGCCGGCGCCGAGGGCGCCAAGGCCCCCACCGCCGAGTCGGTCCGCAAGGTCGTCTGGGCAGGCTCCGGCAAGCCGGTGCTCGCCTGGGAGTCCGTGGTCGGCGGGCTGCAGCACGACGGCACCCCCTCCGAGCTGCACGTGATCACCGACGCCACCACCGGCGCCAAGCTCTTCGAGTACCAGGGTGTCAAGAACGGCACGGGAACCGGCCAGTACAGCGGCCAGGTCACCATCGGCACCGCCAAATCCGGCAGCAGCTACACCCTGAACGACGCCGCCCGTGGCGGTCACAAGACCTACAACCTGAACGGCGGCCGCTCCGGCACCGGCACGCTGTTCACCGACGCCGACGACGTCTGGGGCAACGGCCTGCCCGCCAACGCCCAGACCGCCGGCGTGGACGTGCACTACGGCGCCCAGCTGACCTGGGATTACTACAAGAACGTGCACGCCCGCAACGGCATCCGCAACGACGGCGTGGCCGCCTACTCCCGGGTCCACTACGGCAGCGCCTATATCAACGCGTTCTGGGACGACTCCTGCTTCTGCATGACCTACGGCGACGGCGAGAACAACGCCAAGCCGCTGACCTCGATCGACATCGCCGCGCATGAGATGACCCACGGCGTGACGTCCAACACCGCCAAGCTCGTCTACAGCGGCGAGTCCGGGGGCCTGAACGAGGCCACCTCCGACATCTTCGCCACCGCGGTGGAGTTCTGGGCGAACAACGCCAACGACGCCGGCGACTACTTGCTCGGCGAGAAGATCGACATCAACGGCGACGGCACCCCGCTGCGCTACATGGACAAGCCGAGCAAGGACGGCGCGTCCAAGGACTTCTGGTACCCCGGCCTCCGCGACATCGACGTCCACTACTCCTCCGGCCCGGCCAACCACTGGTTCTACCTGGCCTCCGAAGGCAGCGGCGCCAAGACGGTCAACGGCGTGAGCTACAACTCCCCGACCTACGACGGACTTCCGGTCACCGCGATCGGCCGTGACGCCGCCGCGAAGATCTGGTACCGGGCGCTCACCACCTACATGACCTCCACCACCACCTACTCCCAGGCCCGCACCGCCACCCTCCAGGCCGCCGCCGACCTCTACGGCATATACAGCCCCACCTACAACAACGCCACCAACGCCTGGGCCGCCGTGAACGTCGGCCCCCGCATCGTCCTCGGCGTGACGGCGACCAACCCGGGCAGCCAGTACACGGCGGTCAACGCCGCCGCGAGCCTGCAGATCCAGGCCACCAGCACCAACCCCGGCCCGCTGACCTACTCGGCCACCGGCCTGCCCGCGGGCCTGTCGATCAACGCCTCCACCGGCCTGATCTCCGGCACGGCCACCACGTTGGGCACCAGTAACGTCACGGTCACGGCGAAGGACTCCACCAACGCCACCGGCACCGCCACGTTCACCTGGAAGATCTACACGCCCGGCCCCTGCGACCCGAAGCAGCTGCTCGGCAACCCCGGCTTCGAGTCCGGTAGGACCGTGTGGACTGCCACGCCCGGCGTCATCGACAACTACTCCGTCCAGCCGGCGCACACCGGTTCGTGGAGGGCGTGGCTGGTCGGCTACGGCTCCACCCACACCGACACCCTCTCCCAGACGGTGACCATCCCGGCCGGCTGCGGCGCGAGCCTGACGTACTGGCAGCACATCGACACCGAAGAGGCCATGACCTCGGTGCGCGACCAGCTGACGGTCCAGGCCAACGCGACCACTGTCGCCTCGTTCTCCAACCTGGACGCGAACGAGGGCTACGTGAAGAAGACCTACGACCTGTCCGCCTTCTCCGGGCAGAGCGTCACCCTGAAGTTCACGGGCACGGAGGACAACTGGTACCAGACGTCCTTCGTGATCGACGACGTGGCCCTCACCATCAACCCCTGAATCCCTGAACCCCCGCCCACGGCTGAGGCCCTGACGAGCCTTGGCACGGGCTCCAGTTGAGACGGGGTCCCCCGACGGCTGCTTCCAGGGGTCCGCAACACGTGGTCGTGTTGATGAGGCCGCGAGCAGTTTGTGCATGCGCCCGGCTGGGGTTTCCCAGCCGGGCGCTTTGCGTGGGCGGCCCCGGCGATACGCGGCCGAGACCCGTGGTCCGCAGACTCCGCGACCGGGCTATTCGCACGAGCTCGCGTTCGGCGATCCCGATGACTCCTACCGTCTACAACGCCTCAGTGACGTTTGACGCCCGACAACTCGCGGACATGCCTGCCGGGGAGGTCCTGACCGTCCGGGGAACGATGACGCGAGAGGCATTCGAGGACCTCGCCCGACAGGCTTGCCGACCCCTCGGGCGTGAGCGCCCGGCCAGGCGCTCCGACGTCTGCTGTGGCCTGGCGGCGCTGGTCTTGCGACTCTGGAGAGGACCAGGCGGACCTCTCGGGGTACGAACAAGGAGCTGATCATGGGCCGATTCGAGGCGACGGTGGAGATCGACCGCCCGATCGAGGAGGTGTTCGCCTTCCTCGCCGACGGCGACAACGACCGCAAGTTCAGTCCCCGCGTCCAGTCGATGACCCGGACCACCGACGGGCCGACCGATGTGGGCACCGTCTACCGGAGCAAGGTCAAGGACGCCGGGATGACCACGGACCGGGAATTCCGCATCAGCGCCTTCGACCCTCCGCACCGCATCCGGTGGGAGGAGCAGTCGAAGAACCTGGTCACCGCCGCCGAGGGCGGCTACGACCTGGATCCGCTCGACGACGGCCACCGCACGCGGCTGCATGTCTACAACGACCTCGAAGGGCACGGGGTGGGCAAGCTGCTGGCCCCCCTCGCCCTCGTCGCGGCCCGCAAGGACGCACCCGCGTTCGCCGGACGGATCAAGGCCGCCGTCGAGCAGTCCTGACCGGACCAGCAGGGGTGCCGCCCGGTTCGCGCCGGCCAGGCGTGTGGCGGTGGGGGAGGCGGCAGCGGTCAGAAGCCGAGGTCGCTGAGGCCCGGGTGGTCGTCGGGGCGGCGCCCCAGCGGCCAGAAGTACTTCCGCTCCGATTCGGCGATCGGGAGGGTGTTGATGGAGGCGTGACGGGTGTGCATCAGGCCCTGCCCGTCGAACTCCCAGTTCTCGTTGCCGTAGGAGCGGTACCAGTTGCCGGCGTCGTCGCGGTGCTCGTAGGCGAAGCGCACCGCGATGCGGCTGCCGTCGTAGGCCCACAGCTCCTTGATCAGGCGGTACTCGTGCTCGGTGTTCCACTTGCGCTTCAGCAGGGCGACGATCGCCTCGCGTCCGGTGGCGAACTCGGACCGGTTGCGCCAGCGGGAGTCGACGGTGTAGGCCAGCGAGACCCGCTGCGGGTCACGGGAGTTCCAGGCGTCCTCGGCGAGGCGGACCTTCTCGATGGCGGTTTCCCGGGTGAACGGCGGCACCGGCGGGCGGGTCGTGTCGGTCATGTCGGCTCCTCAGTTCTCGGTTCACCGGACCGGTGAACCCGTCCCACGGGAGAACGCTCGTTCTCCATCCTGTCCGGTAGAGTAGAGAACGATGGTTCTCCGTGCAAGGGGCGGACATGCTGGATCAGGAAACAGCCGAGCGGCAGGTACTCGAGGCGGCCGAGGAGCTCTTCTACGCCCAGGGCATCCAGGCCGTGGGAATGGACGCGGTGCGCAACGCCGCCGGGGTGTCCCTCAAGCGCCTCTACCAGCTGTTCCCCTCGAAGGAGGCACTCGTGCTGGCATTCCTGCGCCGCCGGGACACCCGGTGGCGACAGGCCCTCTCCGACTACGTCGCAGGGCACACGAGCCCTGACGAACAGCTCCTGGCGGTGTTCGACTGGCTCCACAAGTGGTTCTCGGAGCCGGACTACCGAGGATGCGCCTTCATCAACTCCTTCGGCGAACTGGGCGGCATCTCGGCCGAAGTGGCCGACCAGGCCCGGCACCACAAGGCAGCCTTCCGCGACTACCTCGCCGGCCTGGTCGCAGCCTCCGGGCGACCCGTCGCGCTGGCCGGGCACCTCACCCTGCTCGCCGAAGGAGCGATCACCACCGCGGCGATCTCCGGCACCCCCGAGCCGGCGCGTGAGGCCGCGGACGCCGCACGCCTGCTGATGCACACCTTCGACCAGGACCGGACCGACCCTGGGACCGGCGTGTAGCCGGCGTCACAGAAGCCGCGCGGCCATCACCCCCTGGTCCGCGACCACCCGTTGCTCTCGCGACACGAGGTACTGGCCAAAGATCGACCCGCCGGCGCCGAGTGCGACACCCGCCAGAGACAACGGTGCCGACCCCAGAGTTCCCCAAGATCCCGTGGTGTGGAGTCTCTCAACTCCCCGCGACCGTCGTCCCCATGGGGACTCGGGAGCGGCTCGCACCCGGCTGACACGCTCGCTGCCCGACCCCAACTGCGGACAGGGGCCGCCGCGATGGTCTTGTCTCTCATCTTCCAGCGCTCCCTCACCCCCGGCCTCACCGCAGGTGCCGTGAAGTAGCCCCGCCACGGCACAGACCACCCCGGATCCGGACCTACAGCTGCCCCGCGACCGGATCCGGACCTGCAGCCGCCCCGCGACCGGATCCGGGACACACCCTCGACCGACAGATGCCCCGCATGCCCTCACCCCGCTGGCGGCAGGGACACAGGACAATCACGCCGGGCGTTCCGGAAGGGGAACGCTCTGCGAATGCAACAGGCACGGACCGTTACTGGTCCGTATCGCGGGCGGCCTTTGTGAGAGGCATCCCAGGACTGCCAGCGTCGCAGCTGTGAAGTCGTCGTCGAGATCGGGCTTCCGGGCCGGGGCCTCGGGAAGACGAGGGGTTCTCATCATGGGACCATTCTGTCTCGCCGCAGCGCATCGTCCCCCGGTCCGGGCGTCGGCGCTGCCGGGGCCGGACAGTGCCCCCGTCGATGTCACTGGCCGTCGGTAGCGTGCGGGCCGTGATGGTGGGAACTGAAGAAACCCGGCTGGTCGTACTGCGCGGCAACAGCGCCTCGGGCAAGTCGTCCGTCGCGGCGGGCCTGCGCGAGAGGTTCGGCCGCGGCCTGGCCCTGGTCGGCCAGGACAACCTACGCCGCGTCGTGCTCCGCGAACGCGACCGGCCCGGCGCCGCGAACATCGGCCTGATCGACCTGACGGCCCGCTACGCCCTGGACGCCGGCTTCCATGTGGTGGTCGAAGGCATCCTCTACGCCGACCGCTATGGCGACATGCTCGCCCGGCTCCGTGCCGACCACCGCGGCCCGACCCACGGCTACTACCTCGACGTACCGTTCGACGAAACCCTCGCCCGGCACGCCACCAAGCCGATCGCCGACGACGTCGACGAGACGCAACTGCGCGACTGGTACCGGCCGCGCGATCTGCTGCCCGACGGGCACGAGACCGTCATCGGTGCCGACAGCGCCCTGTACGAGACCGTCGACCGCATCATGCTCGGCACTGGCCTGGCCCGCCTGCCCGCAGTGGACCGCTGACCGGTGCACCGTTGCGACAGATGTCGCTCCACTCGATGATCGAGGCGCCGACGCGGGGCTCCGGCGATTCGCTCACCCTCGTCGGCATCGGAGCCCGCCCGCTGGCGCAGACCGGTTCGGCCCGTTTCGCCGCGCCGGAACCGTGTCCGCGATGCAAGACCCGTCCTGGACGTTCTTGACCAATGGGGTGGAGGTCTGCTGAACTCCCGTCCCATGAAGCCGCGCGTGGATCTGACCAGGCGGCGCCACATCGATCTGGCGCACGTCTCCAGCGCGTTTTGTTGTCGCTGACCCTGCGCGTGGTCGGCAGCCGGTGTGCCCCGATGGTGCGCGCCGGGCAGCGGCGGCGCGAAGCCGCCCGTGACGCGGTGCCGCCCTGCGGGATCGTCGTATCCGTCTCCTGAACCCCTCCTTCTCCAACCCTTTCGTACGGCTCTCCTTCCCGGCCACGGGGAGAAGTGCCTGCGGCACCGGGGATCGCACGGGCGAGGGGGCTGTTCGGGCGGGCCGACGCGGCCGATGAGCAACGGGCAGGCCGCCGGCCGTCTCAGGCCGATGAAGCGGCGTGGCCGTCCCCCGCGAGCCGACCGTTCCCTCTCGCTTTCGCTCGTCAGCACCCGGTGGTGCGCCCACTTCCACGACAAGGACCTCCTCATGCCTGTGTCTTTTCGCAAGCTCACCAGCCGCATCGGCGCGGTCGTCGACGGCGTCGACCTGACGGCGCCGCCCGACCCCTCGACGATCAGGACGCTGCGAGACGCCCTCGGCGAGCACAAGGCGATCGTGTTCGACGACGTGAGCCTCGACAACGCCGGTCAGGAGCGCGTGGCCAGGTGGTTCGGCGAACTCACCACCGCCCACCCGAACGTGCCGGCCGCGGACGGCACGACCAATGTGCTCGCCGTCGACAGCGAGACGTCCAAGGCCAACGAGTGGCACGCGGACGTCACCTTCGTGGTCAACCCGCCGCAACTCACCACGCTGCGGTCCATCGTGGCGACGCCCTACGGCGGTGAGACGCTCATCGCGAACGCCGCAGCGGCCTACCGCGACCTGCCCGAACCGCTGCGCGCCCTCGCGGACACGCTGCGCGTCGTGCACACCAACCAGTACGACTACGCCCGCCCTTCGGCCACGACGGCGCGGCGACAGGAGTACGACCGTGTCTTCGTCTCGACGCCCTACGAGGCCGAACACCCGGTTGTGCGGGTGCATCCGCTGACCGGCGAACGCGGGCTGTTCATCGGCGGGTTCGCCAAACGGATCGTCGGCCTGCCGGGCAGCGACTCGGCCGATCTGCTGCGTGTCCTCCAGTCGTACGTGACGCGACCGGAGAACATCCTGCGCTGGACCTGGTCCCCGAACCAGTTGCTGATCTTCGACAACCGGATCACCCAGCACTACGGAGTGGACAACTACGACGACCACCCGCGCCGCCTCAACCGGGTGACGGTCGCGGGAGAGGTGCCGGTCGGTGTCGACGCCCGCCGCAGCGAGCAACTCGTCGGCGACGCCTCGCACTACAGCAAGGTGCTGGAGGTCGCGGTATGACCGAGCTCAGCGTGAAGGCACCGGCCGTCACCAAGGGCGAGGACGCCGAGCCGACGAGCGTGCGCGAACGCGAGGTGTTCCTGCCTCGCGACACCCGCCGCCGGACGACGCTCCATACGCTCCGCGAGCGCCTGCGCTGGCCGCTGGGCATCTACACGACTCCGGTCGTCATCCTTCTGGCCTGGGAGGTGTTCGCACGGGCGGGAGTGGTGACGAAGACCTACGCCCCGGCGCCGACGTCGATCGTGAAGTCCGCGGTAGACCTGTGGCAACAGGGCGTCCTCGGCCCGGACCTGGCCATTTCGCTGCAGCGGGCGGGCATCGGTCTCGCGATCGGGCTGACGGCGGGCATCGTCACCGGAGTGCTCGGCGGTCTGCTGCGCAGCGGTGAGTACCTGTTCAACGGCGTCGTGCAGGTGCTCAACACGATCCCTCTCCTTGCGGTGCTGCCGCTGATGATCGTGTGGTTCGGCATCGACGAACTCACGAAGGTACTGCTGATCTCCTTCGGAGCCGGCGTCCCGATGTATCTCAACCTGTTCGCCGCGATTCGGGGCGTGGACCAGCGGCTGATCGAGATGGCGCGCACGACGGGCGCGGGCACCTGGCGCCTGGTGACGCGCGTGCTGGTGCCCGGAGCCCTGCCCGGGTTCCTCGTCGGCCTCCGGTTCTCCCTCGCCTACAGCGTCCTGGGCCTCGTCGCCGCCGAAACGGTCAACGCCGACACGGGACTTGGCTTCCTCATCACTCAGGGGCAGACCTATCTCCAGACCAACCAGGTCTTCGTGGGGCTGGTGATCTACTCGCTCCTCGGTCTGCTCGCCGACCAGTTCGTCCGGGTTCTTGAGCGGGTGCTGCTGCGGTGGCGACCCAGTTACGAGGCGTCATGAGCAGCACGATCGCGACGGAGCCCCGTCGCCGGACCGGGGTCGTCGTCGAGCAGGTGGTCCGCCGGTTCGGCGACCGGGTGGTGCTCGACCACCTCGACCTCACCATCGCCGACGAGGAGTTGGTGATCCTGCTCGGTCCCTCGGGCTGCGGCAAGAGCACCCTGCTGCGTCTGCTCGCCGGACTGGACCGGCCCGACGGAGGCCGGGTGGAGGTCCCGGCGAAGCGAGCGATCGTCTTCCAGGCCGACCGGCTGCTGCCGTGGCAGCGGGTCCTGCGCAACGTCACACTCGGCCTGCACGGACCCGACGCGGAACAGCGCGCCCGCGACGTACTCGCCGAAGTCGGACTCGCGGGCCGAGAGAAAGCCTGGCCCAAGGAACTCTCCGGCGGGGAGGCCCAGCGCGTCTCGCTCGCGCGCGCATTGGTCTCGGAGCCCGAACTCGTACTGCTCGACGAGCCGTTCGCGGCCCTCGACGCCATCACACGGCTGCGCATGCACGACCTTGTCCGCGCGCTGCGGACCAGGCACCACGCCGCCATGCTGCTCGTCACCCACGACGTCGACGAGGCGATCGCCCTGGCGGACCGCATCGTCGTCATGGGCAACGGCCGCATCAGCACCTCGCACGAGGTTCACCTCTCCGCCGCGGACCGCGAAGCGAGCGCCGCACGCGAGGAACTCCGCGCCCGGCTCCTGGACGACCTCGGCATCGCCGGCCGGCACTGACCCCTCCGAACACCCTCACCCAGCACAGAAAGCACGACAACTCATGAGCATCAGAACCACCGGAGTCCTCGGCCTCGTCGGCCTGCTCGCCCTCGGGAGTACCCTCGTCGCCTGCGGATCGGAGTCGGACACCGCCGCGCCGCTGAGCAACTTCGCCGAAGCGAGCGACGCCAAGCACCCCGAATGGAGCAAGTACACCTTCACCATCGGCGACAACGGCGGCGACGGCAGCGAGGCCCTGGCGAAGCTGACCGGCGTGTTCGACAACGCGCCCTACAAGGTCAAGTTCGCCCGCTTCACCTACGGCCCGCCGCTCGTGCAGGCCGCCGCCTCGGGCGACATCGACCTGGGCAGCGTCGGCAACGTACCGCCGATCACCGGGGCCGCGAAGGAGTACGGCTTCAAGATCGTCGCCGTCAACCGCTCGCTCACACCCGACCAGGCCGTGGAGAACATCATCGTGCCGAAGGGTTCGAAGCTGAGGACGGCCGCCGACCTCAAGGGCAAGAGGATCGCCGTTCCGCAGGGCAGTTCGGCCCACGGTCTGGCCCTGAACGCGCTCAAGAGCGTCGGCCTCACCCCGAAGGACGCGGAGCTCGTCTTCCTCGACCCGGCGGCTGGCGCGACGGCGTTCAACACCGGCAAGGTGGACGCCTGGTCGATCTGGAACCCGCAGTCGGCCATCGCGGTGAAGAACGGCGCCCGGGTCCTGGTGAAGGGCCTCCCGCCCATCGACCAGACGAGCAGCTACTACGTCGCGAGTGACAAGTCGCTGAAGGACAAGACCAAGCGTGCGGCTCTCACGGACGTCCTGAAGCGGCTCTCGCGAGAGTTCGCCTGGGCGGTCAAGCACCCCGACCAGTACGCGCGGGCGCTCTCCCAGGAGCAGGGCATCCCGTTGGCCGATGCCAAGGCGTCCCTGGCCGCCTACTCGAACCGGGTGACTCCGGTGGAGCAGTCGGACATCGAGCTGGAGCAGAAGCTCGCCGACACCTTCCTGGAGGCGGGGCAGATCACCAAGGAGGTCGACGTCAAGTCGATCACCGACAACCTCCTCCCGGCCGGTTACGACAGCTCCGAGCTGAAGGTCACCTCATGAGCGCGACACGGCGGCAGCTCCACCTCAACGCCTTCCTCATGGAAGCGGGCCACCATGAGGCGGCGTGGCGGCTCCCGCACAGCAATCCCCGGGCGGACTTCGACCTGCGGCACTGGATCGAGCTGGCACAGCTGGCCGAGAACGCCAAGTTCGACTCGCTGTTCCTCGCGGACGGCCCGGCCCTCATCGGCACCGGCGAGTTCCGGCCGCCGGGCCAGCTCGAACCGCTGACCCTGCTGACCGCGCTGTCCCAGGCGACCAGCAGGATCGGCCTCATCGCGACCGTTTCATCGACCTACAACGAGCCGTACAACCTCGCCCGCCGGCTCGCGTCCGTCGACCACGTCAGCGGCGGCCGCGCCGGCTGGAACATCGTCACCTCGGCAGGGGCGGACGAGGCCGCCAACTTCGGCCTGTCCGACCGCCCCGGCCACGCCGAACGCTACGCCCGTGCCGACGAGTTCCTGAAGGTCGCCAAGGGGCTGTGGGACAGCTGGGAGTCCGAGGCCGTCGTCGCGGACAGGACCACGGGACGCTACGCCGACCCCGAGCGTCTGCACCGCCTCGGACACGACGGCAGGTACTTCAAGGTGGCCGGCCCGCTCAACGTCGAGCGTCCGCCGCAGGGCTACCCGCTGCTCGTCCAGGCCGGCTCCTCCGAGGACGGCAAGGACTTCGCGGCCCGCCATGCCGAGGCGATCTTCACCGCCCACACGACGTACGAACGCGCCGCCGCCTTCTACGCCGACATCAAGGCACGGACCAGGGCCGCCGGGCGCGACCCGCGAGGTGTGATCGTCCTGCCGGGCATCGTCCCGTACATCGGCTCGACCGAGGCGGAGGCACGGGCGCTCGCGAGGCAGTTCGACGAGCTGCGCGTACCGGAGTACGGGCTGCGTCAGCTGGCCGCCGTGTTCGAGACCGAGCCGTCGGTCTTCGAACTCGACGAAGCACTACCGGACTTCATCCTCGCCAGGCCGAAGCTGGAAGGCTCGCAGAGCCGTTCCGACCTGATCATCGATCTCGCGTCGCGCGAGAAGCTGACGGTCCGACAGATCATCTCCCGACTCGGGGGTGGACGCGGTCACTTCGAGTTCGTCGGCACGCCCGAGCAGGTCGCGGACACGATCATCACCTGGTTCGAGGGCGGTGCGGCGGACGGCTTCAACATCATGGCGCCCGCCCTGCCGTCGGGCCTCGCGGCTTTCGCCGAGCACGTACTGCCGATCCTGCGGGGCAAGGGGCTGTTCCGCGAGGAGTACGAGGGCACGACCCTGCGCGAACACTACGGACTCCCGGTCCCGGCCAACCAGTTCCATGCCTGACCCGCTCATGACTCCCGCCGCTTTCCGCGGCGGCGGGAGTCCGCCGGGCCGCTCGTCGAGCACCCGGGCATGACGTACAAACCTCATCCGCGCCTTGGCCGGGGCTCACGCAACTTCCGGGTCGCTCGGGCAGGGCCGACACACATGACGGCCGCGAGCGTGGCTCCCCGCGCTCAGCCGTGGTAGGCGATCTTCTCGTCCAGGACGTCCATGGCCCGGCTCAGCGACGCAACTCGCTGTTCCAGGACGGCGCGGCGCTCGCGGAGGAACGCGTCGCGGTCCTGCGCGGACTGCTCGGCACGCAGGATCTGAGTACAGGCGTGCGGACGTGCTGGTGACCGGCGCCGGGATCCAGGCACTGGCTCGGGGCACTCGGCGCCGCCACGTCGCGTCGCTGCCCGGACGTTCCGAAGGCGGCTTCACCGCCGTGCGCACGGGCAACCCTTTCCCTGCGGAAAGCCGCGCGACCGGGGCATGTCAGGTCTGCCGGGGCACGATGGTCACCGCTCGATAGCCGTACCCGTCTTGTTTGAAGCCAGGGGCTTCCCAGCGGAGTTCCACCCGCTGATCCGGCGACAGCGTGCGGAAGCCTTCCATCTGGATGTGAGAGTAGTGGCCCCAACAACCGCCAGGTGTTTCGGGGGAGTCGAGCACACCCCACCCTTCCTCTTCGTGCCACTCACGGACAGTCGCGGTCACCATGTGGCAAGGCTACAAGTTCCGTGCTACGAGTGGGCGACGACGTCACCCGCGGTGATCTGGGGCGGCTGGGGGAGCAGGGAGGCGAGGCGGTCCTGTACGTACTGCCGTGCCCTGTCGGTCGACTCCTCGGCGCCGGCCCGGTCCTGGAAGACGCCCGTCGACACCATCACTCCGTTGCCTGCATCGACCCAGTAGTAGGCCACGAAGCCTGGGACCTCCTGCAGGAGCGGCACGAACTCGTCGTTGACCCTGCGTCCTGCCTCGGCGGGGTCGGTGACTCCTTCGTACCGCCGGACCACTGCGTACATGGCTGGTCTCCTCATGGTTCGCGGGGCCGTGTCGTGTGGGGACGGCGTACCCGCCCTGGCACATGAGGTCGGCACGAGTCCGGTGTGAATCACCGGAAAGGCTTCCGTCGGTGGTCCAAACGGACGGGCGGACCCAGCCGGGGCGCGACCTGCCCGGCCGGAGGGATGAGCGGGCGAAGCACAGGGGGCAGCGGGTCCGGCGTCCGGCGCACTGCCGGTAGGGGACGGGCCCGGGAGCCGCCCACCCCGAAGCCGTGCCGGGCCCGGCCCACCACGGGGTTCTCACCCTCACTCGGGACCGACGGCGCCAGACGCTACCTGCGGGTCCCGTTCCAGGAGACGAGGCCGACGCCGCTCACCGCCACGGCCCCCTGGTCGGTTCTCCGTCGCGGTAGCGGTCGGCACAGCGTCGTCGGGACTGACGGGAGCAAGGGAGCGGCGGCCCGGAACCACAGTTCGCGGAGCGTTGACGGGTGGACTTTCCGACGACGGTGTGCCGCGACCGCATAGTTGGCTAGGGTGACAAGCAGGGACTGATTCCGATCCCTTGACCAGGGTGATGGACAGGCCGGCGAGTTCGGGGCCGCACAGGCTGATGGCTCCCGGACGGGCCAGGTAGGACACCGACGGAGGCTCGTCGGCGGGGAGTCGGCGCCGACGGAAGCCGAAGACACTGCCGTGTCCGACGGGGGCGTGAACCACTGCCGCGCATGGCAGACGTGAAGGTCACCGAAAGCAGGCCGGGCCGTCCTCAAGAGGGCCTGGAACAGGGGAAACAGGAGGCCGCCGGTTCATGGCTGTCCATCGGTCGGATCAAGGGCCGTACGCTCACCGTGCCTCAGAGGACCAAGATCCGGGACACCCTCCGCCGGTCACGGCACAGCACCGCGGGCCGACCGGACACGGTGAGGGTGTGACCGGCCCGCCGGCGCCCGCGGCGCTGTCCCCGTCGTTGCGCGCGTGGTCCGGGCTGATGGCGGCCCTCGCCGCGCTGGTGGTCGTCGTGCTCGGGGTCCTGTACGCCGACGACAGCGAACCCGGCGCGGTGGACGCGCGGATCTCGGCGGCGGTGGACGGTGTGGGGCCGCCGTGGCGGCGCATCGCTCTGGCCACGGACTTCCTGGGGGAGCCCGTGGGAGCGGCGACGCTGGTCGTGGCCACCGTGACGGTCTGCCTGCTGCTTCGGCGTCCTCGCGCAGCGGTGCTCGCCGTCGTCGGCGTCGGCATGGCCGTGGGGACGACGACGCTGCTCAAGTACCTGGTGGGACGCACCATCCACGGCGATGACAACCTGTCCTATCCGAGCGGACACACCGCCTTCCTCACCGCGCTCGCCCTCGTGGTGGCGCTGCTGGCGACCGGCAGGCTCGGCCTCGGCAGGACGGCCGCCGCGTGGCTCGTGCTCGCCGCGGCGCTGCTGGCCGGCGCCGCCATGGGCTGGGCGCAGGTCGCCCTGGGCGCGCACTACCCGACCGACGTCCTCGGCGGCTGGTGCACCGCGCTGGCGGTGGTCCCGGCGACGGCGTGGCTGGTCGACCGGACGGCGGACTGGAAGGCCGACGTCGGTCAGCGGGAGCGCCGCTGACCGTCACGTCAGGCCAGGCGGCGGAACACGGGCTTCACCGGTCGTCCGCCCAGCCAGGCGGCGGGGTCGGCGGCGTCCAGCGCCTTCCGGTACACCGCACACGCCTCGGCCACCACGTCCACGGTGCGGTCGATGTCGGCGTCGTCGAGCGCGCCGCTCACCACGAACGACGGCGCCAGCACCCCGCCCGCGAGGAGCCGGCGCAGGAACAGGGTGCGGTACCGCTGCGACGGCTGCCGGTTCTCGTCGAGGGTGGCGAAGACCAGGTTGCTGGCCCGGCCCCGGACGACGACGTGGTCGCCCACGCCCATGCCGGCCGCGGCCTCGCGGACTCCGGCGGCCAACCGCTCACCGAGGGCGTGCAGCCGCGCCGTGACGCCCTCCTCGACGTAGGTGGTCTGCACGGCCATCGCGGCTGCCAGGGAGTGCGTTTCCGCACCGTGCGTGGTGGACAGCAGAAACACCCGGTCGCCGGAGTGCCGCAGCCCGCCCCGCTCCATCAGGTCGCGGCGCCCGGCCAGAGCGGAGACGGCGAACCCGTTGCCGAGCGCCTTGCCGAACGTCGAGAGGTCGGGGACGACGCCGTACAGGCCCTGGGCGCCCGCCTCGGACCAGCGGAAACCGGTGATCATCTCGTCGAAGATCAGTACGCAGCCGTGCCGGTCGGCCAGCTCGCGCAGGCCGGCCAGGTACCCGGGCGGCGGCTCGCTGTGAGCGGCCGGTTCGAGGATGAGGCAGGCCACCTCGTCCTGGTACCGGGTGAGCAGTTCCTCAGTGGCGGCCAGGTCCCCGTACGGGAACGCCACGGTGAGCTCGGTGGTGGCCGCCGGGATACCGGCGGACATCGGCGTGGTGCCGATGAACCAGTCGTCGACGGAGAAGAACGGATGGTCGCTACAGACGGCCACCCGCGACCGCCCGGTGACGGCGCGCGCGAGCCGGACCGCGGCCGTGGTGACGTCCGAGCCGTTCTTCGCGAACTTCACCATCTCCGCGGTCGGCACCGTGGCCAGGAAGCGTTCCGCGGCCTCGACCTCCATGATGGACGGCCGGGCGAAGTTGCTGCCGCGGTCGAGTTCCCGCCGCACCGCCTCGATCACGCGTGGGTGCGCGTGACCGAGGCTGACCGACCGCAGACCGGAGCCGTACTCGATGTAGCGGTTGCCGTCGACGTCCCACACGTGGGCACCGCGGCCGTGGCTGATGACCGGGGCCAGGTTCTCGGGGTACTGGTCGTCGCCCTTGGCGTAGGTGTGCGCGCCCCCGGGGATCAGGGCGTGCAGCCGCTCGTTCGCCTCTCGTGACCGGGGCAGGAGGAACGTCTCGGTGTCTTCGTTGACCACGGCAACCTCAACTTTCTCTTTGTTTCAGGACCTCGGCCAGGCTCGGCGCCCCTCGGTCCCGCTGGGACGTCGATGTGACCGGCAGCGGCCAGGCGATGGCGAGCTCCGGGTCGTCGAAGGCGATCGTCACGTCCTCGGCCGGATCGTGCGGGCGGTCGATCCGGTAGGAGGTGTCGGCGGTCTCGCTCAGCGCCTGGAAGCCGTGCGCGCACCCCGCCGGGATGTACAAGGTCGCCTGCGTCTCGCCGGACAGCTCGAAGACGGCCACGTTGCGGTAGGTCGGCGAGTCCGGGCGCAGGTCCACGACGACGTCGAAGATCTCCCCGTACGAGCACCGCACGAGCTTGGCCTCACCCGCGCCGGAGCGCAGATGCAGGCCCCGCAGCACACCCCGGACCGAGCGGGACACGCTGTCCTGGACGAAGGCGGCCGGGTCGAGGCCCACCGAGCGGACCACGTCGGCGTCGAAGGTGCGGCAGAAGAAGCCCCGCTCGTCGGAGTACGGCGTCGGCTCGAACAGATACGCGCCGGCGATCTCAGGGACGTCGATCGCTTTCATGAGGCCTCCCGTACATCGTGGGCTTGACCGGTCGCCGGGAACAGCGCCGCGGTCAAGGCGGTGAACTGGTGCTCGAGTTGCCGGGCCGCGGCCACGTTCCGCTCGGTGAGGGTCTGCCGCAGCTGTGCCGATCGCTTCTCCAGCGCCCGGAACTGTTCGAGGAGCCGGTCCGCGTCGACCTCACGAGCCGGGTGGCAGTACGCGCCGAGACCCATCCGGTCCATGAGCGCGTCGCTCTTCGCCGCGTAGCTGAGCGCGAGCACTGGCGTGCCGGTCTTCAATGCGCAGATCAGGTTGTGGTAGCGGATCGCCACCACGGTGTCGGCAGCCGCCATCTCCTTCATCAGGTCGGCCAGCGAGGACGGCTCGGCAGGGGTGACCAGCGGCGAGTCCACCGCGTCGAGGATCGCGGCGACCACCGACGCGTCGCACTCGTCACCGGTGAGCAGCCGGACGGCCCTGCCCTCATCGACCAGCGCGCGGACGAACCGGATCGTCCCGTCGAGGTAGCGCCGGTATATCTCATCGGCCCGGGCCCGATCGTCGTTGCCGCCGTGGAAGTCCATGACGCCGACGCATACCGGGCCCGGCGGGGCCGACGGGTCCGAGGGCGCGCCCGGCCGCGGCGTCGGCAGGGAGAACGCGAGGTCCGGGTAGACCTCGTCGCGCGCGGTGTCCACGCCCATCTCCCGCATCGTGTCGCGGGACTGCGCGTCCCGGTAGGACCGGTACGCGGCCAGCCGCGCCGACCAGCGCACCAGGGCCCGGGTCGGCCGGTTGCCGATGGCCGCGGCGCCGACGCTGACCAGCGCCACCCGGGTGCGCAGCAGCCGGCCGCTCGCGCAGAGCAGGAACAGCGAGTACGGGAAGCCCCACGGCCGCAGCGGCAGCGTGGCCTCCAGTACGCCCATGCCCGGCACGATCACCACGTCGTGCCGGCGCACCCAGGCAGCGGTGCGGAAGACGTCGACGAGTTTGCCCAGGCCCTTCGCCACGATCGCGCCCGCACGCGACGCGGTCCGGTACTCCCCGCGGTACCAGTGCAGCCGCGTCGCGGGGATCCCGAACCGGGTCGTCACGGCCTCGGGTCCGCCGCACAGCGCGTCCACGACCGCCTCCGGGTGTTCGGCGCGGAGGTACCCGAGCACCGCTTCGAGCGATCCGTCGTTGCCGAGGTTGCCGGAACCGAGCAGGCCGAACACCCCGACGCGCACCGGAGTCTCGTTCGCGGGCCTCATGTCCGCCTCCCCTCGCGGCCGGCGACGAGCGCGTCGACGGAGACCGTGAGCAGGGCCGGATCGACCGGGGCGCGGTCCTCGACCCGTTCGCCGGCGCCCGGCCGGACCCGGCTGGTCGCCCATGCGGCCAGGTGGCGGTAGCAGGCGCGCCGGTCGGCCGGGGACAACGGCGCCCGCCGGACCGCCGCGACGAAGCCCCACATGTACTCGGCGAGCAGCCGGGGCGTCGGGTGCAGCAAGCCGGCCCGGCGCGGATCCAGGTTGACGCACCGGGAGCGCTTGGAGGGGTTCGCCCGCTCGGCGCGGGTGGGATGGTCGCGGCGGAAATACAGCAGCTCCGGCACCTGGTGGAAGGGCCCGTGCAGAGTGATCTCGGCGACGTACGTGCGGTCCGCGTGGTGGTAGCTGTCCATCGGTTTCACCCGGCGCAGCATGTCGGCCCGCATCACCCCGTAGAAGTCGTCGCCACCCGGCTCGAACAGCAGACTGCGGAAGCGCTCCGGCGCGTGCGGAGAGTCGGTGGCGAGCCCGTACTCGTAGGGGACCTTCACCTGGCCGTCGCCGTCGATGACCGCCTGGCCGGTGTGCGCGAGGATCACGTCCGGTCGCTCGTCCAGCGCCTGAACGCAGCGCCGCAGCAGGTCCCGGCCGTACAGGTCGTCGTGCGAGGCCCACTTGAACAGCTCGCCGCGGGACTCGGCGAGCACACGGTTGTGGTTCGGCGTGGCGCCGATGTTCCGGGGCAGACGGAGGTAGCGGATGCGTGAGTCCTGAGCCGCGTACTCGCGGCAGATGTCCTGCGTCCCGTCGGTCGAGGCGTTGTCGGAGATGAGCAGCTCGAAGTCCTCGTAGGTCTGGCCGAGCAGAGCGTCGAGCGACTCGGCCAGGTACTCCTCGCCGTTGTACACGGGCAGGCCGATGCTCAGCCTGGGTTGGGCGGTCATGAGGTCCTCACTTCGGGGATGGGATTGCGGTGGTGCTCGCGCAGGGCGGACCGCAGTTGCAGCCACCACACGGCCGAGCCGCTGACGGTCGCGGCGGCGACGCCCCAGGCCGAGCCGACCGCGCCGGCGGCGGCCGCACCGCCGAGCCCGCCGCCGACATAGCAGGCGGAGGCGAACAGCTGGCAGCGCAGGCTGCGCCGGGCCGCGCCGAGCGCGCGCAGCCCGGCTGCCGCGCCGGTGCCGAGGCCCGCGCCCGCGACGCCGAGGGAGACCGGCACGATGAGCTGCGAGGCGGAGTGCCAGACGCCGCCGAGCACCAGCTCGCCGAGCCGGCCGGGCATCAGCAGCAGCGCCGAGCCCCACAGCAGCGCGCCGGCGGCCTGGCCCCCGCCAAGGAGGAGGCAGAACCTGCCCAGTTGACGCGGGGCCTGCCGCAGCACCCGCGCCGCCTCCGGGACGGTGACCAGCGAAAGCCCCATGAGCACCGCCAGGAACGGGCCGAGCAGGAGCTCGGCGCCGCGCACCGCACCCACCGCGCCGACCCCGACGATCGCGCCGAGCCCGTACGCCCGCAGCTGGCTCGCGCCACTGAGGCTGACGTTCTCGACCAGGTACCGGTAGCCGAGGTCGCGCTGCTCGCGAAGCCACCCGCGGGCCTCGGTCGTCCGGGGCCGGATGCCGGACTGGACGCAGCCGTACCCCGCCGCCACCGTCGCGGACGCGCCCCAGGCGAGCACGAAAGCGGCCACGCTGCCCACGCGGGCCGCCACCACCATGGCCGGGACGAGCGCGACGCCCCACACGACGTCGTTGACGAACGCCTTGCGTCCGGCGCCGGCGGCGAAGAACGAGAACCGCCAGGCGTCCTGGAGCAGCAGCCCCGGCAGCATGACCGCAAGGGCTGCGAACGCGGTCCCCACGCGGCCGCCGAGGCCGAGCCCGGCCACCAGACACGCCGCGCCGAGGGCCGTACCGACGCCGAGCGCGGTACCCGTCGACCGGGCCACCGCCCCGCGCCATGAGGCGTTCGGTACGCCGCTGAAGCGCACCACGAGCGGATCGGTGGCCAGCCCGCGGGAGACGTTGAGCACCACGCCGTACGTCACCCAGGCGAGGCTGAACACGCCGAACGCGGTCACCCCCAGCGAGCGGGCCACGTAGATGCCCACCGCGAAGTTGGACATGCTGGAGGCCGCCTGGTCGGCCAGTCCCCAGGACAGCCGGCCGACGAGGGCCCGCCGGGCGGATCCGGCCGGGCTCGTCGCCTTCTCCTCCTCGGTGGTCATCGGCGTCACGTCTTGATCAGCCCGGCGCCGTGCAGGGCGCCGGCCGCGGCCGCGACGGTGTCGAACGACAGCCCGGACCGCTCGGCGACGTCCAGCAGACTGTGCTCGCCGTCGGAGAGGCTGAGCACCCACAGCATGGCCATCTGGGCCTGCTTGGCGTCGCTGCGGCCGCCGAGCGAGTCGTACAGCCCACGTCGGCCCAGCTG
The DNA here is from genome assembly GCF_040612135.1 of Streptomyces sp. NPDC006458. NCBI lineage: Bacteria > Bacillati > Actinomycetota > Actinomycetes > Kitasatosporales > Streptomycetaceae > Streptomyces > Streptomyces sp. NPDC006458. The sequence continues at coordinate 101,923 of NZ_JBEXPR010000003.1, read as the reverse complement.
TGGCTCGCCGTAGGGGCTGAGGTTGACGTACCGCCGGTTGCCGTCCAGCACGGCGAACGCCTCGCGGCACAGGGCGAGCGTGTCCGCCATCGCCTCCGGGGAGACGAGGTCCAGGTTGTCCGCCGAGGTGTGGTACTCGGGGTAACCGGCGTACGGGGTCCGGCTGAGCGAGCCCACGCCGAGATCGAAGCCCGGTGAGCAGAACTGCCGCTCGTCGTAGCCGTACGGAGTGAACTCGGTGATGTGGTGCGGGCGTTCGGAGGAGGCCAGCACATGCCGCATCACCCGGTCGATCTCCGCGTCACCGCGCCTGCTCTGCTTGTACGTCAGTTGGCCCGGGTCGCCCGCGCAGGCCAGCACCAGCCCGTGCTTGACCCGCTCCGTCCGTTCCGCGTTGCGGGCGAGCCAGGTGATCGCCCCGATGGTGCCGGGCGCGTAGATGAACCGGTAGGTGTAGTACGGCGTCCGCTCCGCCAGGGCCCGGGCCAGGAACGTCGCGACCGCGATGCCGGCCAGGTTGTCGTTGGCCAGCGACGGATGGCAGACGTGGCAGGAGACGATCACCTCGTCGGCGACCTGCCCGGGGACCACGTGCTCGGCGTAGGTGAGGTGGCCGTCGGCGAGTGTGGAGTCGATGCGCACCTCGTACTCGCCGTCCGGCAGCGCGTCCAGGGTCTCCTGGGACAGGCAGAACCCCCATTCCGGCTTGTAGTAGCTGGTGCGGTACGGCACCCAGGCCGGGTGCTCCGGCAGGGTGTGCAGGTGTCCGCGCAGCTCGGCCAGCGGCATGGTCGCCGACACCGGCACGCTGTAGCCGAGCACGTGCAGGCTGGACGCGGCGAAGTCGACGACCCGGTTCCCGGTGGTGTCGGCGATGTACGCGTCCCGGATGTTCCACTCCTGCGGCACCGTCCAGTCGAGCACCTGCGTCCCGGTCGGCACCTCGTGCACCTGGAGCGGGACGTACTCGCCGACGATGTCCAGGGTGGCGCGCACACCGTCGCCGGTGATGCTCCGGCACAGCGGGTACAGCCGCTCCACCAGCTCGTACATCTCCTCGCCCGCCGTGGTCATCGGCGCCACCGCAGGGTGTCGTCGACGGCGCCGGCGTCGGACGCCGCGCGCAGCACGGCCAGCCGGGTGAAGCGTCGCTCGAAGCCCTCCCGGGTCAGGCCGTGTTCCCGGTAGGCGTCGGCGAGTTCGAGCGCGCCCCGCTTCACCGTCCACTCGCAGTCGAAGCCGGGCACGGCGGCGCGGAAGCGGGAGAAGTCCACCCGGTACGACCGCGGATCGGCACCGTTCTCCCCGGTGATCACCACCTTCGCACCGGACACCGCCTCGGCGACCTGTTCGGCGATCTCGGCGACCGTGACGTTGTTGGTCTCGCTGCCGATGTTGAACGCCCGGTCGTGCACCGCGTCCCGCGGCGCGGTCAGCGCGGCCGTGAAGGCCCGTGCGATGTCGGCGGCGTGCACCAGCGGGCGCCAGGGGGTGCCGTCGGAGAGCACCAGCACCTCACCGGACAGAAGCGCGTGGCCCACGAGGTTGTTCAGCACGATGTCGGCGCGCAGCCGGGGTGAGTAGCCGAAGGCGGTGGCGTTGCGCATGAACACCGGGCTGAAGTCGCCGTCGGCCAGGGCATGCAGGTCGTCCTCCACCCGCACCTTGGACTCCGCGTACGGCGTCACCGGGCGCAGCGGGGCGTCCTCGGCCACCAGGTCGTCGCCCCCGGCGGCGCCGTAGACGGAGCAGGTGGACGCGTACAGGAAGCGCCGCACTCCGGCGTCGCGGGCCAGCCGGGCCAGCCGCACGGAGGCGTGGTGGTTGATGTCGTAGGTGAGCTCCGGCGCCAGCGATCCCAGCGGGTCGTTGGACAGGGCGGCCAGGTGGATCACGGCGTCGGCCCCGGCCACGTGGTCGGCCGTGACGTCGCGCAGGTCCACCCGGTGCCCCGGCGGGTCCGCGGGGGCCGGGCCCAGCACGCAGTCGGCGAACAGGCCGGCGTCCAGGCCGACGACCTCGTGCCCGGAGGCCGCGAGGACGGGGGCCATCACGGTGCCCAGATAGCCCTGGTGTCCGGTCAGCAGTACGCGCAAGGTTCAGTCCCCCAGGTCGAGAGTGAGTTTGGTGACGGCGAACGCCTCGGCGTAGCGCGCGTGGCTTTCGATGCCGCGGATCCGGGCGAGCCCGAGGAAGGCTTCCCGGTCGTACCAGGGCCGGTGCCGTTGCGAGGGGTAGTGCTCCTGCAGCAGCCGCACCTTCTGCTCGGCGACCTCCGGCGTCAGCGGCTGGTACGCCGCCGGACGGCCGAGATCGCCGTCCCACTTGACGATCTCGTAGCCGAGCACGAGGTGGTCGCGGAACGCGGTGGTCATCAGCTTCGCCAGACCGCGGTGGTCCTGGTGCGCGTCGTCGGTACGCGGGGCCAGGACCAGATCCGGCTCGGTCCGCAGGCGCAGTTCCTCGACCGCGGACTTGGCCTCGTCCCAGTGCGCGGGCAGCCGTCCGTCCGGCAGCTTGTGCACGGTCAGCCGCAGGTCGGCGCCCGGGCAGAAGGCGGCGAGCGCGGCCTGCTCCTCCTGCTCCCGCTCGCTGCCACCGCCGGAGAGCACCAGCGCGTCGACGCGGAGACCCGGCCGCGCGAGGCACAGCGTCAGCAGCGTGCCGCCCGCGCCGATGGCGATGTCGTCGCAGTGCGCGCCCACCGCGACGATCCGGTCCAGGCGCCCGGCGCCGAGACGGATCACGCGGTCCTCACCCCGGCCCCGTCCCTGCCGCAGGCCGCGCCCGCCGTCGCGCCGCCGTGTTCCCACACGGCCCACGGGCGGTCGCCCCGGGCATAGGCGGCATCGAGCGCGGCCCGCTCCTTCACGGTGTCGGTCGGCTTCCAGAAGCCGCGGTGCTGGTACGCCGCCAGCCGTCCGCGCTTGGCCAGTTGGGTGCATCCGTCGGCGACCAGGTCCCCGTTCTCCGGGATGTGGTCGAAGACCTCCTGGCGGAGCACGAAGTAGCCGCCGTTCTCCCACAGGGGCATGTCGCTCACCGAGGTGATGCCGCCCACCAGGCCGTCCTCACCCAGGTCCACGCAGTGGAACGAGGACTGCGGCGGCACGACCATCATCGACGCGCCGGCGTCGCGCCGGGCGAACCGGTCGATCATCTCCGGCAGCGGGGCGTCGGTGAGCACGTCGGCGTAGTTGGCGAGGAACATCTCGTCGCCGTCCAGGTGGTGCCGCACCCGGCGCAGCCGTTCCCCGATCGGTGACTCGATGCCGGTCTGCGCGAACGTGATCGTCCAGGAGGCGATGTCGGTGGACAGCAGCTCGGTGCGCCCGCCCCGCAGCACGAAGTCGTTGGACGTCGTCTCCTCGTAGTTGAGGAAGAAGTCCTTGATGTGGTGGGCCCCGTACCCGAGGCACAGGATGAACTCCGTGTGCCCGTAGTACGCGTAGTAGCGCATCACGTGCCAGATCAGCGGCCGCGGGCCGACCATCGCCATCGGCTTGGGCATGTCGTCGGAGCTTCCGCTGCGCATTCGCAGCCCGTAACCGCCGCAGAACAGTACGACCTTCACGACTTCACCTCGACAATGCTCAGTTCCGGGATCGGGAAGACCAGCCGGCCGCCCCAGGTGTGCACGAAGGACAGTTGCTCGATCAGTTCGTCCCGCAGGTTCCACGGGAGGACGAGGACGTAGTCCGGTCTGTCGGCGGCTATCCGCTCGGGCGGCAGGATCGGGATGCGGGTGCCCGGGGTGAACCTGCCGTGCTTGTAGGGGTTGCGGTCGACCGTGTACGCGAGCAGGTCGGGCCGGATGCCGCAGTGGTTGAGCAGGGTGTTGCCCTTGCCCGGGGCGCCGTAGCCGACGACTGTCTCGCCGCGCTCGGCCGCCTCGATGAGGAACCGCAGCAGGTCCCGGCGCACCTTGGCCACCCGAGCGGAGAACTCGGCGTACCCGGACAGCTCCTGCAGCCCGGCGGCCTTCTCCCGGTCCAGCACGTCGGCCACCCGCCGGGACGGCTCACCGGCCACCTCGGCCGGCCGGGCCCACAGCCGGATGGAGCCGCCGTGCGTGGGCAGCAGCTCGACGTCCACGAGCGCGAGTCCGCCGCTGGCCAGGGCCCGGATCGCGGAGGCGACCGTGTAGTACTGGAAGTGCTCGTGGTAGATCGTGTCGTACTGGTTCTCCTCGATCAGGGTCAGCAGATGCTGCACCTCGACGGAGACCCAGCCGTCGTCGGCGACCAGGGCACGCAGCCCCTGGGTGAACCCGACCACGTCGGGGATGTGCGCGTACACGTTGTTGGCCACGACCAGGTCCGCCGGGCCGTGCTCGGTGCGGACGGCGGCGCCGGTGGCCGGGTCCAGGAACTCCGTGAGCGTGGGTACACCCGCGTCCCGCGCCGCCGCGCCGACGTTCACCGAGGGCTCGACGCCGAGGCAGCGGATGCCGCGGTCCACCATGTGCCTCAGCAGATACCCGTCGTTGCTCGCGACCTCGACCACGAAGGCGTCGGTGCCCAGACCCAGCCGCTGCACGGCGTCGGCGACGAACGTGCGCGCGTGCTCCACCCAGGAGGTCGAGTAGGAGGAGAAGTACGCGTACTGCGTGAACGTCTCCTCCGGCGTGATCAGCGGAGGGATCTGCGCGAGCCAGCAGTCGGTGCAGACCCGCAGGTGCAGCGGGTACGCGGGCTCCGGCCGGTCCAGTTGGTCCGCGGCGAGAAAGCTCTCGCACGGCGGGGTCGCCCCCAGGTCGACGACGCTCGCCAGCGCCGAAGAGCCGCAGAGTCGGCATCGTGTCACTTACTGCCCCCATCCCGCTCGCGCGAGTGCCCCCGCAGCGAGCCAGTGCTCTTGTCCCCTACCTGCGGCGGGCTGTCCCCGCCGCCGGACCGACCCGCGATCGCGGTGCGGTACTCCTCCACCAGGCGCTCCAGCCCGACGGCCGGACTGAAGTCCTGCTCGTAACGGCGCCGGGCCGCCTTCCCCATCTCCCGGTTGCGCGCCGGCCCGGCCGTGATCCGGCGCAGGCGGGACGCGAGCGAGGCGGGCTCGCCCGGCCGGTGCAGCAGCCCGGTCACCCCGTCCTCGACGAGTTCGACGAAGGCGCCGTGACCGGCGGCGACGACCGGGACCCCCGCCGCCATCGCCTCCACGACCACCAGGCCGAACGCCTCCAGCCATGTGGAGGGCGCCACCACGGCGACCGACCGCGCGATGGCCTGCCGGCACTGCGCCGGGTCGTACAGGCCGACGTACCGCACGTCGTCCCGGTCCGCCGCCCAGGCGGCCACCTCTGCCTCCAGTGGCCCCGTCCCGGCGATGACGAGCGGCACACCCACACCGCCGCTTGCCGCGATCTCGTCCCAGGCGGCCATCAGCAGCCGCACGCCCTTGGCCTCCGCGAGCCGGCCGAGATAGAGCAGATGCTCACCGGCGCCCTCCCGGCGGGCGGCCGGGTCGGGCACGAAGTTGTGCTTCACCGCCAGCCGCTCGGCCGGCATGCCGGACCGCACCAGGACGTCTCGCTGCGCGGCCGAGATGCAGAGGAACCGCTCCACGCCGGACCACCACCGCCGCCGGTTGACCGACAGGCTCACCGCGAGCGGCACCGTCGCCAGCCGGGAGCCGCGGTAGCAGCCGTGCCGCACGGCGGGCAGCGGCGCGGACCCGACGCACTCGGCGCACGGCCGGCCGTCCCGCTGCAGCGTGCCGGGCGGGCAGACCTGGGTGTAGTTGTGCAGCGTGGCGACGGCGGGCACACCGGTGTCGGCGCAGGCGGCCAGCACCGCGGGCGACAGGAGCGGGAAGACGTTGTGGACGTGCACCACGTCCGGCCGCTCCGCGCGAAGCCGGGCGGCGAGCTCCGCGCGGACCGCCGGGTTCCACGGCACCAGCAGCGGTATCGCGGCCTTGCCCAGCAGGGACCGGGCGCCGATGTCGTCGCTGCGCCGCTCGAACACCCCGACCCGGTGGCCGGCCCCGCGCAGCAGCGCCACCTCCTGGTCGACGACCTTGTTCTCCCCGCTCGGCTGCGCCGAGGCGTAGCGGTTGTGCACCACGAGGACGTGCATGCTCAGGTCATCTCCGATCTCTGGGCCCATCGCGGGATGCGTCGTCGAGGGACGTCGGGTGCCGAGAGGGGAGTGGCCGCGGCAGGCGCCGCCAACAGCGAGGCGGCCACGGTCAGATGCAGCAGATACGGCGAGGCGTCGCCCAGCCCGGCCTCGGTGTACGACGCGATCGCGCAGTAGCTGATCAGGAAGATCGCGCAGGCCCTCGACAGCGACGGTGGCCGCAGCAACGCGACGCCGCCCAACACGATGATGATCGCCGCCACCAGGACGACGCCGGTCATGCCCTGCTCGTGGTAGACGGCCAGCCAGCTGTTGTCGATCGGCAGCCCGCCGAACGACTTGTCGCCCAGGCCCGCGCCGAACAGGTACTCCGAGGTCGTCCGGGGCGCTGCCAGCAGGGCTTCCCAGACCTTGGCCCGACCGGTGAGGCTGGTGAAGTTCTCCTGGCTCTGCCCGCGCAGGAACCACGCCTGGAGCGCGGAGCCGAACCCCACCGCGGCCACGGCGGCGCACAGCACCGCCCAGGCGAAGAACCGGCGGGCGGCGGCGCTGGTCAGGACGAGCGAGCCGATCGCCAGCGCCAGCCCGATGAGCAGGCCGAGCGTGGCCGTACGGGTATGGGTCAGCGCGAGCAGGACGAGGGACGGCACGATGACCACCGCCGCGCTCGTCCTGTCGGTCCGGCGGCCCAGCAGGAGCAGCGCGGTGAGCCCGATGATCACCGCCGCGTACTGTCCGATCTGCGGCGGGGTGAGCGGCCACAACGCGCCGACCAGCCGCCCGCCGTAGAGCTCGGGCATGGCGGCGCCCGGCGAGATGACCGCGCCGGCGGCCACCGACCCGAGGACCGCGAAGTACATCCGGATGTGGTGCCGGACGAACGTCGGGCCGCCGTCCCACCAGCGGCTGAGCAGCCACAGCGTGCCGACGAAGAGAGCCAGCCGGCCGCAGCGGAACAGCGCGCCGAACCCGGACTCCAGGTCCGCGCTGGAGATCACGCTCGGCACCAGCAGCAGGGTGAGCAGGAACAGGAAGGCGCTGGGCCGGACACGCAGCGGGAGGTTGATGGCCAGCGCCAGCGCGAACGCGGCGACCAGCGCGCCCATCGTGGCCATCTGGATGAGGGAGCGGGGCAGCGGGACGATGGTCTTCGCCCCGGCGGAGCCGAGCGTGTTGAGGATCAGCAGCCCCCAGGCCGTCCCGACGAACTTCGACGTGTGGTCCGCGCGCATCTCAACCACCGTCCCGTGCGCGGAAGGTACTGCCCGCGTCCTGCCGGTACGGCGTGCCCTGCCACTGGACGGGGTCGAGTATCCGGCTCGGGTCGTGGGCGACGAACTTCCATGGTCCGACGTAGACGTTGTCGTGCCAGCGGTTGTGCTGCCTGCGGGTGATCGCCTCGGCCACCAGGTCGCCCTGGTACGGCGACCAGTCCGGATAGGTGCCGTAGTTGGCCAGCACCGCCATGCGGTCGCATTTCACCGTGCAGTCCACGACGGACTTGTCCAGCACGAAGCGGTTGCCGTGGATGTCCACCCGCTGGGTCTTCCACCGGCAGTCGGCGTAGAGCGGTGCGGTGGCGATACCCGGCCTGGCGCAGCGGCCGGTGTTCTTCACGAGCAACGTGCAGGCGCCGGAGGAGGTGTTGGCCGGGCTGTTGCAGAACCGGTCGGCGTTCTCCCACAGGGTGATCCCGGACCAGTTGTTCTCCAGCACGTTCCGGTAGATCTCGATCTTGTCCGTGCGGGCTGGGACGCGTGGTTCGCCGCCGGACTCGGACAGGTAGACGGTCGCGAACGGGAAGTTGTCGCCGCGGTCGGCGTGCTTGCGGCCGTCGACCCAGTTGTTGCGCCGGATCGTGTTGTTCCGGATGACCGCGTTGTAGCTGGTCTCGTAGATCAGCGCGGCACCGTCGTTGGCCTCCAGCACGTTGTCCTCGATGCGGAAGTCGTTGTTGTTGGTGTCCGCCCACAGCCCGGGTCCGCGGTTGTCGTGCACCCAGTTGCCGCGTACGTCGGCGCCGTCGACGGCCCAGAACTTGACACCTCCGGCGCAGCCGCAGCCCGGCCGCCGCCGCTCCCAGTCGTCCCTGTTGTTGCCCACGATCTCGTTGCCCTCGACCACCAGGCCGCTGATCCGGCCGGGCGCCTTGTACGCGTTCATGCCGTACTGACCGTTGCCGCGCAGACAACTGGCGCGGACCTGCTGGCGGGCACCGGCCATCAGCCCGGCGCCGGAGTTGTGCTGGATCGTCGTGTGCTCGATCACCCACCCGTCGGCCGAGTCGTGGTTGACCACGCCCTCGTTGTGCGGCGCGACGAACCCCTGCACGGTCAGGTGGCGGATGGTCACGTCGCGGGCGCCGCCGCCGAACGCGTACTGGTTGGTCTTCCGGCCGTCGAGCACCGCGCCCGGCGCGCCGAGGTAGGTGTTCCCTTCCTTGGGGATGACCTGGGCGTAGCGGTCCGGATCGAGCCGGTGCCTGCCCGGCCGGAGCCAGAACGTGGTGTGCGGGGGGCTGCTCTTGGTCTTCGCAGCCAGGTCACCGGCCACCGCGGGGTCGACCGTCACCGCGCCCGCCGGCGCCTTCGCCGGCCCGGCCGCCGGCCTGGCGCACACGCGGGCCACGGACGTGGTCGGCGCAGCGGTCGGCCTCGGCAGCGCGCTCGGCGTGTTCTCGCAGCCGGTCGCCGCCAGCAGGGCCACCGCCAGCGATGCCGCCGGCAGCGCCCGGTGCCGCCACTTGATGCCCAAGCGTCCTCCCTAGCCGCGGAACGTGAGTACGGTGGTGAACCCCTGCGCGCCGTCCGTGAAGCCGGTGCCGACCAGCGTGGTGGCGGGTTCCCTGCGTCCGAAGCCGGCGGAGTACCAGCCCAGCGGCGGGTCGCTCTCGCCGCGATGCGCCTGCCAGCTCAGCTCCCCGGGCAGGTCGAGCGCCGCGGAGCGGTCCTCGCCGTCCCGGGTCCAGGTGAGCTCCGCCCGGTCGCCCACCAGGTCCGCGGTGATCGCCGGGCCGAGGTGGAACGCAAGGCGCACCTCCCGGCGCGGGCCGCGCACCTCGTCGACCACCCGCAGCTCCTGGCTCGCCGCCGTCAGCTCCACCCGGCGGCGGTGCACGGAGCGCTGGTAGCCGTCGTGCTCGGCGCACCAGCGGGCCACCGCCTCGTCGGACGTGTCCGCGACCAGGACGCGGCTGCGGGCATGGCGGGTCCACAGGAACGGGCCGCCGGAGACGGACTGGTCACCGCCGTCCAGTTGCAGGGTGTTGTGGCCGAGCGTCGACCGGAAGTACTGCCGCCACTCGGGCTGCCCGTGGTAGCAGTACGTCCCCGGGTCGGCGAGCACGTCCACCCCGTCGTGCCGGACCTCCACGGACAGCGCGTCCGCGTGCGCGTGCGCGGCGATGGACAGGAATCCGTGCGGACCGCCGTCGCAGCGGCACCAGATCCGCGCCGGACCACGCAGGATGGTCATGCCCGCGTCGGCGAAATGGGCCGGCCGGCTCGCCGGCCGGGACACGGCCGGTGCGGTTCCGTTCTTCGGGTACGGCCGGATGAGCGCGGCCAGCAGCGGGGTGCGCACATCGGTGCCGGTCACCGCAGGCCACCAGGCGAGCCGGCCGAACACGGTGTCCCCGGTGGCCAGCAGCGAGCCCCAGCGGTCCGTGCCGCCTCCGTCCACGATCAGCCCGTGCCCATCGTCCGCGTCCCCCTGGCGCGGCGGCCGTAGCCGGTTGTCCATGACGGCCGCGAGCGCGTCCGTCATCCGCAGCAGCACCAGCCGGACCGACTCGGGGACCGGCACGTCGGCGGCATCCGCCTCGGCCACCGCGGCCAGGCCCAGCTCCAGCACCAGTCCGTGATACTCGGTGGCCAGCTCGCGGTTGAGTCCGGAGTCGAAGGTGTTGTCGCGCAGTTGCCGCTCCAGCGACCGCAGCGCGTCGGCACGCCAGCGCGCCGAGGAGGGGAACCATCCGAACGCGCAGGCCGCGGCGAACTGCCCGGCGGCCTCGGCGATGACGTGGTTGTTCGCCGAGGACCCCCGGCTGGGGAAGGCGGCCAGCCAGCGCTGGTGGTGCCAGATCTGGTTCAGCGCCACCGGGTTGTCCTCGAACAGCCCGGCCGCGCCCGGCCAGCCGTCGAGCAGCCGGCGGATCCACACCCAGGACAGCAGCCGGATCCCCAGCTCGATGCCACTGGTCCAGTGCACTCCGCGCAGGGGCGCGTTGGCATCCCACCACGACCACAGATGCTCGGCCACCCGTTCGGCGTACCGTTCGTCGCCGGTGACGGCGTAGGCGGCGGCGAGCACGGTGAGGTACTGATGCCGGGACAGCTCCCAGATCTGCTTGATGTCCCCGACCGCGTCCTCGTCGCGGTACGGCACGTCGAAGGCGTAGCCCGACGGAGCCCGGCGCCCGGTCTTCGGGTCGTACCACCAGTCCGGGTCGGCCAGGTCGTCGCGGTCCACCCCGAAGTACTCGGCGTGCCCGGCCATCAGCCGGTCCGCCTCGGCGATGAGGCGTTTCGCGGCGTCCGGCGGCACCGCGGCGATCGTCCCCGCAGGCAGTACCGCGGTGAACGTGGCACCGCCCACGCTCGGGCAGTCGGGCCGCGCCGACCGCCAACGCCGCCTGCGCACCGCGTCGGCCACCCGGCCGCCGACCTCCCGCGGTCCCATCCGGGACAGCCGCCGCAGGTACCAGCCCGGACTCCCCGAGTTCACGGTCATCGAGCCCTCGCCAACGTCACCGGCGCGCCGCCGGCCAGACCTGCCTGGACAGCGAGGGTGGCCGCCGTGGTGGCGACCAGCGACTCCAGCGGCACCGGCATCGGCCCGCCGGTCCGCACGGCCTTGATGAACGCGGCCAGTTCGGCGGACTGGCCCTTGTCCCGGGCCTTGGGCAGCCGCGAACTGACCCACCGCTTGCGGCGGTTGTCGTAGACAGCGGCACGGACGAAGTCGTCGAGCTTCAGGACCCTGCCGTCCGCGACGAGGTCCAGCGTCTCCTTGGGGAAGCTGGACGGCCCGGTGGTGACGTAGCTGATGGTGGCGGTGGAGCCGTCCGGGTACCGCAGTACGAGCTGAAGGTCCTCGTTGCCGGTCGTGGCGGTCGCGTACACCGACACCGGGTCGGCCTCCAGCAGCCAGCTCGCCGTGTCGATGAAGTGCCCGCCCTCGCCGGCGAAGCGCGAGCCCTCGGTGCCCTGTCGGAGGTACCAGCTGCCGTGCTGGAGCCTGCCCGCGTTGACCAGGTAGCGCAGGCTCGCCGGACCGGTCCGGGTGCCGAACCGCTTCCTGGCCTCCTGCAACAGCGGCGCGAACCGGCGGTTGAAGCCCACCTGGAGCCGGTCGTTGCCGGATTCCTCCACCGCCGCGAGCACGTCGGCCAGTTCGTCCTCGGTGAGCGCCAACGGCTTCTCCACGAACACCGCCTTGCCGGCCAGCAGTGCCCTGCGGGTCAGTTCGGCGTGCGAGCTGTGCCGGGTGACGACGAACACCGCGTCGATGGACTTGTCGCCGAGCATGGTGTCGAGATCGGTGGTCGCCTCGGCGAAGCCGAACTTGCGCTGGGCGTTGGCCGCGGACAGCGCCGTCGTGGTGACGACCGTCGACAGCTCGACGCCGTCGCGCTGCGCCAGGTGCGGCAGCAGCATCGACGTCGCGTAGTTGCCCGCGCCGACGAACGCCAGCCGCACCGGCGACGTGGCGGACCGGGCCGGGGTGGACGCTCCGCCGCCGCGTCTCACCGCAGGCACCGCCACCGCCGGGGCCTCCGCTTCCTCCGCTTGTCCGGGGTACCGGAACAGCACAGCCACGGCCTTCAGGTCGCCGTCCTTCAGGCGCTGGTACGTCTCGACGGCGTCATCGAAGTCGGCGATGTGGGAGACCAAGGGCTCCACGTCGACGCTGCCGCGGGCGAGGAGACCGAGGAAGCACGCCAGGTTGCGGCGCTCGGTCCAGCGCACGTAGCCGATCGGGTAGTCCCGCCCTTCGAGCTCGTACTCCGGGTCGTAGCGCCCGGGGCCGTACGAGCGCGAGAACCGGACGTCGAGCTCCTTCTCGTAGTACGCGTTCCACGGCAGGTCCAGACGGCACTTGCCGATGTCGACGACCCGGCCGCGGTCCCGGCTCAGCCGCGCGGCCAGCTCGACGGGCTGGTTGCTGCCGCCGCCCGCGGCCAGATACACCTGGTCCACCCCGTGACCGTCGGTGAGTTCGGCGACGGCGGTCTCCACGGCCGCGGACGCGGGATCGCCGCAGGCCGCGGCGCCCAGGCGTTCGGCGAGCTCGCAGCGCACCGGGTCGGGGTCGACCCCGACGACGCGGACTCCCGAGGCTGCGAGGAGCTGCACCACCAGCTGCCCGATCAGCCCGAGGCCGACGACCAGCGCCACCTCGCCGAGCTGCGGCTCGCCTTGGCGCACCCCCTGCATCGCGATCGACCCGACGGTGCCGAAGGCCGCGTGCCGGGGCGCGAGACCGTCCGGCACCGGGGTGTAGAGGTTCTTCGGTACCCAGTTCAACTCGGCGTGCAGCGCGTGCTCGTTGCCGGCGCAGGCCACGAGGTCGCCGACCTTCACGTCGTCGATCCCGGCGCCGACCTGCTCGACCACCCCGCACAGCGAGTAGCCCAGCGGCGTGTAGGAGTCCAGCTTGCCCATCACCTTGCGGTAGGTGGCGGGGACCCCGTTGGTGGCCACGCTCTGCATGACCTTGGCCACCTGGTCCGGCCGGGAGCGGGCCTTGCCCAGCATCGACATGCCGGCCTCGGACACCTTCATGAGCTCAGTCCCGGTGGATATCAGCGAGTAGGCGGTCCGCACCAGCACACCGCCCGGCTTGCACCCCGGCACCGGCACGTCGAGCACCGTCAGCTCGCCGCTCTTGTAGTTCTGCACAACCTGTTTCAACCGAAGTCCCCTTGATTTCTACGCCGTGGCGTTCTGGCCGGACCCGGAGGTCGCGCCGCGATACCAGTACTCGAGGGTCAGCACATGCCATAGATGCTTGGAGAAGTCCCGCTGCCCGGCGGCGTCCTCGGCGACCATGCGCGCCAGCGCGTCGCGGCGCAGCAGCCCGGAACCGACGAGCACGCCGTCGTGCACCACCTCGCGCACCAGCGGTGCCAGGTCCCGGCTCATCCAGGCGCGCAGCGGGGCGCTGAACAGGCCCTTGGGCCGGTACACGATCTCCCGGGGCAGGACGGAGGTGGCCGCTTCCTTGAGGACGGCCTTGCCCTGCCGTCCGGCGATCTTGCGGTCACCCGGCACGGCGAACGCCGCCTTGACCACCTCGACGTCCACGTACGGCACCCGCACCTCGGTCGACGCGGCCATGCTCGACCGGTCCGTGTAGGCGAGGTTCAGGCCCGGCAGGAACATCCGGGCGTCGCCCAGGCACATGCGGTTGACGAAGTCGTCGAGGTCGTTGTCCTGGTAGATGTCCGCGTGCTCGGTCAGCACGTCGTTGACCGTCCCGGCCAGGTCCGGATCGATCAGGGCGAGCAGCTCGTCCCGGTCGTACATGGTGTAGCTGCGCCGGAAGGCGGTCTCCTCCGGCAGGTCAGCGAAGGAGAGGAACCGCTTCGCGAAGCGCACCGACCGGTACCCGCGGCGGGCCGTGGCGACCGGCAGCCGGTCCACGGCCCTGGACAGGCCGCGCCGCAGGGGTCGCGGGACGCGCTGGTAGCGCAGCGCGAGCAGGTTGGCCAGGTGCTTGCGGTAACCGGCGAACAGTTCGTCGGCACCCATTCCCGAGAGCATCACCTTGACCCCGGCCTCCCGGGCGGCCGAGCAGATCAGGAACGTGTTGATCGCGGCGGGGTCGCCGATCGGCTCGTCCAGGTGGTACGTCATCCGCGGCAGCAGGTCGAGCACGTCGGGAGCGATCTCGATCTCGTGCAGGTCGACGCCGAACTGCTCGGCCACCCGCCGGGCATAGCGCAGGTCGTCCGGCATCGCCTCGAATTTGGCGTCCTCGGCGCGGAACCCGATCGTGTAGGCGGAGATCCCTGGTCGGTGGCGGGCCGCCAGCGCGGTCAGGTAGCTGGAGTCGAGCCCGCCGGAGAGGAAGGTCGCCACGGGTACGTCGGAGAGCAGGTGGCGCCGGGTCGACTCCTCGACGATGGCGGCCAGGTCCGGTCGCTCACCGCTGAGGGCCCGCTCCCGGCCCTCGGCGGCGACGTCCTTCAGATGCCAGAACCGGCCGCGCTCCACCCGGCCGTCGGCCCGGCACCTCAGCCAGCTCCCCGGCGGCAGCTTCTCCGCCTCGCGGAACGCGCACCGTGAGTCCGGCACCCAGTAGTACAGCAGCGAGGCCACCAGCGCCGCGTGGTCCACCTCCAGCGACCCGCCGGTCACGGCGGCGAGTGCCTTGAGCTCGGAGGCGAACACCAGACCCTCGCCGCGCCGGAGCAGGAACAGCGGCTTGATGCCGAGCTGGTCGCGGGCGAGCACCAGGTCACCGGTTCGCTCGTCGAAGATCCCGAACGCGAACATGCCGCGCAGCCGGGGCAGACAGTCCGTGCCCCAGCGCCGCCAGGCCTCCAGCAGCACCTCCGTGTCCGAGGTACCGCGGAAGCGCACCCCGGCGGCCGACAGCTCGGCACGCAGCTCGGGCGCGTTGTACAGCTCGCCGTTGTACGTCAGGACGAGGCCGTCCGAGACCATCGGCTGGGCGCCGGTCTCGGACAGGTCGACGATGGCCAGCCGACGGTGCCCGAGGTGCACCTCGCCGTCACCGGCGGGGTGGCTGTAGCGGCCCGCCCCGTCCGGACCGCGGTGGGCGAGGGTATCGGTGAGCCGGTCGGCGACGGCCTTCCCGTCCGGCCATCGGTAAGCGCCTGCGATGCCACACATGTCCTACCGCGCCTCCTGGTCGCTGTCCGGGACCCGCGCCGCCCGCATCGGCAGCCGCTCCGTCCCCCGCCGGCCCGTCCCGTTCTGCCGGGCGGGCCGCTCGTTCTGGCCGCGCGGCGCGGTGTGCGGCCCGTCCCACAGCGTGCCGTCGGTCCGGTCACGCGGGTCGGGGTCGATCAGCACCACACCGATGACCGCGATGCGCTGGTCCGCGAGCTGCCGCGCCACGGTGTGCAGCCATGCGGCGCTGCCGTGTCCGGCACGCACGACGAGCACGGTCCGAGTGCCGAGGTACTGGAGGTCGGTCCACGCCGTGCCGGGCGCCACCGAGCCGACGCCGAGCCGGCGTTCCTGCCGCGCCACGGCCGCGGCACGCTCGCCGCTGACCACGGCCGGGGCTGCCGGCTTCGGGCGGCGCTTGGCGAGCTGCGGGCCGGGCAGAGAGTCGATGACGACCACCGGCTCCTCCGCCGCCAGTGCCCTGGCGAGGTCCAGGGCGATCACGCTCGTGCTGCGCGCACAGCCCAGTTCCAGCAGCGACACCGGTTCCACGGAGACGCGCACGGTGCGGGCCAGGGACGTGGTGAGCCGTTCGCGTGCGGCCCGGACCCGCCGGCGCCGCCACAGCCTGGCCGGCCGGCGGGGGAGCTCCGCGATGACCGAGGCGCCGAGGTTCGCCGCGATCTGCCGGCGCAGCACGGGGCGGTCCGCCACCACCGTGCCGACCGCTGCCACCGCGAGCCCGAGGACGAGCCCGAGGACGAGCCCGATCGCGCCGTTGGTGGCGGCGGTCCTGGGCAGGGAGTACCGCACCGCGCGCGGTGCGTCCACGATCTGTGTGCCGGCGATGAGCCGGGGTGTGCCGACGCGCGCCTCCGCGGCGCGCTGGCCGAAATCGGTGATCCGGGAGGTGAGTTCGGCCCGGCGGGCGAAGAGCGATTCCATGTCCGCCGACGCCTTCGGCCCGCTCTCCGGCGATCCTTCTCCGATCGCCCCGTTGACCTCGGCGAGTTCGTCCCGCATGCGGTCACGCTGGTCGAGCAGGCTCTTGGCCTCGGCGTTCGCGGCTTCCTGAATCCGCCTCACATGGTCCGCGACGAATGCGTCGGCCAGCGCCTTGGCGCGGGCCGCCGCTTGGGCGTCGCTGTCACCCGTCACCGTGATCTGCAGCAGGTTGTTGGTCAGGCCGATGCCCTCGTAGTCCCGCATGAAGTCCTCTGGCTTTTCCCGGGACTCAAGGGACCGCAGGGCCTCGTCGGCGATCCGCGTGGTGTGCAGCAGCGCGACGTCGGTGCGGATCAGCGTTCCGGGGTCGTTCGGCTGGTCCGCCTGATGCGCGACCAGCACCTTGGTCACCGCGGTCGGCGGCGGTGGCAGCAGGACCGCGACCGCCACGCCGATCAGCAGCCCCAGCAGCGCCGCGGAGCACCACAGGCGGCGCCGCCTGCGCACCGCCACCACCAGCACCTGCAGGTCCAGCAGCGGAGCGGCGGCCGACGGCTGGGGAGTTGTACTCGTCGTCACCGTGAACCTCCCGTCGCGTCGCTGCCGACCGCGAGCGACGGCGCGGCGGCATCCCGAGGATGGCCGCCGGACCGGGTCGCAGGCGCCCAGACCGTGCCGGCGAGGACGATGCCGACGACCTCGTGTCCGGCGTCCGCGCACGCCTCGGCGATACCGGCGAGTTCCCCCGCGGTCCAGCTGCCCGCGCTGAGCACGACCAGCGCACCGGACTCGTTGCCGCGGTCCGGCACCATGGGCTGGGACACCGAGACCCGCACCACCCGCAGCAGCGGATCGCTCTCGGCCTCGGCGACGAGCAGCCCGGCGGCCCGGCCGGCGATCTCGTCGCCGTCCGGGACGACGACCAACAGCCGCCGGGGGGCCGGCAGCTGGCCCCGCAGGCGGGCGCACACCCGCCGGTAGCGGATCCGCCGGTCGGCCTCGCCGCCGGACGTCCGCGGGGCGGGGATGTCCCACCGGATGTCGACGCCCAGCAGCCGGCGGATCCGGGCCCGCGGGCCACGGCCGTCCGGCCGGTGCACGGGCCGTTCACCGGGTACGTCGACGCTGCCCAACAGCGCCGAGCCCAGCGCCGCGGCGATCTCCGGTTCGGTGCGCAGCCGGCGGCTCATCCGCGCGGCGGTGAGATGGCCGATGACCGCGAGCAGGAAGAACAGCAGCGCCCCGGCGACGATGAGCTGCATCCTCGTCGGCGGTGCCTCACCGGTCGGCCGGGCCGCCGGCCCCATGACGACCAGGTTGGCCTGGTTGGCAGCCGGGTCGGCCTCGTCGAGCTTGTTGACGGCCTCCTGCAACGCGGTGCGCAGCTTCGCGAGTTCGGTGCGCGTCTGCACGCTCTCCACGGTCTGCCCCGGACCGGCGGTGTCGGCCAGCTCGGTGATGCGGCGGCTGGCCGTCACCACCATCTGCCGCAGTGCCTCGGGCCGCTCCGCCGCTTCGGGGTCGGTGTCCTCACCCGCGATCCGCGCGGCGAACGTGACGAACTGCTGGGCCACCTCGTCGGAGAGTTGCTGTGCGCGCTCCGGGGTGTCGGCCGTGCCCGAGATCTTGATGATGTTCCCGTCGGTGGCCTCGGCGCTCACCCGGTCCCGCAGCTCGATGCCGCTGCCCCCGGTCCAGTCGAGCGTGGCGGCGGCGCGGTCGACCACCACCGAACTGGTCGCGATCTCCGCCTGGGTCAGCAGCTCGCGCTCCTCCCATGCCCCCGGCAGCAGTACCGATGCCGAGGTCGTGTAGCGCGGCGGGAACAGCACAGAGGTGCCGTAGCCGACGAGCGCACCCACCACGGTGAGGATGGTGAGAAGCCGCCAGCGCCGACGGACAATTCGTCCGATCGTGACCAGGCGTATCGTGTCGTCGTTCAATGGAGCGGTCTCCTCCTTGCCCGGTCCGGGCGGTTCGCCGATACCGGAGTGCGGTCACGGGAGGCAGCGGCGTAGGCGGCGAGCAGCGATCGCTGGGAGTTGCGCCAGGAGAGCGGCCCGCTGATCCGCTCCTGGCCGGTCTCGCCCATCTGGGCCCGCTTCTCCGGGTCGTCCAGCAGCAGCGCGATGAGCTTGGCGAACTCGGCCTCGTCGTTGGCGGGCGCGTAGACGGCGGCGTCACCGGCGGAGACTCGCGCCTCCCGGAGGTCGAACGAGACGATCGGACGGCCCATCACCATGTACTCGAGGACCTTGTTCATGGTCGACACGTCGTTGAGCGGATTGTGCGGGTCGGGGGAGAGGCACACGTCCGCGGTGGACAGATAGCGCACCAGATCGGCGTCCGCGATGCGCCCGGTGAACTCCACCTGTTCCGAGAGCCCGAGCCGCCGGGACAGCTCCACCATCGCGTCGAAGGTGTCGCCGGCGCCGACGAACACCGCGTGCCAGTCGTTCCGCCCGAACTCGTCGCGCAGCTTCGCCAGGGCCCGCAACGCGTAGTCCACGCCGTCCTGCGGCCCCATGACGCCCAGGTAGCACAGCAGATGGGGCTTGCCGCCCTTCAGCTCCGGCTCGGGCGGTACGGGATGGAAGCGGTCGATGTCGGGTGCGCTGCGCACCACGAAGACGTCCTCCGGGCGTCGGCCGCCACGGCGCACCGCGACGTCCCGGTAGCTCTCGTTCGTGGCGAGTACGACGTCCGCGGCGCGGTAGGTCAGCCGTTCCAGCGCGCACACGGCGCGGTAGAGCAGATCTTCGCCGCGGCCGAACCGGGAGAGATACAGCTCGGGTACCAGGTCGTGCTGGTCGAAGACGAACCGTGCTCCGCGCCGCTTCAGCCACAGGGCCGGCAGGAACAGCAGGTCGGGCGGGTTGCAGGCGTGGACCACGTCCACGGGGCCGACCTTCCGGGCCAGCCGGACCGTATGCCACAGCGCCGACCCGTACTCGCGCAGGTAGCCGGCCGGCCCTCCGGTGGCCGCGCGCAACGGGTAGCGGTGGATCCGCACCCCGTCGATCTCCGCCTCCGCCTCCGTGTCCCGCTTGACGCCCCGCGGACAGATGACGTGCACATCCCAGCCCGCGTCGCGCAGCGTCGTGCACTCCTGCCACACCCGCCGGTCGAACGGCACCGACAGGTTCTCCACGAGGATCAGCGCACGCCGGTCCGGCCGGTCGGCGCTGGTCGTGTCACCAAGCAAGGCCCATGTACCCCGGTTCGGCCCGGCGCGCCTCGGCGTCGGGGAGGTGGATGAGGTCGACGATCACCGTGCCGTCGCCATGGGGCAGCGCCGACAGGACGGCCGGATCCCGGGTCCCGACGAGGCACACCTCGGCGTGTTCGAGCACCTCGTCGACGGAGTCCGCGAGCAGTTGCGCGAGATGCGGCAGCCGGGTCTCGATGTACTCGCGGTTCGCGCCGAGCAGCCGGGAGAGGCTCACGTTGGCGTCGTAGATCCGCAGGTCGTAGCCCTTGCCGAAGAGCCTCTCCGCCAGCTCGACGAGCGGGCTCTCACGGAGGTCGTCGGTGCCGGGTTTGAAGGACAGCCCGAACAGGCCCGCCCGGCGCTTGCCGGTGCGCTCGACCAGCTCCACCGCGCGCTGAAGGTGGTCGGAGTTGGAGGGCAGCACATGGGAGAGGATGGGCACCGAGACGTCGGCCCGCTGCGCCGCGTGGACCAGGCTGCGCAGGTCCTTGGGCAGGCAGGAGCCGCCGAAGGCGAAGCCGGGCCGCAGGTAGGCGGGGCTGATGTTCAGCTTGCGGTCGGCCAGGAACACGTCCATCACCTGGTGCGAGTCCACGCCGAGCGCCTGGCACACCGCGCCCAGCTCGTTCGCGAAGCCGATCTTGAGGCCGTGGAACGCGTTGTCCGCGTACTTGATCGCCTCGGCCGTCGGGATCGGCACCCGGAACACCTC
The DNA here is from genome assembly GCF_040612135.1 of Streptomyces sp. NPDC006458. NCBI lineage: Bacteria > Bacillati > Actinomycetota > Actinomycetes > Kitasatosporales > Streptomycetaceae > Streptomyces > Streptomyces sp. NPDC006458. The sequence continues at coordinate 82,114 of NZ_JBEXPR010000003.1, read as the reverse complement.
GCCGGGCAGGCCGTCGTACAGCGCCGTCACCGCATCGCCGCTTGCCGGGTCGAGCTCGCCGATGACGGTCTTGGGCGGGTCGAAGAAGTCCCGCACGCTCGTGCCCTCACGCAGGAACTCCGGGTTGACCGCGACCCCGATGTCCACCCCGGCCGTGCCGCCGACGTACTTCTCCAGGATCGGCACCAGCAGGTTCAGACAGGTGCCCGGGAGCATGGTGCTGCGGAACACGACGGTGTGCCGCCCGCCCCGCTCGGCCAGCGCGGCGCCGATCTGCTCCGTGACGCGCTCCAAGTAGGTGGTGCACAGGCTGCCGTTGGGCTCCGACGGCGTGCCCACGCAGACCAGCGACACCTCGCTGTCCATGATCGCCTCGCGGACGTCGCCGGTGGCGCGCAACGCCCCGCTCCGCACGACCTCGGCGATGAGCTCGCCGATACGCTCCTCCACCACCGGGGCCTTGCCGTCGTTGACCAGGTCGACCTTCACCTGACTCACGTCGACCCCGATGACCTCGTGACCCATGCTGGCCAGGCACGCGGCCGACACACAGCCCACGTAGCCGAGCCCGAAAACACTGACCCTCATGACTCGTTCCTCCCCCCAGGCAGACCCCCCAGGCAGACCCTCCGGGCCTGCGGTCCGTGCGCCGGCCGGAAGACGACTCCCGCGCATCAGTAGGCCCCCTGTCCGTAGAGCACCGCACGCAGCGTCTTCCACAAGATCACTGTGTCCAGGGCGAGCGACCAGTCCTCCACGTACCGCAGGTCCAGCCGGACCGCCTCCTCCCACGACAGGTCGCTGCGTCCGCTGATCTGCCACAGACCGGTGAGTCCGGGCTTGACCAGCAACCGCCGCCGGATGTCCGGGCCGTACGCAGCGGACTCCTCCGGCAACGGCGGCCGCGGGCCGACGAGCGACATCGATCCGGTGAGTACGTTGAACAGCTGCGGGAGCTCGTCGATCGAGTACCGGCGCAGTACCGCTCCCACCCGGGTCACCCGCGGATCCCGGCGGAGCTTGAACAGCAGTCCTGCGCCCTCGTTGCGGTCGGCCAGCTCGGCACGTGCCCTGTCAGCCCCGGCGACCATGGTGCGGAACTTCAGGATGGTGAACTCGCGGCCGTCCTTGCCGACTCTGCGCTGGCGGTAGAACGCCCCGCCCCGGCTGTCCACCAGTACGAGCAGCGCGACGAACACCATCAGCGGCGCGAACAGCAGCAACAGGATCGCCGCGCCCAGCCGGTCGACGACCTCCTTGACCGCCCGGCGGCCCCCGGTGAAGGTCGGCATGCTGACCCGCAGCAGCGGGATCCCGAGCACCGCGTCGATGTGCAGCCGCGGGCCGGCCACCTCCATCAGCACGGGGGCCACGACCATCTCGGCGTCGCTGCCTTCGAGGTTCCAGGCCAGCCGTTGCAGCCGGTCCGGTGTCCAGTGCGGGTCCGGGGTGACCGCGAGGACACGGTAGCCGTCGCGGCGGACGTGGTGGGCGACGTCCGCCAGTCGGCCGACGACCGGCACTCCGTCCAGTTGGTCACCGTCGAGCCCGGGACCGTGCGTCGTGCACACCGCGTCCACGCGCCAGCCGAGGTGCGGAAACTTGCGGGTCCGGGCGATCAGGTCGTGCACGGTGGCCCGGCTCCCGGCAGCGAGCACCGGCCGCAGACACCGTCCTTCCTTCCGCTGTTTGTGCAGCCAAAGGCGCAGCAGATATCGCGCGGTCATGGTGACGAGTGCGATCGCGGGGATCGCGACGAAGATCCAGAGTTTGATATTGCGCGAGGTGAGGGCGATCCCGCCGAGCGCAAGTACGACGGTCGCCGTGAACAGTGAGCGTCCGAGCCGGCGGAATTCCTCGGCGCCCTGGCCGAGAACAGCCGGAGCCCATGAGCGGCTCACGGCAAGTGTCCCCAGTACCAGAAGCTCGGTGCCGAATGCGAGAATTCCCCACTTCTCATGCCAGTTGGCCGCGTCCCTGGCCCCGAAGAAATTGCCGATGGCCGCCACCACGAAGGCGGTGGCCACGGTGTCGCTAATGATCACGGTACGGCGGTACCGCTGCTCCCAGTCGCTCGCCGGCTGGCTGATCGCACCGTTCGCCAGACGCTCGCGCGCAGATGGAAACGCACTGACAAGTCCCCCTTGCCGCACAGAATCCCCCAGGTCCCCAGTGGTTCGACGTGGTCGCCTAACACTGTTGCTCCCCCCGGGGCCCCCGCCCCCCGTACCGCACCTCCCCTCGGGAGGCCCCCGCCTCCCGCATTACAGCCCGGTTATTTCAGGGCTACTTGATCAACTCACCCCGACGGCAGCGGACTCGTATGTCCTGCCGGACTATCGAGGTGCGCGGGAACCCGTCGAAACCTCGGGTGCCCCCGCACCCAAAGCCCCCTGCCGGGCCCCAAGAATTGATCACCCCCACGTCTGGCGCCGGGACGCGACTGCTGGCTTTCCGCAGTGCCAGACTCATAGATCATCATTGGTCGGTTCATGTTGGAACAGCTGAAGCACGGTCAATCTAGACCATCGGGGCCAGTATGAAGAGAGGGTGTGTGTAATTTGTGCTTAACCTTTGAAACTGGCTCAACAACATCGGCTACTCCCGGTACGGCGAGATCGAGAAGACCCGGCTGGGCACCCCACCGGCGCCAAGTAGCCGCAGGTCCCCGACCGCTACGGGGGCGGCACCCGCCGCCCGGCCGACACCCGCGCCGCCGACCGGACCAACGCCGGTTACACCAGCGACATCGATCACGTCTACGACCCCATCGGCCACGTCAGGTCCGTCGCGGACGACGAGAACGGCAGGAGCACCCGGTGTTCCGCCCGCCCGTGACGGCTACCGCCGTCCGACGGAACCCTGGATCCCGTCGTCCGACGACTGCGCCACCCGTTCGGCGTCCGCGCTCGGCGGCCCGGCCCGGGACCAGCTGGACCCACAAGTCGGGCGGTCTGCGCGCCACCTGGCGCCTGCGGGGAGGGCGGGGTCCGTCAAACGAGCGGCTCTGGCCCGCAGTCGGTGGTGACGCCGAGTAGCCGTCGCCTGTTGGGGCACCGGTGCCCTCGGCGTCCGGGACCGAGATCTCTTGTGCTGGATGGCAACTTATCTGTGGTGGCGGTGGTTTCCGGTCTGCCGGCGACGGCCGTCGGGGACTTGGTGGACGACTGCGGCTCGGTGGTGGTCACGGCCCGCACCCGAGACGCGGAGATGCCGTGTCCGCAGGGCGGAACGCGGACGCTCCCCGCCGTCTCACCGCCAACCGCGCATGAGTTCGTGGGCCCGTGTCGCCGGTGACGGCGGGAAAGGCTGGATTCTGGACGGCTGCATGGAGCCACACGGCTGCCGGGTCCCGGCTTCACGAACCGGCGGCGCCGTCGACGAATTCATCGACAACGCCGCGCCCCGAGGTGCCCGTTCAGAACGCGGAGTTGGCGAACGAGAGTGCCAGCAGGTCCTTGTCTCCTTCGTGCGTGAGGACCTCCGCGTCGTGGTGCGTGCGCCCGTAGACGAGCAGCAACAGGTCGGCCGCGCTTCCCCGAACCGTCGCGTCGGCGGTTTCGGCCTTCTCGGGGGTCGTGTTGAGGCCGAAACCGTCGAGCCACAGGCGGACGAACCAGTCGCCGTCGCCGTCGGTCGCCTGGAAGCGGATGGTGCTGCCGGGACCGCGCAGGTTGGCGACCCTGGGTGCGAAGGACGTGGCGAAGGGCAGATTGACGAGGAACTCGTCGATCCCGTCCACCGCCATCGGCCGGTCGATCGTGGGCCGCAGGCCGAGTGCCAGGTCGGCGTCGGCCCGGTGCAGCAGGGTCTCGAACAGCATCCGGCGGGTCCAGAAGCGGGCGTGCTGGTCGACGCCCCAAGCCCACATGGGCAGGTCCGGGTCGGTGGCCGCGAAGGCCTCCTCGGCCACGGTCGCGCTTTCGGCCAGCCAGCGCACGTAGCCGTCCTGCCGGTCCGGGAGCCGTAGATCCACCTCGCGGCTACGCGGGGGCTCCTGGACGCGCGCGTGCAGGAGCGCCGAGAACCAGCGTTGGACGCTGCCGGTGTGCCTGACCAGGTCGGCCAGAGTCCAACCGGGGCAGCTCGGCACCGGAGTCCGCAGATCGGCGTTCTCGAGCGCTGCGGCGAATCGGGCGGTCTCCGCCGCTATCGCCGCGCGATGGTCGATCTGAGCCGGTCCGTCGTCCGTGTGGTCCGAGAGACTCATCAAGGTTGCCCTTCTGCGGGGACGGCTTGGGTGAGCGACTGATTGGGTGGCCGCGTCGAGCGGCTGGAGATCTGGGCTTCTCTGCCCTGACGCTGCCGGTGAGCGAGGGGTCCACTTCTGGTCCGTACGAACCGCCCGGCCCGGTCAGGGCCTGAGCAGTCGGCCTGATCGCACAGGCCTGTCCCCCGGCTGAGTCGTCGAGGGTTCCGCCGTCTCGGATGCGACGACCTTCCGCACCACGGGAGTGCGCGGCGCACGCGCCGTTCTGAGTCCGATGAGGGCGACGGCGGTGACCAGGGCGAACGCCGCTCCGGCGATCGCGAAGCTCAGTGTGAACTGGCTTTCCTGGGGGAGGGCGGGCATACCCGCGGGCAGTTCGATGGTCTTCGACGCCAGAAGCGATGTGATCACGGCGCTCGCGACAGCGCTGCCGACGGAGCGGGAGATGGAGTTGATTCCGTTGGCGATGCCGGTCTGGTCGGCGGGGACGCTGGCGACGATGAGGGCGGGCATGGAGGCGTAGCCGAAGCTGATCGCCAGCCCGAGAAGGCCCTGACCGGCTCCGGACGCCGCACCCCGCGCAGCACGACGGTTCGCCGGCGTGGTGTTGATCTGCGCGCCATGGCAGGGGGGCCGCGTGACCGGTCCGGCCCGCGGCCCGTCGCACCGGGGCGGGCCGGAGTCGAGCCGCGGATTCCACCGAGAGGCGAGCACACCGGACCACGAGTGAACAGGACAGCGAAGTGACCACCCTGACCGTGACCGTCTCCACCGCTGAGGCACTTCGCCGGGTCACCGGCGTGGGCGTGGCCGACCACGCCGGTGACCCGGCGGGCCGCCCCGGCACTTCCGGCCGGCATTCTCGACCAGCTCACCGGCCCGCTCCGCGGAGGCCGCGTCGAGGGCTCAGGGCATCGTCTCGTACGCCGCTGACAGAGCTTCGACGCGCTGCCAGACGCGCTCCGAACGCGCCCCATCGACGACCGGGCGACGGACCGCGCCGAGCGCCCAGAGCTGGGAGGGTGAGGGTGGGTGCGGGCACGAGTCCCGGAGGGGGCCTGCTCGGCCGGTCAGCGATCGGTGCCGAAGCGGGCGAGCGTGGCGAGGACGTCGTCGAGCCAGGCGATCATCATGCGTTCGTATGCGATGCCGCCGCGCAGCACGGCGTGCTGGAGTTCCCGTTCGGCGTCGAGCGGACCGTCCGCCGCGGGCTCCCCGAAGTCACGGGCCTCGCCCGCGAGATAGTGGGCGAGGCGGTCCGTGTGCGCCTGCCGGTGCCGCTCGACCTCGCTGATGAGGGCGGCCGGATCGTCGAAGGCGGCGCCTCGGACCTTCACGGCCAGGTCGTGCCGTACGCTCTCGGGTTCGGTCGGTTCGTGGAGCCACGCGGAGAGCGCGTCCCGTCCGGGCCCGGCGACGGAGTACTCCTTCTTGTCCGGCCTCCCGTACTGCGGGACGTCCCGGACGTCGACCCAGCCGTCGGTCTCCATGCGCTTGAGTACGCGGTAGATCTGCTGGTGGGTGGCGGTCCAGAAGTACCCGATGGACCGCTCGAACCGCCGGGCCAGCTCATAGCCGGAGCCCGGTTTCTCCAGCAGGGACACGAGGATCGCGTGGTCGAGCGCCATGCGCCCGATCCTCTTATGCACCTCGTTGCATAGCAACGCCGCCGGGGTGAGACACGGCTCACCTGGTGCGGGTCGTGTGGACTGCTGCGGGCGCCGGGTCTCCTCGGCAGACACCTGGTCGGGACTCCGGCAACGGCAGCGGACCGAACCCCTACGGATTCGGTCCGCTGCCCTGCGACCTCATGGCGTCCCCGCTCAGAACGGCATACGGCGACGAGCCTGGCGGCCGGCGGCACCGCTTCGGCCCATCGCCCGGGAGCTGGAGCTGAACGGCTTGCTCAGCAGACGGCCGAGGAAGCCGGGCGCCTTCGATCCGGCGCGTGAACCGGCGCCGAGGCCGCGCTGGGCTCCGTTCTGCGGGTGCCGCGACAGACGCGGCAGCAGGAACGCCAGTACGGCCAGGACCACACAGGCGGCTATGACGATGCCGATGACCATCTCAGTCTCCAAGGCTTGGTGGACGCGGGCACTCGTGCCTCTTCTGCTCCACCGGCTGCCCCGTCCTCCTTCGCTCACACCGCTCGTGCTCGGTCGTGATGGCGTTCCTGTGCTGCCGACGATGCGGGGGAAGCAGGGTCCTGTCGAAGCTCCGGAGCGTCAGAAACCCTGCGGCGGCGGTGTCAGTGGGGCAGTCCGACGGCGCGTTCCCCGCTGCGGCGCTGCTGGATGGTGACGGCGATGACGAGGAGGGCGCCCTGGGCGACGTTCTGCCAGAAGGTGTTGATGCCTTCGACGGTGAGGCCGTTCTCCAGGCAGCCGAGGAGGGCGACGGCGAGGAGGGTGCCGCCGATGGAGCCCTTGCCGCCCTTGAGGGCGCAGCCGCCGAGCGCGGCGGCGGTGATGGCCTTGAGTTCGAGGCCCTCGCTGCCGGAGACGGGCTGGCCGGAGCCGGTGCGTGCGGTGAGCAGGATGCCGGCTATGGCGGCGACGACACCGATGAGGGCGTAGACGGCGATGAGGTACTTGTTGATGTTGATGCCGGCGAGGCGGGCGGCGGTGTCGTTGCCGCCGATGGCGTACAGGTTGCGGCCGATGTCCGTGTACTTCAGCAGGATGTGGACGGCCACGGCGGTGAGGATCAGTATCCAGACCATCGCCGGCAGTCCGGCGATCTTGCCGCGGCCGAGGAAGACGAAGACGTCGTCGTTGAGTACGTAGCCCTGGGCGCGGCCGTCGGAGAAGAGCTGGGCGAGGCCCTTGTAGGCGGCGAGTCCCGCGAGGGTGGCGATGGTGGGGTTGACGCGTCCGTGGACGATGACGAGGCCGTTGACGACGCCGACGAGCACGCCGACGCCGATGGCGGCGAGCATGCCGACGACGGCGTTGGAGCCGGTGCCGGTGAAGACCATGGCGCTGACGACGGAGGCGACGCCGACCTGGGAGCCGACGGAGATGTCGAGGCCGCCGCAGATGATGACCACGGTCTGGACGACCGCGAGGAGGCCGGTGATGGTCGCGGCCTCGGCGATCACCTGGATGTTGGACAGGCTGAGGTAGTTCTCGTTGAGCAGGCCGAACAGGGCCAGGACGGCGATGAGGGCGCCGATGAGGCTGAGGTTCTGAGCCCCGATGGAGGCCAGGACGGGGGTGCCGGGTCTCTTCGCCACGTCGTTCTCGGCGGTGGCACGGGGCGTGGTCGTGGTGGTGCTCATGCGGATGCTCCAGCGGGGGGTGTGGTGGCGCTGAGGTCGTCGGCCATGGCGAGGGCGAGGATGGCTTCCTCGGATGCTTCGCGGCGGTCCAGCTCGCCTGTGATGCGGCCGTTCTGCATGACGACGACGCGGTCGGCGAGACCGAGGACTTCCGGGAGTTCGGAGGAGATCACCAGGACGGCGACGCCCTCTTCCGCGAGGTCGGCGATGATCTGGTAGATCTCGGCCTTGGCGCCCACGTCGATGCCCCGGGTGGGCTCGTCGAGTATGAGCACTCTGGGCTTGCGCGCAAGCCAGCGCGCGAGCACGACCTTCTGCTGGTTGCCGCCGGAGAGCTTCCGGACCTCGTGCTCGATCGAGGGCGTACTTACCCGGAGGCGGTCGGTGTAGTCCTGAGCGAGTTCGCGTTCGGCGCCGCGGCGCACGAAGCGGAACCGTCGCAGCCGTTCCAGGACGACGGTGGATGTGTTGTCGCGGATCGAGCGTTGCAGGAAGAGTGCCTGTGCCTTGCGTTCTTCGGGGGCGAGGCCGAGTCCCGCCCTGATGACGTCCCCGGGTCGGCCGGAGCGCAGTCGCCGGCCGTCGAGAGTGACGGTGCCGTGGCGGATGGGCAGGTCGCCCGCGAGGGCGAGGGCGAGTTCTGACCGGCCCGCTCCGATGAGGCCGGCGAGACCCACCACCTCGCCCGCGTGGACCCGCAGGTTGATGCCGCGGACGTGGTCGGTGGTGACGTCCTGTACGTCGAGGACGAGGCGGTCGGTCGCGACGCGGGTGCGGGAGAACATCGTGGACAGGTCTCGCCCCACCATGAGGCGCACGAGTTCCCCGTCGCTGGTGTCGGCAGCGTCCTGGACGCCTGCCAGCGCGCCGTCACGCAGGACGGCGATACGGTCGGCGAGCTGGAAGATCTCTTTCATACGGTGGGAGACGTAGACGACGGCGATGCCCTGGTCGCGCAGGTTGCGGATGAGAGCGAAGAGCGCGTCCACCTCGTGCTCCGACAAGGAGGAGGTGGGCTCGTCGAAGGCGATGACCTTGGCCTCGCCCGTCAGCGCGCGCAGGATCTCGACCAGTTGGCGCTGAGCGGGGGTCAACTGCGAGCCGAGCAGGGACGGGTCGAGGACCTCGGCGAAATCGAAACGCCTGAGGTCGCTGGTGATACGCCGCTTCAGCTCACGGCGGTCCAGACGCCGGCCAGCCCTCCGGGGGAGAGCACCCGCGTACACGTTCTCGGCCACGGACACGTGCGGGATGATCTCGGGCTCCTGCGGGATGATCCTGATGCCGACGGCGCGCGCGTCGGCGGGGGACCGCAGGTCCAGTCGGGTGCCGTCCATCTCCACGTGCCCCGCGGTCGGCTGCTGGTCGCCGGTGAGGATCTTCAGGAGAGTGGACTTGCCCGCGCCGTTCTCGCCCATCAGCGCCGTGACCTGACCACCGGGGAAGTCCAGAGTGACGCCGCTGAGGGCCCGTACCGCGCCGAAGTGCTTGGTGACGGACCGGACGCAGATGCCGGAAGGGGAGGCTGTTCGAAGTCGAGCCGTGTCGGACGGGCCGTCCTGTGAGCGGTGCGCTCTGCTCATGATGAGACCTCGAAGATCGGGGGGTTGGTGAGTCGCCTCCGGCGGGGAAGCGACCAGGAGGCGACACGGGCTACGGAGCGTCCGAGGGTGACGTGTGGTCAGCCGCAGGTGACGCCGGCGCTCTTCCAGCTGGTGGAGTCGACCATGGTGGTGGGAGCGAACGCCTCGGCCGGGAACGGCTTGCCGTTCTTGAGCCTGTCGTACATGGTCTGTACGGCCAGGGCGCCGACGTCGTGGCCGTTGATGAACAGGGCGGCCCTCATGCCGGTGGGCTTGTCTCCGCTCCAGTTCTTGCAGGCGAGGTAGGCGCCCAGGCCGACACCGATGATGTTGTCGGCCTTGACGCCGGCGTTCTCCAGGGCGGTGACGCCGCCCTGGACGTTCTCGTCGTTGCAGCCCCAGACGATCCAGTTCTTCACACCGGGGTTCGCGGTGAGGGTGGCCGCGACCTTGTCCTGTGCCCCGGTGGGGGTGTTGTCGGTGGCGACATCGATCTTCCGGATCTTCGCTCCGGCCGTGGCGGTGAACGCGCTGTCGGCTGCCTCGACCCGGTCGGTGCAGACCGTGACGTCCTGCTTCCAGGCCGAGATGATGCGGGTGTCGGCGGGCTTCCACCCGGCCTTGACGTAGTCTTCGGCGGCGCGTTTGCCGACCTCGCCGCCCATCTGGGCGCCGCTGAAGCCGATGCGGGGGACGAGGTTCTCCTTGGCGCACTCCACGGGGGACGGGCCGGTGGCGCAGATCTGGTCGTCGGAGGTCAGCAGGGCGACGCCGGCGTCCTTGGCCGCCTGCACGACCTGTGGACCCACCGCGGGGTCGGGCACCACGATGATGAGGCCGTTCGACTTCTGCGCGACAGCCGCCTGGACCTCGCTGACCGCCTTGTTGGCGTCGTTGCCCAGATTGACGACCTTGAGGTCGACACCCAGTTCGGCGGCCTTCGCCTTCGCGCCCTGGGCTTCGCCGATGAAGTACTCCTGGTCGCCCTGCTTCTGAAGGTAGGTGAGCGAGATCTTTCCCGTGACAGGCGTGGCGGACACCGGGGACGAACTGGACTCCCGCCCGGTGGAACAGGCCGTGAGGCTCAGGCTGATGCAGAGGCCGGCTGCGGCTGCCAGCCGTATCGGTGAGCGGTGCATGGGGGGCCTCCTGTGTCGTGCTTGTACGGAGCCATGAAAATCAACATGATCACTCAGAAACCATCGCTTTCAAACGATGTGACGCATAGGTAAACGTTCGGTTCTGGTGGAAGTCAAGGGCTTCGACCGAAGGGTGATGCTTCGAGATCGATCCGTAACCGTCGTGCGCAGTAAGGGAGTTGACGCGAAAGCAGGCACTTCACAGACTCGAACGTTTCTCAGGCGAGTTCTGTGAGCCGCACCTGGCTTCTCCCGGCATGCCGGGCATGCCGGGTGTGGCGGTGTGGGGTAGCACGGCGGTCTGAACAGAAAGCAACAGGCGACTGCCTATTCCTGCGACTGCTCGCGAGCCCACGCCCAGAGCGCGGGGACACAGCGCTCGGCGAAGGTCTCGACATCCGCTGGAGTGTTGTAGACGTGCGTCGACAGGCGCAGATAGCCGACACCGTCGAAGCTGGTGAACGCCGCCGCCACCCCGAGCTCCTGTGCCACCCGTTCACGCAGCACCTCGGCCTCCGCGAGGCTGCCGGCCAGCGGAGAGGGGATCCGTACCAGCCGCATGGCGTTGACGGGCATGCCCACGTCCACGCGACAGTCGTCACCGGTCAGTTCCGACAGCGCCATGCCGATGATTTCCTCACCGTAGTCCGCCAGTTCGCGCATATACGTACGGGCCGCTTTCCAGCCCCACGTCTCCTCGACGAAGCCCAGGGCGGCAGGGGCGGCCAGGTAACCCGTGGCGTCCCCGGTCCCCTGTGAATCGAAGCGGTCGGGGAAGGGAGCAGGAGTGCCCCTGGAGTCGATCAGCGGGAAGAGTTCCTCGCGCAGGTCGGTGCGCGCCACCAGCGCCGCCGTTCCGCGTGGGGCGCAGCCGAACGTGTGGAGATCGCCGACCCAGAAGTCGCAGTCGAGCCCGGCGAGCGGATCCTCGATCAGACCGGGCGCATGCGCACCGTCCACGAGGATCGGGATGCCGAGCCCGCGGGCTTCCCGAGCGATGCGCCCCACCGGCATCGACCGCGCGGTCGCCGATGTGATGTGGTCGACGACCAGGAGCCCGGTGGCCTCCCCCAACTCCGCGACCACGCATGCGTAGGCGGTGTCGGCGTCCGCGTCGAGCGGCACATGGGCCCTGCGTAATTTGCCGCCCCAGCGCCGGGCCAGGCGTTCCGCCCCGAGTGTCACGGCGCCGTAGGCGTGATCGGTGACCACGACGTCGCCGCCGGGTCGCGGCGGCACATTCGCGTAGACCACGCTCGCGCCCGCGCCGGCGTCGGAGACGAGTGCGAGGTCCTCGGCGGAGATCTGCAGGAAGTCGGCCACCGACCTCCGCGCTGCCGTGACCCTTCCCGGCAGCGCCGGGAACCACTGCCCGGGCGAGGCTTCCATCTGGCGACGTAGCCGGTTCTGCTGCGTCTGAGCCACCAGCGGCACCGCTCCCCAGGCGGCGTGGTTCAGGTGTGTGACCGCCAGCTGGAGCGACCAGGCGGCCGCCGCGGGACGGCCGTCCGCCAGTGCCAGTGGCCGGGGCGCGGGGGAGAGATCGGTCGTAGTCACGTGACTCCGTGTCCCTTGACATCAGACAGAGCTTGGGAGAGGTGTGATGACTTGCCACAAGTTTGGTGCCAACTCGCCCAATTCGCAAGGTCGAAGAGCCCAGTCATCTGATGAGCCGCGCAGGCATACGATGAATGGCTGGGATCAGCTCAGCTTGTGTCGGTCCGTCGGAGGGGAATCGGATGTCGGCAGTCGAGAAGGCGTTTCACGGCCTGCGCCATATGATCTCCAGCGGAAGGATGGCTGCCGGTCAGCAGTTTCCTCCGGAGGGTGACTTGTGCGAGGAACTGGGGGTCTCCCGGGGTTCGTTGCGCGAGGCGTTGCGCATGCTCACCGCCCTGGGTGCGGTCGAGGTCAGGCATGGCGCCGGCACCTTCGTCTCGGAGCTACGACCACAGGACCTTCTGAGCAGGCTGTCCTTGACGGTGGAACTGCTGCCGCTCGACGGTCTGTTGGAGCTGTTCGAGATCCGGCGGGTCCTGGAGGCACATGTCATGGCGACGGCTGCCGCCCGGATCACGCCCGAGGAGCTGCGGACGCTCTACGGTTACCTCGAGAAGATGGAGACCATCGACGACCCCGCGGAGTTCGCCGACGCCGACCACCGGTTTCACGCCGAGATCGCTCGGATCGGGGGCAGCCCTTCCATGGAGGCTCTGCTGACTGTCTTTCGCTCCCGCTCGCGCTACTACAGTGTCTTCGCGCTGCCCGAGGGGCCGCAGTTCAAGCGTGCCGGCGACGAGGATCACCGCCTCATTGTCGAAGCGCTGGCCAGACGCGACCCGACCGCGGCCGCGAACGCGGCGGCCGCCCACATCGCCCGGAGCGAACGCTGGCTCGACGCCTGTCGGCCACCTGTGATCGAGGATGACGCCGCCGCGCGGGAATAGCGCGGCCGTCAGGGCGAGTACGGCTGCCGAAGGCGCTCACGAGGCACGTGAGGCGCTGCTGCGATGGCACGGGCTGTGCCTTCCCCGCGCGATGCCCTACGCCGTAGGGGCCGGCGCGCAGGGGAGAGGGCTTCCCTGTGCGCCGGCCCCTACGAATCCGCGCTCGGCCCGGGATCGGTCGTGGTCAGGGCGTCCGCGCAATGGCGACCGCGGACCGATTCCGGGTGGGCGTGGGCGGTCCTACGAGATGAACCGCACGTAGTTGAGCGCGATCCCGCCGGTCTTGAACACGAGGGTGATGTCAGCTGTGCCGGACAGGGTTGCCATGCTGAAGGTCTGCGACGAGTAGGTCTTCCAGCTCGTTCCCGTGTTGGCGAAGGCCACGGTGCCCATGAGTTCGCCGTCCGACCCGCCCTTGCGGATCTCGATGGTGGCGGACTGGCTGTTCCCGTTGGCCCCGTTGACCTCTATCCGCGTCACTCCGGAGCTGAAGGCCAGCCGCTTGTAGGTGGCGAACTCTCCACCGCTGATACCGCCGATCGCGGTGGCGTTCGCGCCGTCGGACGTCTTGCCGGATTCGATGGTGAACGCCTTGTTGCCGGTGTCGTAGCTCTCGGCCTCCACCCTCGTGTAGGGATTCCGCACGGGCCACTCGAAGAGGTGGCTGAGGTGTGCCGCGGTCAGCTCGCGATACTGCGGGTCGAACTCGGCCGACTCGACGTAGCGCACGACGCTGTTGAAGAGCTGCTTCACTTCGGGCGACTTCCCGTGGTCCAGGATGTCGAAGCTGCAGACGAAGAGCGATCCCGCTCCGACCCGCGCCTCGAACATGCTGCCCAGCCGGTGATGCCGGTCGATGTGGTCGATGTTCTGTGCGATGAGCGGCAGATCGTGTGGCAGTTCGTCCACGACGAGTGCCCGTGAGCCCTTCATGAGGTTGTACCACTGGTAGTCGCTGAAGAACTCCGTGGGGAAGTCCGCGAAGACCGGGTGGGCGTCCTCGACGTACATGCCCATCGTGTATGCCTCCTCCGCGTACGGCACGCCGGTGCCGTCCTTGCCGGATCGCTGGGGGCGGTCGTAGCTCGGCTGCCTCGTGTGGAAGAACTTGCTCCAGTAGTCCGTACGCCACTGCACCCGAACGCTGCGGGGCATGTGTTCGGGGTCCGGGACCAGCAGGACGCGGCCGCCTCCGGCAAGGCGGTCCTTCGCCTCCTGGTCGAACGCGCGGGTCACCAGGACCGCTGATGAAGGCGTCGCGGGGGCCTGGCCGGGGTACACCCAGATGTTGTAGAAGTTCTCGCCGGTGAAGCCCTCGGTGCTCGCGAGACGCAGCACCATCTTGGTCGCCCTCGTGATTCCGGCGAGTGCGATGCTGAGCGTTCTGACGTCCGTGACCGTGCCTTGGCCGAGGCGGTGCACCGTGAACGAGCCGGAGGCGTAGACGGGGCCCTTCTGTGTCGTGACGCCGGATCCGTCGATCGACTCGGTCTCGGGGCCGAGGGTCCACTCGATGCGCACGCGCGGCAGCGTGCGGGGCCCGTAGTTGGCGATCGTGATGACGGGCTTGAGCGTCTCGGTGTTGCCGTAGAGGTAGGTGTCCATCCTCGCCATGAGGGAGACGTCGTTGTTGAACCCCTTGTACACCGCGTTCGGCAGGCCGCCGCTCCGCTCTTTCATGAAGCAGTCGAGTATGCCGACGAGGGCGGTCTTCTGGCCGGGGAAGTCCTGAATGCTCAGGAGCTGGTAGCCGGCCAGTCCGGGCGTGCGCAGTGAGGTCTCCATGTCCGCCTTGTAGCCGAGAGCTGACACGCGTGCCGATGCCAGGGCGAACTTGTGCGTCATGCCGCCGAGACCGGCCGCTTCGGCGAACTGCTGGTACTTCTTCAGGTTGCGGGCGTCGAAGACGCCCTCGCGTTCCACGCCGGCCTCGTCGACGAAGGTGTCGCGGTAGTTGCGTACTTCCTCTTCGAAGACGGGGTACACCTGGTACTGGCCGACCTCGTGCGACATGATCGGCAGTCGGTACCCCGCGGTTCCCCGGGCGAAGGTGTAGGAGGAGTTCGGCTGCTGTGCCTCGCCCTCGCCGCCGTCCGTACGGTCCAGCTGGGAGAACGACAGCCTGATGTCGTCCTTCTCGGTGGCGAAGCTGACCCAGTAGTCGTCGCCCGCGTTGAGCGATACGGCCCAGTAGTTGGCGTTGGTGCCTTCCGCGTAGAGCCTCGTTGGGTCGACCTCGCGCATACGGGTGCGGAGCCTGTTCGAGGCATCCCGCTTCGCACCCGGCCCGCTGTTGACCTCGTTTCCCCAAGTCATCGCCACGTACGAGGGGTGGTTGGCCAGATAGGCGGCGATCAGCTCCGCTTCTTCCCGGCAGGCGTCGTAGTAGTCGGCGAGGGAACCGCCGAAGTTGTAGAGCTCCGGCTGCATGTAGACGCCGAGTTCGTCGGCGGCGGCGAACGCCGCCTCCGGAGGCATCCAGGAGTGGAAGCGGAAGAAGTTGATGCCGAGTTCCTGGGCGGTGGAGAGGAACTGCCGCCAGTCCTCCTTGGACATGTACGGATGGCCGGAGAGCGGAAACACGGCGGAGTTCGCCTCGCCGCGCAGGTAGGTGATCTTGCCGTTGATGGTGAAGTGCTGGTTCTGGGGTCCGCCGGTGGCGAAGTCGCGCATTCCGAACGACGTCCTGTACGTGCTCGCGCCCGCCTTGACGGTCAGCCGGTACAGGTTCGGCTCCCACTCGCTCCACAGCAGCACACGGTCACCCATGGGCAGCTCGTAGCGGAAAGTCTCCTGTGACCGCGCGGGTACGGTGCCTCCCGGCCCGTGAAAAGTGGGTGCGCGGTGCGTGGTGTCCGGCTCCGCGTTGTAGCTTTTCGCGGTGATCTTGATCTGCGGGAACGACGCGGGCTCGTCCGTCATGTTCGCCACGACGACTTCTACGCGCGCGCTCCTCGCGGACACGCTGGGGTAGACGCGGACGTCCCGCACCGACAGATCCGTGGCGGCCACCAGTCGGATCTTCCCGAGGATGCCGTTCCAGTTGGTCTGGGTCTCCTCGGTGTGCATGTGGCTGCTGGCCATGAACCGGCGGAGAGTGTTGTCGACCTCGACCGAGAGGACGTACTCCTTGTCGGCCTCGACACCGGACAGGTAGTACTCGTGCGCCACGCCGTAGGAGTTCGCGGTGTTGCACGAGCTCTGCTCGACGCCGTTGATCCAGACCCGAGTCGCCTTGGTCCGTTCGAGCAGGAGGGTGATGCGACGCCCCGCCCAGGAGGAGGGTACGGTGAACGTCCTCTGGTAGAGCGCCGGGCCGACGTAGCCGTAGAGGCTGGTCAGCCGGTCGAGCGTCGCGGATTCCGCGGGGGCCGGCGTGCCCTTCTTGTTGGAGTTCATGGTGCCGGGCAGGATCACGCTGTCACCCAGTTGCCTGGACGCGTCGCCGGCGGCGTAAGCGCCCTGTTTGAAGTCCCACCGTCCGGCGAGGGACAGGGACTCGCCCATGACGTCACCGTACTCCGGTGCCTCGGCCGGGGCACCGGTGATGCCGGGGACGGCGGGCGCGGTCACCGCGAATGCCCGCCCGGGTTGGCCGAGGCTCAGCACGGCCATGGCCGATGCGCCGGCCGCGATGACGTGTCTGCGGCTTGTTCCACTGGAGGGGTTCGTGCCGGTCTCGTCCATAGGACAACCTCCGGTCGTTGTCGTGTGGGGAGGAAACGCGTCGCGCGCGTCCGGATCGGGTCTTCGAGCGTCGCTCGGCCGAGCGTCCTGTCGGCGGTGGCGTGGTGCTGTGCACGAAGCCGCGGCTGTACCTGAGGGGCGGAACCGTGCGAGGTGGCGTAGCGGGGGCCGTGCCGATCAAGGGACCGTGCGAGGCGGGGAGTCGCGTGTTTCCGGGGGCGCCCCTGGGCGAGATGGCAGGGCCGCGCAAACGCACTGTGCTGCAAGGCGAAGCACAAAGTCAACATGAATGAACGAAGAACATCTGAATTCAACGAGATCCGACGTGCCTGCGGCGATGCTCGGCAACTGATGGCGCGGCAAAGGCAGTTGAGCGCGGCGCGGTGGGGGGCCGCCGGGGCGCACGCTGCGGTGGCCCCGACGTGCGAGGAGGGGGCTTCAGTCCGCGATCACGAGCTCCCCGACCGACCTGGTGAGGACGGCCTGCGCCGTGGCCGGCAACTGCCCGTCGGTGACGAAGCAGTCGATCTCGTTCAGGGGAGCGAAGCTACTGAGGCCCTGGACGCCCCACTTGCTGTGATCTGCCACGATCACGACTCGGCTCGCCGAGGAGACGAAGGCCCGGTTCGTCTGCGCCTCCGCAAGGTTGGGGGTGGTGAGTCCTGCCTGCTCCGTGACTCCGAACGTCCCCATGATCAGCAGATCGACATGCAGGGAAGTGATCACGAGGTCGGCGATGGGTCCCACGAGAGAGGCCGACGGAGTCGGCGATCCCCCGGTGAGAATCAGCGTGGGGACGGCGGCTGATGTCCGGTCATGGGCGGAGGCGCGCAAAAGATCGGCTACGGGCAGGGAGTTGGTGACGACCGTGAGGCGAGGCACGTCAAGAAGCCGGGTGGCGACCTCGTAGGCCGTCGTTCCCGCCGAAATGGCGACGACGCTGCCGGGTTCCACATGTGCCGCCGCAGCCTGCGCGATGGATTCCTTCGCCGCGGATTCGCGCGTTGACTTGCTTTCGAAATCGGGCTCGTACCCAGCTGCCCCGGTCAGGGCGACGGCTCCCCCGTGGACCTTCTCCAGGACCCCGCGCCTGGCGAGTATGTCCAGGTCCCGCCGGATCGTCATGTCCGAGACGGCAAGGCGGTCGACCAGTTCGGCCACGCGCACCGCTCCGTCTCGGCGTACCCTCTCCAGGATGAACTGGCGTCGCTGATCAGCCAGGAGCACACCTGGGTCGGTCACGGAAACCCCTCATCATCCCGAACTGGTACGTCAGTTGAACATTGGGCGGAAGCCGCCGTCGACCATGGTCACGAGAGGGCGCGACCTGGGCTCCGCACCGCCCCGCTGCCTCTGATGTTCACCGTTGTCGGGCGGCGTGTCCAGTCGTCGTGTCGCATGGCCGCCTCCGACGCGACATCAGTCCGGCAAGCACTCAAAAGTCGACAGGTAACATCATGGTTTTTGTTGGAAGTATGGCGCTGGAACGGAAGACGCCCTACTGTCGGCGACGCGCTCTCCGCGCTCATCGCTGCCCTCCCACTCAGTCACGGAGGACCGTTCATGCGATCATTACCCCCCAACCACAGTCGCAGAGTTGCCGCCGGGCTGGCCTGCGTCGTACTCGCCGGAGCCGTCTACACGGCCCCGGCATCGCTCGCCGCACCGGCTCAAGCGCCCCCCTACGGAGGAGTAGGCGCGGCCGTCGAGCGTGACGGACTGGCGCTCACTCCGCCGATGGGCTTCAACAACTGGAACTCCACGCACTGCCGGGCGGACTTCAACGAGGCGATGGTCAAGGGCATCGCCGACATCTTCGTCGCGAAAGGCCTGAAGGAGGTGGGCTACGAGTACGTCAACCTCGACGACTGCTGGGCACTGCCTCAACGCGACGCCCAAGGAAAGCTGGTCCCCGACCCCCAGCGCTTCCCGAGCGGCATCAAGGCGGTCGCCGACTACGTCCACTCCAAGGGACTGAAGTTCGGCATCTACACCAGCGCCGGCACGAAGACCTGCGACCGAATCGGCTTCCCCGGGGGCCTCGGTCACGAGTACAGCGACGCGCGGCAGTTCGCCGACTGGGGTGTCGACTACCTCAAGTACGACAACTGCTCGAACCAGGGCGTCGACGCGAGGCAGCGCTACACGACCATGCGTGACGCCCTGAGGGCGACCGGCCGCCCGATGGTCTTCAGTATCTGCGAATGGGGCGAGAGCAAGCCCTGGGAGTGGGCATCCGACGTCGGCCACCTCTGGCGCACCACCGGCGACATCAACGACAGCTGGGGCTCCACCCTCGCGATCATGAAGAAGAACCTGCCGCTCCATGCCTACGCCAAGCCCGGCAACTGGAACGACCCCGACATGCTCGAAGTCGGCAACGGCGGCATGACCGGCACCGAGTACCGGACCCAGTTCTCCCTGTGGTCCATCATGGCCGCACCGCTGCTCATAGGCTCCGACCTGCGCAAGGCCGACGAGAAAGCGTTCGAGATCCTCGGCAACCGCGAGGTCGTCGCCGTCGACCAGGACCCGCTCGGCAGACAGGGCAAGGTCATCAGCTCCGACGGCGGCCGCTGGGTGGTCGCCAAGGAAATGACCGAGGGAAGCCGTGCCGTCGCACTCTTCAACGAGTCCGACCGGCCGCAGCGCATCGCGACCACGGCGCTGGACGTGGGCCTGCCGCAGTCCGCCGGCTACAGGATGCGAGACCTGTGGCGGCACACCGACACCAGCGTCGCGGGCACCGTCGCCGCGACGGTACCCGCGCACGGCACCGTGCTGGTCCGCCTCTGGGCCGACAGGCACTGGAAGTCCTACCCGCCGGCCCTGGAGGCGGGCCAGTCGAGTGCGTGGTTCACCCAGGCCGGCGTGCCCGCCGAGGTGAGCACCACGGTGACGAACCTCGGCCGCAAGAAGGCCAAGTCGCTTTCGGTCGACCTGACGGGCCCCGCGGGGTGGGCCGTCACCCCGACGTCGCCGACGGAGTCCGGCGCGCTGCGTGCGGGGAAGACCCTGACGACGACATGGAGCGTGAAGGCGCCGCCGAGCACCCGGCCGGGCACCTACGACGTCACGCTGTCAGCGGCCTACGAGGGGCCCAAAGGCGTCACACGGGTGTATGACCAGCCCCTGGCCGTCAGCGTCGTGGTGCTCCCGCCGGACGGTACCTCCTACCTCAGCGACACCCCCTGGCTCAGTGTGAGCAACGGCTGGGGGCCGGTCGAGAAGGACCGCAGTGTCGGCGAGTCCGCGCTGGGCGACGGCGGACCGATCACCATCGGCGGTACGCGCTACACCAAGGGGCTGGGAGCCCACGCCCCGAGCGTCGTGGAGTACTACCTCGGCGGGGAGTGCTCCTCCTTCAAGGCGATGGTGGGTCTCGATGACGAGACCGGCACGAGGGGGACCGCGGCGTTCGAGGTCTGGGTGGACGGCCGCAAGGTCACGGCGACCGAAATCCTGACCAACGCCACTCCCGCTCAGCGACTGTCCGCCGCCGTCGCGGGTGCCGAAACCATGCGACTGGTGGTCACGGACGGAGGCGACGGAATCTCCTACGACCACGCCGACTGGGCTGACGCGACGCTCACCTGCTGATGGACGTCCTGGGGGCGGGATCGGGCAACGATCCCGCCCGCGGGAACGGAGCATCGGCCCGTACCCGCTGTGCCCAAGCGGGCCGCCGCCGCCCGTCCTCGTCTGAACCCTGGGGCGGCGTGATCGCTGTGGTTCCACTGCGGACCCGGGCGCCCTTGACACTCCTCATTGCCGGGCATACCGTCCTAATCAAGTGGACGTGAACGTTCACGAGAGATCGAAAATTAAACAATCCTCGGCAGTGGCCTCACACGAGAGATCAAGGTCCTCGACCTGGCACCGCCGTCGACACGGAGCTCGGAATCAGCTCCCACCCCGATCGCCTTTGCCGTGTGCGCGGCAGGCGCCTGCCAGAGAAGGCGCCGAGCCCCCCAGTCGAAGCGCACCGCAGTTGCTCACCGCGGAGACCGACATGACTGCTCTCACGCTCGCCCCGCCGAGCCAGGCACAACCGGAAACGCACACCGCCCTTGCGCATGCGACCTGCAGCGCCGTCGCAAACAGGGCATGCGTGCCTGCACTGAGGCATTTCGTGGGGCACTACGTTCAGCGTCTCGGTCTGTCGGAGGACCTCCGGGATACGGCGTGCCTGGTCGCCAGCGAACTGATCACCAACGCCGTCCTGCACAGCGGCAGCCAATCGGTGGCGGTTCTGGTCGGCATGGAACGGCATCATCTGATCATCTCGGTGCGTGACCGCGGCGACTGGCGCACGAGAACCGATCCCCGGCACAGTCCGGCTGATGACGGTGTCGTGTGCGGCCGTGGCCTGGACCTGGTCCGGACACTCACCGACCGCCTCTCGCTCGCAACGGGTCCCACCGGAACCGTCGCCAAGGCGTTCCTGTGCACACGCTGGTGACCGCTCACCAACGTGTCTGGCAGTGATGCCGGAGAGGGAGGTCGACCGGGCCGTGCGCGGGAAGACGCGACGCCACCCGCTTCTCCTATGGATCTTGATCACGAGTGCATTCTGTTCACGAGGGGTTCTCGCTCGCAGCGGCGAGACCCCTCATCTGGGATCGATCGCCGCTGCCCGGGAGGCAGCACTGCTCGAAGCGTGAGGCCGTGACGCTCCGGCCCACCGGGGGCAGGGACACTGCCGAGTCCGACGTAGGCTCGGTGCCATGAGTCTGCACCTGAGCACCGTGATCCTCCCCGTCGACCGCTGGCACGAGGGAGGCCGTGCCAAGTGGCAGCGCGCCGAGGAGCTCGGCTTTCACGCCGCGTACACCTACGACCACCTCACCTGGCGGACCTTCCGCGACGGCCCCTGGTTCGGCGCCCTTCCCACCCTCACCGCCGCCGCCACGGCCACGGACCGCCTGCGCCTGGGCACCCTCGTCACGTCACCCAATTTCCGGCATCCCGTGACCCTCGCCAAAGAGCTGATCTCGCTCGACGACATCTCCGGCGGGCGGATCACCCTCGGCATCGGCGCCGGCGGCAACGGTTTCGACGCCACCGCGCTCGGTCAGGAGGCGTGGACGCCGAAGGAGCGGGCGGATCGCTTCGGCGAGTTCGTGCCGCTGCTCGACCGGCTCCTCACCGAGGGCGCCGTCTCGCAGCAGGGCGACTTCTACACGGCGGAGGAGGCCCGGAACATCCCCGGCTGCGTCCAGCGTCCCCGGCTGCCCTTCGCGGTGGCGGCGACCGGGCCGCGCGGGCTGAAGCTGGCTGCCCGGTACGGGCAGGCGTGGGTGACGACCGGTGACCCGAAGCTTTACGAGGAGGGCACGCCGGAGCAGTCGGTGCAGGCCCTGCGCGGCCAGGTCGAGAAGCTCGGCAAGGCGTGCGCGGAGACCGGCCGGGACGTGACCGAACTCGACAAGATCCTGCTGACCGGTTTCACCCCTGACCGGGGCCGCCCGCTGGAGTCGGTGAACGCCTTCGTCGACTTCGCCGGCCGCCACCGCGAGCTCGGTTTCACGGAGATCGCGATCCACTGGCCGATCCCCGACTCGGACTTCGCCGCCGACCAGGCCGTGTTCGAGCGCATCGCTGCGGAGGCCATCGGGCAACTCGGCTGACCTCGACGTGCTTCAAGGCGGCCTGCGTCAGCAGCCTGCGCTTCACGCGGTAGGCCATCCCGGCCAGGGACTCGCCGATGCCGCGTTGGTGCTTCGGCCGGGGACAGGCCGCCGCGGGGCGGTGAGCCGCGGGCTGCCGCACTCCATGAGCCGACTCGGGCGGGCCGACAGGACGCGGGCGCTGCCTGACAAGCGCGTGACAGTCGCAGTGCCCTGGCCGTCGTCGACGGCGTCACCCTCGTGAGGCTTCCCGGCATCCCGCCTCTCAGCCGGCCTCGGCGAGCAGCTCCTCGCGCAGGTGTGCGAAGCAGCCGCTGAGCAGCCGTGACACATGCATCTGCGAGATGCCGAGCTGCTCGGCGATAGAGCTCTGTGTCATGCCCTGGAAGAAGCGCAGGTAGAGGATGGTGCGCTCGCGTTCCGGGAGGGCCTGCAGACAGGGCCGTACGGCCACCCGGTCCACGACCAGCTCGAAGCCCGGGTCCGGCCCGCCGATGGCGTCGCCGAGTGCGTAGCCGTCCGTTCCGGGCAGCTCGGCGTCCAGCGACAGGGCCGAGAAGCAGTCCAGGGCCTCCAGTCCGGTGCGGACCTCGCTCTCGGTCAGGTCGGTGTGCCGGGCGATCTCGGTGACGGTCGGTGCCCGGCCCGTGGTGGTCTGGGAGAGTTCCTTCGCGGCCCGGCGGACCCGGTTGCGCAGTTCCTGGACGCGGCGCGGTACGTGCAGGGTCCACATGTGGTCGCGGAAGTGCCGTTTGAGCTCGCCGGTGACGGTCGGGACGGCGTACGCCTCGAAGGCGTGGCCGCGTTCGGGGTCGTAGTGGTCGACGGCCTTGACGAGTCCGAGGGCCGCCACCTGGTAGAGGTCCTCCAGGCTCTCGCCGCGGCCGCGGAAGCGGATGGCGATGCGTTCGGCCATGGGGAGCCAGGCCCTGACCAGGTCGTCGCGCAGGTTCTCGCGCTCCGCCCCGTCGGGCAGTCGCCTCAGCCGGTCGAAGTCGGCGGCGGTGTCGGGGGCGTCGTCGTGGGGGTGTTGGTTCGTTCTGCTGGTGACACTCACGGAGGCGCACCTCCCAAAGCGTGGTGGGTGCCGTAGGGGGCACCGTGGGAGGTGTGCGCGGAGGCTCACGGAGACGCCGGGGGCCGACGCGCGGTGTCCCACGGTCGTGCCTCCGGTCCGAAGCACGTGGTACAGATGCCCGTGACGAAAAGGACGAAACCTGTTTCGTGAAAAGTTGTACGGTCGGCGACCGGACGATCGCACAGCGGTACGGCGCGGCGGTGAATGGCACGGCCACTCTCTCCACCGGGTTCGCCGGCAGCGGGCGTCGACCGTCGCCTGAAGATCGCGCCGGCGACCACCTCATGGGCCAGGGAAAGGACAGCACGGCTCCCAGTCCCAGACCATCGCCCGACCCGGCGAGCCTACGAAGCGAGTATGGGCACGTCACGCCGGCGCGTCAGGCTTTCCAGATCTCAGGCCCGCCTTCGTGCCACTCGACCAGATCCGAGTCGGCCACATCGAGCTCGTCCCAGCCCGCGAGGCCGACGTTCCGCAGGAGCACGGTGAGGTCGTGCAGGCTGCGTGCGGTGCCAACGGTACGGTCGTCGATCCGTACCTTCCGGCCACCGGTCTGCTTCGGCGGACAGACGATCACCCGGTGTTTGGACATGCCCCCAGCCTCACCCGCGGTCGGTCGCCCCGCATCCCGGGCTCAGGTCCTGCCTCGGCGGTCGGCCAGGGTTGGTACGGCCAGAATGTCGCTGCGGCCACTGTGTGATCCGGTCGTCGGGTGCCGAGGTGACCGGCCCTGGTGACTTGACGTCAGGTAGCGCGTGGCGGTCACGAGGGCGGATGAGCCGTCAGACGTCGCGGCGGGCTCGACGGCCGCCCGGCAGCCCGATGACGAGCGATGGTGGTGTCTACCCGCCGCGGGGCTTCGGGGCGTCCGGGTAATGGTAGAGGGGCTGGAGCCGGTCCCACTGCCGGCTCACGTGCTGCTCGGCTTCCCGCAGCACCCGCTCCGCTTCGGCACCCTGAGTCCGGGGATGTTCGGGAAGGCCCCTGGACCGGGCCGCGGGCCGAGGCAGTTTGCGAGCGTGAGGGTTCCACGGGAGGAAGAGCGAGCGGAGACGGGGGCTGGGCCGCCTGCGAGGCGTTGCCCACCAGCGCACCACCAGCACGGCGCCGGTGACGGCCGCCGCGGCGAAGGCGAGAGGGAGTTGCGCGGTCACCGTGGTGTCCTTCCTCCTGCAAGCCCCATCAGCTCGCCGGGCCGGGGGTGCGACGGGCGTCGACGGGCCGGGCCGGCCTGGCCAGTGCCGGTCGGACGGCGGGTTCCGGCGACGCCGCGGCGGTCGAGGGCGGCTCTGACCGAGGCGAAGATCACCCCTTGCGGGATGGCGGCGAGCAGGACCTTGAACCCGGTGCGTTCCTGGTCATCGGTGCGCATCTTCCTCCTCGGTTCAGGCGGGCCCTTCGGCGGTCTCTCGCCGCACTGCCTGATCGGCTGCCCGGGTACCCCGATCACCGGGCGCAACCCCGTCAGCCCACACATCCACCGGAGTCGAGGGCTGAAGCCCGCAGGCGCACCGCTCACGGACCGGGCAAGAGGGCATGCGGGCAGGTGTCGTGGGAACTCCGCAGGCATGGCTTTCCATCATCAGGAAGCACCTGTCCTTGCTGCCCTCGTCCGCTACCACGAGGCTGCTGAGCTGGGGTTCTCCCCTCCGGGGCGCAAGCAGGCCCGAGGCGCGGACCCACGGGCCCGGGCTGTCCTGGGGCGACGCGGTGTATCTGGGTGACGCGCTGGCCACCGGGGGACTGGACGACCATCTGGCCCGGGGCGGGTGCTGGAGCGGGCCGAGGAACACGCACTGCGCGAGCAGGCGGTGCCCGAGGCCGAGCTCGGCGACCTCGCGGAACTCCTCACCACCTGATGGCCGACGCGGTGCACGCGGAGCACACGTTTTTCTCGACTTGCGGGAGTTCGCTGTCCGTCAAAGCCGTGATGCTGTCGGTGACATGTCCCGGCAGCGGCCTGCTCGTCGGCCGGGACGCCCACAAGTCGGTGGTCGCCCAGCTCACCCACGCCGACGACGAGCGGACCACCGCCCAGTTGCTCACCGCTCTGCGCGATCTCGCCGACCACGCCGACGAGTTGCGGGACGCGCCTGACGTCGCTGTGCCGTCTCCGGCCGAGCTGCGGATGGAGCAGGCCCGCTTGCCGCGCGATGCCTACTTCGGACCTCATGAGGACGTACCCACGCACGCCGCAGCAGGGCGGCTGGCCGGCGAGACGGTTACGCCGTATCCGCCTGGGATCCCCGCGGTGCTCCCCGGCGAACGCCTCACCGAGCCGGTACTGCGCTACCCATCGCTCAGCGGCCGAGGGCGTCCTGCAGCTGCTTCTTGGACATCGAGGAGCGGCCGTGGATGTTGCGCTTCTTGGCCTCCTCGTACAGCTGGTCCCTGGTCGGTCCCTGCGCGCCGCTGTGCGAGCGCTCGCCGCCGCGCTGGGAGGCGGACTTGGGGTCACGGGTCGAGGTTCTGCTCGCCGTCTTCGACTCGCCCGACCTCGCCCGCTCCTTGTTGACCGTCCGCGCGGCGATCTCCTTGGCCCGCCCGGCCGACTCGCCCCGGTCCTGGGCACTCTTCTTGATGTGCTCGTACTGCCGTTCCCGCTTGGGACTCGATCCGGCAGGCATGATGCTCCTCCTGGCTCTGGTCGTGCATGGGTGTGACGGCTTCAGGGATGCTCGGGCCGCGGGTCGGGGGCACTCCGCCGCCCTTTGTCCCCTTGTCCGTGCCATGGGCGTGGCCGCCGGCCGTTTCCCCGCTCGGGTTCCCCGATGCGGCGGCCCGACTCGCCCCGTCTCAGCCGTGGCCGTCCGGGTGCAGGACGACCTTGGTCCAGCCCTCGTCCCGCTTGTCGAAGTGCTCGTAGGCCGACGGGGCCTCGTCGAGGCTCAGTTCGTGCGACACGATGAAGCCGGGCTCGGCCCTGCCCGAGGCGATCAGGTCGCGCAGGGCGCGGTTGTACCTCTTCACCGGAGCCTGGCCGGTGCCCATCCGCTGGCCCTTGAACCACATCAGCCCGTAGTCGAACGCGATCCTGCCCTGGGCCGCCTGCTCGCCCTGCGCCTCGGCGCCGCCCGGGTCCTCCGGGAGGAACACGCCGACCACGCCCAGGGAGCCGGTGAAGCGGACGCAGTCGATCAGCCCGTTGAGGGTGAGGGCGGCGTCTTCCTGTCCGCTCGGGTCGTGGGCCTGGTAGCCGACGCACTCGCAGCCGTTGTCCGCGCCGAGCCCGAGCGTGGCCTCCTTCACGACCTCGGCCGGGTCCTCGCTGGTCGTGTCGATCGCGATGGCGCCGATCTCCTCGGCCTTGCGCAGCCGGTCCTGCAGATGGTCGGCGACCCACACCCGTCCCGCGCCCCTGAGGATCGCCGAGTAGGCGGCCATCAGCCCGACCGGCCCGGCGCCGTAGACGACGGTCTGGTCGCCGGGGCGGACACCGGCCATCTCGGTGGCGTGATAGCCGGTCGGGAAGATGTCGGCGAGCATCACGTAGTCCTTCTGCCGCTCCAAGGCGTCCTCGCCGAGGCGCAGGGCGTTGAAGTCGCCGTACGGGACGCGCAGGTACTCGGCCTGACCACCTTCGTACGGCCCCATCTCGGCGAAGCCGTAGGCGGCTCCGGCCAGCGAGGGTTCCGGCTGCATCGTCAGGCAGTAGTTGGTGAGGCCCTGCTCGCACTGCTTGCAGAAGCCGCAGGCGACGTTGAACGGCAGGACGACGTAGTCACCGACCTTCACCTTGCTGACGGCGGAGCCGACCTCCACGACCTCCCCGAGGTTCTCGTGCCCCATGCTGCGGCCCGTCTCAAAGGACGTACGGCCCTCGTACATGTGCAGGTCCGAACCGCAGATGTTGGTCGTGGTGATCCTGACGAGGATGTCGCAGGGATGCTCGATCCTCGCGTCCGGAACGTCCTTGACCGTCACCGTACGCGGGCCCTCGTACACAGCTGCTTTCACGGCTACTCCTTTCGCACCACTCCGGTCCGTGCGACCGAAGGGCAGGTGAGGTGACAAGGCTGGTGCCGTCCCTGCCGTGTCCCCACGCTCCATTCCGGCGAAACGGGTCAAAACGGTGAGGGGTGCCGGGTCGTCCCAAGACTCTGCGGACTCTGCGCACCGGGGGCGCGCCGGCGCACCCCCGGTGGGGCGGCGCGCCTCACGGCGAGCCGGATCTCCGGGCCAGATGTGCGGCCGCGCGCCGGCCACCGCTCGCGCCACCGCCGTCTCGCCCGGCTCCGCACCGGCCTGGTGCCGCCATCACACGGCACGACGACGCGTGTCACCCCCGCAGGCCGGGAACTCGGCGGTCATGAATGCTGAGCAGGGACTTCGGGAGTCGTACTGGATCGAGACCGCGCCGGGTGGGGCGCCTGCCCCTCCGCCGGCCGGGGACCTCGACGTCGATGTCGCGGTGGTCGGCGGCGGTATGGCGGGGCTCAGTGCCGCGTGGGAGCTTGTCCGGCGCGGGCGCGAGGTGGCGGTGCTGGAGGCGGGCCGGATCGCCGGCGGGGTCACCGGCCACACCACGGCCAAGCTGACCGCGCTGCACACCCTCGTGTACGACCACCTGCGCCGTACCCGCGGCCGCGAGGGCGCGCGGCTGTACGCCCGCTCGCAGTCGGCGGCGATCCACCGAGCCGCCGAGATCGTCACCGACCTCGGCATCGACTGCGACTGGGAGGAGGCCGCGGCCTGCACATACGCGCAGAACGAACAGGACGTCGAGAAAATGAGGGCAGAGGCCGAGGCGGCGCGCGAGGCGGGCTTGCCGGCCGAGTTCGTCACGGAGACGGAGCTGCCCTACCCGGTGGCCGGTGCGGTGCGGGTGACCGGCCAGGCGCAGTTCCATCCCGTGAAATATCTACTCGGGCTGGCGGACGAGCTGTGCCGGCGCGGCGGCACCGTCTACGAGGGGACGCGCGTCACCGGCCTCACCGAAGGCAAACCCTGCGTCCTGTCGACCGACACGGGCGTGAAGGTGCGGGCGCGCGAGGTCGTGGTCGCCACGCACTATCCCGTCTTCGACCGGGCGCTGCTGTTCACCCGGCTCTCCCCGCGCCGCGAGCTCGTCGTCGCCGGGACCCTCGACGCGGACCGGGCCCCCAGGGACATGTACATCACCACCGAGGAGAACACCCGGTCCGTGCGCAGCGCGCCCTACGCCGACGGGACCCGTCTGCTGGTCGTCACCGGGGAGCACTTCGCCCCCGGCACCGCCGACGTCGAGGAGCGTTTCGACCGGCTCGCCGCCTGGGCCGACAGCCGCTTCCCGGGCCTGACCCTCACCCACCGGTGGGCCACCCAGGACAACGACTCCACCGATTCCGTGCCCCTCGTCGGACACCTGCACCCCGGCAGCCGCCACACCTACGTGGCCACCGGCTTCGGCGGCTGGGGCCTGAGCGGCGGCATCATGGCCGGGCAGCTGATCGGCGACCTCGTCGAGGGCCGCGCGGTCGAGTGGGCCGGCTTGTACGACCCGCGCCGACTGGTTTCCGTGGTCCGCGAAGGCGGATCGTTGCTCACCCACCAGGCCCACGTGGCCAAGCACTTCGTCGGCGACCGGCTGCCCTCCGTCACATCGCCCTCGCCTGAGGACCTCGCCCCGGGAGACGGTGCCGTCCTGCGCGTGGGCGGACACCGGTGCGCCGTCCACCGGGACGACAGCGGTCAACTCCACGCCGTCTCGGCCCGCTGCACCCACCTCGGCTGCCTGGTCGCCTTCAACCGGGCGGAACAGGCGTGGGAATGCCCCTGCCACGGCTCGCGCTTCGCCCCGGACGGCCGCATCCTCCAAGGACCTGCCGTGCGGCCACTGGAGAAGCGCGACATCTAGGCGCTGCTCCTCGGGTCCTGTGCGGAGCCCGATCATGAGGGCTGCGAGGGTGCTGGTGCCGAGATGGGTGCAGGCCCGTTTCTCGTAGCGTGTGGCGACGGCGCGCAGGCCTTTGAGGCGGTTGATGGCACGTTCGACCCTTGTCGGCCAGTCGCAGGGCGGACAAGCCCGGGCCGTCGTCGCCGCCAGGCTCGGCGTCTCCCGCTGGAGGCTCGACGCGCTCTCGGCACCGGGCCGAACCGGCGGCCGGCTCAACCCTGGCCGGCGGCCCGCTCGCCCCTGACCGGCGGCCCGCTCGACCTGACCGCTACCAGTCGTCGGAGAAGCGGTCGGCGAGCGACTGGATCTCCGGGTCGTACGGCCAGCGTTCGGCGAGTGTCTCCACGGCCGCCTTCTGCAGGCCCCAGTCGGAGTCGTCGGCGGCCCGCTCGCGTAGCAGCGCCTCGGTGACGGGGTCGTCGCGCCAGCCGCCCCCGAGCGCCCGTATCGCCGCGCCTCGGCTGATCGAGTCGCCTCGGCCGGTGACGATCCGCCGAAGCAGAGCGCCGGTCTCCGGGTCGTCGCGCCAGCCCGCCGTCAGAAGGTCTATGACGCCCGCGCGCAGATGCTCGTCGGGGTCGGCGACAGCGAGTCGGCGCAGCAGGACGGCGGTCTGCGGGGTGCGACGGGCTGTGACGAGGGCCTGGACCGCGGCCCCACGGACGTATTGATCGGGGTCGTTCTC
Source organism: Streptomyces sp. NPDC006458 (assembly GCF_040612135.1). NCBI lineage: Bacteria > Bacillati > Actinomycetota > Actinomycetes > Kitasatosporales > Streptomycetaceae > Streptomyces > Streptomyces sp. NPDC006458. Next base: position 52,500 of record NZ_JBEXPR010000003.1, on the reverse strand, counting down.
GGCCCTGTCGCGCAACAGCGCGACGGTGTCGCGGTCGCGCCAGCCGGCTCCGAGCGTCCGTACTGTCGTCGCCCGTACGAACCCGGCGTCGTCGGCGACTGCCAGTCTGCGAAGCAGCGACCCGGTTTCCGGGTCCTCGCGCCATCCGGCGGCGAGGGCGAGGACGGCCGTCTCGCGGGCCTGCGACTTGCCCTTCCCGTTGGCGACGCCGCGTAGCAGTGCCGCGGCGTCGGGATAGCCGGGCCAGGCGGAGCCGATGGCCCGCAACGCGGCCTGTCGCACCGGCTCGCTCGCGTCGGAGGTGGCGAGGTCGCACAGCCACGGCAGCGTCCGCGGATCGGCGTGCCATCCCGTGGCCAGCGCCCGCACCGCGGCCACCCGGACCGTGTCGTCAGGGTCGGCCTCGGCTCGTTCGCGCAGCAGCATGGGTGTCTTCGCATCGGTGCGCCGGTCGACGACGAGGTGCTTCAGCGCGGCGTGTCGCGGGTCCTCCGCAGGTGGTGGGAGCGTCGTCCGGGCCGCGGCAGGGCCGATGGGCCGGGTCTCGGCGCGGACGAGCGCCCGCTTCGCCGCCTCTCGCACCCACGCCTCGCTGCCCGTGTCGGCGGCGACCGAACGCAGCAGCGCCACGGTCTGCGGATCGTCGGGCCAGCCCTTGACGAGGATGTCGAACACGGAGGTCCGCAGATGCGGGTCCGGATCGCGGGCGGCGCGCTCGCGTACCACGGCCGCGGCGTCCGGGTCGCCCGGCCAGCCGTCCGCGAGGCATGTCACCGCGGTGCGACGGACCCACTGGTCCCGGTCACCGGTCACGAATCGGCGTACCACGGCGAACGTCTCCGGCTCGTTGCGCCAGCCGTCGGCGAGCGCGGTCAGCGCCCCCCGCCGCAGGTACGGGTCGTCGTCGGCGAGGCATGTCCGCAGCCACTCCACGGCGGACTGGTCCTGGTGGCGGATCATTGCGAACAGCTGTACGGAGCCGTATCTGACGTTTCCATCGGGGTCCGTCTCGGCGAACTCGCGGAGCAGTCCAGCGACCTGCGGATCGTCGGGCCATTCCTGGATGAGCGCGCGGAGCGCCTCCTCCCTGCCGGCGGGCGCGGAGCCGAAGACCGCCCGACTGACCAGGCTCTCGCGGAACTCCCTGTCGTCGCGTAACAGCGCGGCGCCGACCCGCGCGGCCGGCGGCACCTGGAACCAGGCGAAGTTCTCTCCCTCCCTCATGACGCTCAGGAACTGGCCACGCGCCAGGTACCAGTCGTGGTATCGACGACGGATGGTGGAGTCGCGCGCGCCGAGCCGGCCGAGCACAGGCGGCAGGGTCTCCACCACCGCGCGGGTGACCGGGGAACTGGGGAACGTCCGTTCCGTGACCATGTGCTCGATCAGCGCGATCACCGCGTTGACGACGGCGGAACACTGGCCGGGTAGTTCGCCGGGGTCACGGACCTCGCCGAGACACCGGGCGGCGAGCACGATGTGGTGTGGCGTCTCGCCCGAGGACGACCCGGGACGCCGGACGAACCACAGCGGATCCGCCGCGAGGAGGTGGTCGACGATCCGGCCCGCGACGCGCGGTTCGACCATTCCCGCGAGAAGGACGAGGGTTTCGTGCCAGGCGGGGTCGGCCCAGCGCTTGCCGTACACCTGGTGAATGAGGGCATCCCCGGTCAGGCTGCGCTCGGCGGTGAGCCGGTGGTGGATCTCCGCCGCGGCGAGGTACTCGAGCAGCGCGCGGTGGAGGAAGCCGTACATCTGCGCGCCGAAGTGGCTGAGGACGCTGTTCCGCGCGCGGAACTCATCGAGCATCGCGCGGGCGAGCGCCATCGAGCGATCAGGCGGGAGTCGATGGCTTTCGCGCAGGTAGTCATCGAGCTCGGCTGCCAACTCCCGGTCAGGAAGGAGGTTTCCGGCCATACCGACCGGGCCGTCCTGCATCCGATGGGCTACGCGGCGCAGCAGCTCCAGCCGGTCGCACTCACGGAGGCGGCCCGCGTCCTCGGCTATCCGCTCGTCGCGCAGGTACCGGCTTGGATCCCACTGTGCGATGAAGGCACTCACGGCTTGCTCGTACACCCCGCGCCGGTCCCGCGGCAGATCCCGGTGCTCGCCGCGCAGGGCCAGCATGGTGAGCATCAACGGGTTGCCGGCCAGTTCACCCGCTGCCGGTGAGTCGTCGATGGCCGCCAGCAGCCGCTCGCGCAGGCGGGCCGCCTCGGCCGGGCGCGCCGGGAGGGCCGACCGGTACCAGCCGCTCACGAACGCGTCGATCCGCGCCCGATCGAAGTCCTGCAGCATGTACGTGCTGAAGCCCTCGCGTTCGAGCACCGTCCGCGGGTACCCGATCACCCGGGACGTCACCACGACACGGGCGCTCGGGTAGCGCTCCGCGAACCCGGCGAGCTCGCCGGTGACTTCCTCGCGCAGTCGTGGGTCGAACAGCTCGTCGAGCCCGTCGAAGATCACCACCGCGCGGCCACCGGCGCGCAGGTACCCGTCGAGCATGTCTTTCGGCAGGCCCCGCCCGTTGGTGTGGTGCAGGCGGTCGACGAGATCAAGGAGAGTACCCGTGCGCCACCGCGGGTCGGCGTACGCGCGCAGCTCCACGAGGAGAGGCAGCGACTCGGCGAGCGGGGCAAGGTCCGAGTCGGCGTCCGTCGTCTCCGCGAGCGCGAGCGCGACGTACCGGGCGAGCGTCGACTTGCCCGCGCCCGGGTCGCCGAGCAGCACGATCCGCTGAGCGGACTCCGCGGCCAGCAGCTGCAGGACGGGGCGGGCCGGGCGGTCACGGTATGGCCGCCGGACGAGGTCCAGCGAGCCGACGTCGGCGACCGCGGTCAGATCGTCCCGGCGGACCTCGCCCGCAGCAACCAGGCGCTCCATCAGGTCGTACGGCAGCTCCACCGTCGGCGGATCCCTGCGGACCGACGGGGCGACGAACACGTCACTCAGCTGGAGCGGCGGATGGGCGCCCGGATCGCTGCGCGAGGCCAGGACCTCGACGGGCGCGTACCACCGGCGCAGCCGCGCGAGGTACGCCTGGCGCGCGGCGTCGAAGCCGTGCGGTGTGCCGTCGGCCCGACCGGGGGGACGGGCGTCGTCATACGAACGCTTCCACTGCCCTTCGTCGGCCGGTTCCCGGAGCGGGCGGGGCGCGTCCGCCGACGCGGCCCTGGATTCGCAGTGGTCCCTTGCGTCCAGCACTGCTTGTGCCTGTTGGCGGTGGGTCTCCTCGCGCTTGGCCTCAGCACGTGCGTCCAGGACCAAGTCGAACAGGTCCTGCCAGCGTCTGTCCTGGAGGAAGTCCTTCACTGTCAGCCCGGGTACGTCGACGTCCTGGTCCAGCACTCCGGCACGGTCGGCTTCCGCCCGGATCGCGCTGATGACGCCAAGCAGGGCGTCGCTGCCGCGAGGCAGCGAATCCCCCTTCAGCCAGGAGTCCGGGACGGTGGGAGAGCGCCTCCTTGCGGCGCGAGCCAGGGCGCGCAGGGACGGCTGGCCGCGCAGCTTGGTGCCTCGCAACGCGGCGAGGCGCATCAGTTGGCCTCGCAGGTCCTCCGGATGCGGCATCGAACTTCCCCCCGTTGCAGCCCGCACTGCGTACAGCCGCCTGGAGTCGTTCCCCCCGAGAGGCCGCTGTCCGGAACAATCTTCCCCATCCTGTCGGTCCTGCCATGGGCTGTCCATTTACCCCGATGGCTGTCCACTTCCACAGTTCTCCCGCCGGACACTCCCGCCGGACAGCGAGTCTTTCCGCAGGCGAAGCCACTGACGCCGGCCGCGAAACGGGAGGATTTTGATCATGACCACGATTCAGCTGGTGTGCCTGCTGCTTGCGTGCTCGCTGGCTCTTCACTTGGGCACCGCGACGGGCCTTCTCGCCCGTCGCAGCGGTGCCGGCCCGTCCGCGGCACTGCTGGCGGCCGGTGCCACCGTGGGGGGCTTCCTTGGGCTCTACTTCGCCGCGGTCAGCGCCTATCAGTGACGTCCGGCCTCGGATGGTGTGTCAGGGGCGCGAGCAAGTCGCGCTGAACAGTCTTCGCGAGGCGGTCCTCGCCCGCGGAGCCGTGTAAAGACCCTAACTGGGGTTGTCCCGTAAATGGTCTACAAGCCGTGTGTGGGTGCCTGGTCGCCGTGCGGCTGGCTCACCTATCAGGCGTCTGCGCCAGCAGGCGGCAGGTGGCGCCACGAAGATCTGATCATTTAGCTCGATCGGGGCTGATAGGCCGGATTCGGTCGAGCAGTAGACCGGCGGCGTGGATGATCTTGGGCGAGGCGCCACCTATTTGGGGCATATCGAGGCTCCGGGGCGTTCTTTGTCGATTCTGGAGGATTGATGCGACACCCTGTCTCTCGTCTCAGGACGCGGGCGCTGGCGGTCGGGCTCGCCCTGGCTGCGGCCGCGCTGGTGCCTTCGGGCTCCGCTGGTGCGGCTGATCAGTACGAGTGGGCCGCGCTGGGCGACTCGTACACTGCCGGCGGTTTCGTCGGCGACCCGCGGCCCGCGCTCGGCGACGCGTCGCGGGACGGCTGCGACCGCACCACCGGCGCTTACCCCGGCCTTGTGGAGCGGGAGCTCGACGAGTTCCCGCCCGGCAAGTTCGTCCACCTGACCAACGTCAGTTGCGGCAACGCCACCATCGACAACATCGCCACGGTCAAGCAGACGCCGATCAGTCCGGTCGAGCCCCCCGCCGACGGCTGGAGCGCAGTCGACCCGCAGATCCAGCGGGCCAAGCTGAGCGACCAGACTGACGTTGTCACGATCGGCGTCGGCGGCAACAGCCTGCCCTTCGGCGGCATGCTCCTCAAGTGCCTCGAACTGGGCGCGAAGCCCGGGGAGTCCTGCCGTGAGTACTACACCAACCCGCCCCAGGGCGAGGAGAGCATCCAGGACAAGCTCGCCAGGGTCCAGGACGAGTACATCGAAATGCTGGCCCAGGTGCACCAGGCCGCACCCAACGCCAAGGTGATCACCGTCGGCTACCCGGCCGTCCTGCCGGAGGACGGCAGCGCCTGCAACCGCCTCTCCCTCACCGAGCTGGGCTCGATCAAGCACGCCGACATCGACTGGCTCCGTGACAACGTCCTCAAGCCGCTGAACAGCAAGATCCAGCAGGTCTCCTCGTTCTTCGGCGACCGCTACGTCGACGTCTACTCCTCCAGCGTGGGCCACGACGCCTGCCAGCCCGCGGGCACGAAGTGGGTCGAGGGAGTCTGCGGCGACGCCGCGGAGTACTGGCCCTCAAAGCTCCCTGGCACCGTGCTGAACTGCGGTCTCATCCAGAAGCGCGTCACCCTGGTTCACCCCAACGGTGAAGGACACGCCAACACCGCCGCACACGTCGAACGAGCCATCCGCATCGCTCTCCTCGAACGCTGACCGGTCTCTCACCGGCGCCAGTGCCCCGGCACGCGCGGAACCGCGGGCCGGGGCACTTGGCCAACCGAGCGACGGGCGTCTCCCGGCTGGTGAGTCGGGCGGCGTAGGCAACCAGAGGTCGTGTCCGCCGCGAGAGTTGGGCTGGGCCCTCCGCCTGACCCTGATGTGATGATCTTGATGTGGCTAGCGTGATCACGGCGGCGGAGCCGTCCTGGATAACTCCCTTCTCCGGGCTGAGCCCTCGCGCCTTCGGAAAGCTGGTGACGGTTCTGCGGCGCGCGGGGGCGGACACGACCCGCAAAGGCCGACCGTGGAGCCTTCCGTTGGAGGACCGGACCCTGCTGGTCGCGGCCTACTGGCGAACGAACCTGACCCTGCGGCAGCTGTACCTGTTGTTCGGTGTCGAAGTCTGCGGCGGACCGGATCATCAACCACCTCGGGCCGATGCTCGCCTACCAGCCCCGCAGGCGGTTCGCGAAGGACACCGTGCTCATCGTGGACGGCACTTTGGTCCCCACCCGGGACCACAGCATCGCCGAGCGGTCGGCAATCGCAAGTTCACCGGCGCCGACGTAGCCCTCGGCGTGGGGAAAGTGGTGCAGCCCGCCGGTGTGGTCGAAGTGCGCGTGCAGTTCCCGTGCCGCCTCGGTCGTGCCGTGGACGCTCAGCCGCGCCTCCCACGCCCGGCCCGCCAGGGCCCACGGCGCGCTGTCGGCGTCCCCCGACGCTGGTGTTCGCACCGGGTGCCCGTGCCCGCCGCGTCCATACGTGACCTGGACGGCCCCGCGGTGGACGACAGGCGGCGACGGGGCCTGAGACACGTCGTGGGCGCGATGCGGTGTGGCCGGGGTCCTGCGGTCAGGGCACGGCTCTGGCCTACACCACGACCGAGGCCGGGAGGCGCCCGTCAGCGGGTGGGCAGAGCCGCGAGGCCGGACCCGCCGCCGGTGTGGGCGGGCTGCTCCGGACCCGCCGCCGGTGTGGACGGTTGCGCCGGGCAGTGCGCTCCCGTCGCTCGGTCTGAGAGTGGCTGCGGGTGTTCGGCACGCACGGCACTGCGGCTCTGTCGGCCCCGGCAGCAAGCGTCGGGCGGTGGCCGGGGGAGCAAGTCGGATCACGTCTGCCCGGTGCGGCCGAGTAAAAGATTCACGCCGGCCCCGGCACTGGTTCTGGCGGCGCCGCCAAAGGCGAGGCGCCGGAGTCGGCCGTCCCTCACGTGGGGCGTGCCCGTTCCGCGCTCGACGCGCTGAGCCGGTCCATCCGAAGCGCCCCGGCGCGCCGCGGAGCCCAGGCATGCTGCGGACCGCATGCGGATTGTTGCGCTGCACAGCGGCGGCGGTTGCCTGACGCAGGCGGGGTACTCGGTGATGGTTTCGGCGCCCGGAGGGAGTATCCATGAAACTGACAGCACTCGGATCGGGCGATGAACCAGGTCGGCATGAACTCCTGGACGTCTATCTGAACGATCACCTCGCAGGCGCGACAGCCGGTGCCGAGTTCATCCGGCGTATGGTCGGAGAACATCGGGAATCGGCCTTCGCTGGCGAGCTGAAAACCCTGGCACGTGAAATCTCGGACGACCGGCAACACCTCCTGCGGCTCATGGCGGATCTCGACATGGCTGTGAGCCACCACAAGGTGTACGGCGCCTGGCTGGGCGAGAAGATCGGTCGGGTGAAACCCAACGGCCGGCTGCTGCGCCGCACCGGTCTCACGATGGTCATCGAGCTCGAAACCATGCGGTTGGGCGTGCAGGGCAAGGTATTGCTGTGGCGCACCCTGCTCTCGGCTTCGGCACACGAGCCGCGCCTGGAGTCGGACCAGCTGGAACGACTGCTGCGCAGGGCGGAAGACCAGGTCAGGACGCTGGATTCGCTGCATGCCAGGGCGACGGCGACGCTGCTTTCCGCCACACCGCCGAAAATGGCGGCAGGCGCCGCGAGCTGAGGGTCCCGACGCCCCGCTGGGCCGGACACTCTGCGCTCGCCCGGTGCACGGGGCTGCATCCGCCGATGACTCAGGCCGCCGTAGCGGCATGCGCTGGACCGAGATGCCAGTGGACGGCTTCCGATTCGCCGGAAAGAGGTTCCGGCGGCGGAGGCCGGTCCACGGAGGCGGCCCTCCGCCGCCACGCCCGCTGGGACGGGCGCCCCGTCAGGTATTCGCCCGTCACCCGCTCGGACGTCTCCGCAAGCCGTCCCGCGCGCGCCGTGTTCCCCTGAAAGCGTCTTCCGCGTCGATCTGGAGGGAGTTGATCATGCACGAGATGTGGCGTGGCGTCGACACCTCGGGACGCTGGGTGTGGCACGTCCTGATGGCGGACAAGACCTGGACACTGTGTGGAATGGCGAAGCAGGAGGATACGCACGGAGGGGAATCGACGGACAGACACTGCCTGACCTGTATGCAGGTGTTTCAGGACGAAGCCATGCGAGCGTAGTTCGTCATCGCGACAGCGACAGCGACAGCGACAGCGTCAGCGTCCGCGACCGTTCGGCCGGCGACAGCGTTGCCGGACGGGAGTTCGCTCCTCACCTCAGGCCCTGTGCGGCTGGCCGGTACCTCTTACCGGACCCGTTCTCGCCGACGACGCGGTGACCGGGCCCATGGGCGGTGTGCGCGAGATGGCGTCAGGCGGTCGCGGTGTGATGGTGGGCGGACCGGGTGGTGAGAAGGCGCCGCCGGGAAGGGTTGTCCCCGCTGGGACGATGACAGGAGCACCGGTCATCACCGATGTCGAAGTCGGCGGTGACCGGTGTCCTGTCTTTGTTGGGGGCGAGCAGCGCTCATGGCCGACGAGCGGTATGCGCCGTCGGGGTCGACACCCCTCGCCGGTGACGGCGAAACCGATGTCCGTCGTCCGGCCCAGGGAGGGTGGAGCTGTCCGTCGTGGACGGTCCAGCCTCGCGCGCGGGTCTCCTGCTGCCAGGACAGGTCCAGAACCGCGGGCAGGAGCGGGGCGCGCAGGGTCACGAGCTCATGCTCGGCGAGGATGGGTCCCACTTGGACTTCCGCGCCTCGGTCCTGGTCGACGAAGACTCCGTGACGCTGGCCACCGCCGTGCGGCTGCACAACACACGCGGTCGGCTCTACTCCGCGGTGGTGCGCCGGGTCCACCCTTACATGGCCCGCCGCGCGCTGCGCCGGGCTCACCGCCGCGTCGCGTTCGCGGCCCGGCCCGCCGGGGAGCGGAACGCTCGGGCCGCTCTGTGATGCGCCCGCTCGACGCGGGCGGCCGGACTGCCCACGGGCGCGGCCCCATCCAGCTCGGCTGGAACGTCAACTGCACGGCCGTCGGTGACGCGCTGGGCCTGGAACCGCTCAACACCCCTGGCTGGTACGGAACCACGCCGCCGGCATCGGCAAGCGCATGAAGTGAGGGCGTACGCGGCAGGTCCGAGGAACGGCTTCCCGCGCGGCCGTCGTCGACGGGTGCCGGTACGGGGCGAGCGCCGCCCGGACGTGAAGCGGTTGGGCCCGTCGCTCACGCGGGGGCAACGGAGGCGGAGGGTCGGCCTTCGCGGTGCGCGTGGGTAGGGACATGCCGCTCGCGGTGCCACCACCGGGGCGGACGGGGTCAGACGGAGGTCTGGGTGCTGCGGGCGTCGTCGTGCTGGAGAAGGAAGACGAGGAGTTCGGCGACGGTGAGCCCGCTGTCGGCGGGATGGCGCAGGAGGGTGTGCGGCTGGATGAGGTAGAGGTTGGACCGGCCTGCACGGGTGTGGGTGAGGTAGCCGTCGGCTTCCAGGTCGGTGATGATCTTCTGTACGGCGCGTTCGGTGAGACGGCACCGGGCGGCGATGTCGCGGATGCGGGCGGAGTGATTGCCTGCGATCGCGGCCAGCACGCGGGCGTGGTTGGTGAGAAACGTCCATCCGGTGTGCGGTTCTGGCACTTGTCCCATCCCTCCAGGCTAGGGCAGTTGATTCACGCATCCAAAAGGGCGAAAAAGCTTTCAGGTATCGCTTGACGTGAATGAATGGGCGGGGGAACCTGGGAGGGCATCCCTGAACATCGCGGGGAGGAGCGATGTACCAGCACCGACACCCTCGCCGGGCCGGCACCACCGACGCGGGGGCAGGCGATGCCCTGAAGGGCACGCAGGCCCTCATGCCGTGCGAGCCCGTTGTCGTCAGGTCCGAGCGGAACGGCCACGTCAGGGTCAAGGTGAGCGGCGAACTCGACATCGCCGCCGGGCCCGCACTCCGCAGCGCCCTCGACGCGGCCGTCGACCGATGCGCTCACGTGATGCTCGATCTGACCGGCGTCACGTTCTGCGACTGCTCCGGGCTGAACGTGATGCTTGCCGCACAGCGGCATGCCGCGGCACAGGGCAAGACCCTCAGCGTGCGGGCGGCGGGCCCCGCGGTCGAAGGTCTTCTGACCCGTACAGGCACCTGGTCACTGCTGACCCGCACCCAACCGGAGGAGGACGTCCTGAGCGACGGTGAGGAGGATCTGGAGGAGGAGGTCGTGCAGCTGCGCCGTGCCATGCTCACGCGCCCGCAGATCGACCAGGCCACCGGCATTCTGATGGCCACGTTCTCACTCAGCTCAGAAGACGCCTGGAGCGTCCTGGTCAGGGTCTCCCAGAACACCAACACCAAGCTGCACCACGTCGCGGAGGAACTCCTGAGGACGGTCCGTGGCCAAACGCTGCCCGAAACGATGCGGACGCAGTTCGGCGCGGCGGTAAGCGCGATCCGTGACGGTGGGGCCCCCGCCGAGTGAAGCGCGGGGAACGTTGCGATCCGCGAGTTCTGACAGCGTCCATGCCGGCTGGGCGAGCCCGGCCGGCACCTCGTCGAGAGCCCGGTCCGGCTCCCCGCCAAAGTGGGACCCTCCGCCCGGCCACGCCAGGGCCGACGACCTCCACGAAATGCCGGGCCGGTTCGCGGACCGTGGGACAGAGGGTGGGGGGAGGGCGTCGCTCACGGGGTGTCGTACTCGGTGTCCGCAGGTGGCGCGGTGGGGCGCAGCTCCCTGTTGCGGCTGGCCCCGTGCCACTCCAGGCAGACTACGGTGGCGTCGTCGCTGAGCCTGCCGCTGTGGTGGCTCAGGACGGCACGCATCAGGCGGCGCAGGGTTTCGGGGACGGGCAGGCCGTCGGCGTGGTGGCGGATGATGAAGTCGGTGAAACGGTGCAGGCCGAACTCCTGGCCACGTGCGTCGCGGGCCTCGATGACGCCGTCGGTGTAGAGCAGGATCCGGTCACCGGGTTCGAGTTGCTCGCGGCCCAGCGTGGCCGCGATCCCCAGCTGGGTGCCGAGCGGATGTGCGGGTGGGCAGTGCAGGGGGGCTGCCCAGCGGCCCGCGCGGATCAGTACCGGGGGAGGGTGTCCGCGGTTGATCCAGCTCAGCTGCCCGGTGGCGGCGTCGAGGTCGGCCAGGATGGCAGTGACGTAGGTGTCGTGGCCGAAGTGTCTGACCAGGATCTCCTCGGTGTGCTCGCCGACGGTGACCAGATCGGCTCCCTGGCGGCGCTGGTTGCGGCAGGCCGCGACGGCCAGGTTGGCTGCCAGCCCGGCGTGGCTGTCGTGCCCCATGGCGTCGAAGATCCCGAGATGTACATGGTCGCCCGCGACGGCGTAGTCGAAGGCGTCACCGCCGAGCTCGTACGCGGGCTCCATCGCCGCGGAGATCACCACATGCCGGTTGGCGAACGCCCGGGGCGGCATCAGATTCCACTGCAGCTCGGCGGCCACGTTCATGGTCTCGGTGCGGGACAGGCGGGCGGCGGCATCGCTGCTCTGCCGCTTGGTGACGACCAGCATGCCCACCAGTGACGCCACCGCCTCAAGTTCCTCGGGCGCGGAGTCCTCGGGCAGGTCGGCCCGTAGCACGCCGAGGCGCTCCGTACCGTCCAGGACGGGCACCCACCAGCGGCGGTCCTCACCGGCCCCGCCCCGCTGCCGCCGGTTGGCGGTGAAGACCCGGCCAGGCAGCGTGCCCTCCACCGAGAACGTCTCACCGCCCTCCGCGGCATCCGCTCCCCGCCCGGTCACCTCCCGCAGCACCTGCTCGCGGAGATCGGTGAGGAAGATGCGGGCATCCGACATGCCTGCCACCCGGGCGTGCCGCGCGACCAGGTCCGCCAACTGATCGAAGCCGACCAGATGGCCCTCGCGGAGCATCCCGGTGAGCCCCTTCAGCATGCGTTCCGACGCGTTCACCCCGTCACCTCGCAAGATCGTCACAGCCGCGGGCTTCGGGCAGTCGGGCCGCGACACAGCCGCCCGTGCGCCTCCAGCTCCGCGGCAGTCGGCTTCACCAGCCGGAATGCGTCCCGAGAGCCAACCGATCGGCGACTGTTCGCCGGGTTCGACTACCACCGTACGGCGTCGCCGAGGGCGACGGTGTCACTGTCCGGGGCCGGGGTGAACCCTGTCCCCGGCGTGCCGCCTGCTCTCCGCCAAGGTGGTCCCGCACCCCCGACGACCGGCACCGAGGCGCTGACACCGGGCGGGTCGAAAAAGCCGGTGTGGGTATCCGCAGGGGGTCCGCTCGGGGTAGCGGGAGCCGCGCGGGCGCCCGAGGTGCCGCACCGCGCCCGCGCGGAACCGTTGACGGTCACGGGCACGTCGGTGTCGATCTCCGCCCGGTCGGCGGTGCGAGCGACCTGGTGTGCCGGCGACGAGGTCGCGTCACGAGCGGGTCAGGCGCGGTACACCGTGGCTGACGTTCCGCGGCTACGGTTCGGCGGTCGACCGGGTGAAGTCGATCTGCTGCGAGGTGATGATCAGGGCACCCATGTTGCGCTCCATCATTTCCAGTGCGGCGGATCCGAGGTTCGGGTGGATGGAGGCGACGGCATCCTTGGGAACGGTGACGCGCAGATGGCGGGTCAGCCGCGAAGCCGCGACAGTGCCTTCGTGCCGCGGCAGTCGAAGAAGCCCTGCCGCTCCTTGCCGATCCGGCTGACGTATGCGGAGTCGAGTCCCGCGTCGGTGAACGCGAAGTCGGGCATCGGCCCTCCCGGAAGGAACGGATGGTCTGGCAACGTCAGGGAACGCCGAGTACCCGATAGCTTGGCGGGCCTAACGAGACATGGGTGTGTCCTCGGTGCTGCGAAGCGTTACTGGGAGTGGTGGACGCGCCACGGACCGCGTCGAGCACACCAGCGGGACCAAGGACAGTCCGCGGTCCACGTGCTGGTCCACCTTGCGGGGCTCGCCGCTCGGGCCACACACTGTGACCAGATTGTCGCTGCGTGCCAGGTGGCCAGATCACCCACGTCCGCGATCGACGATGCCGAGAGGTCAGCAACAGCAGGACGTCGCAGGACACTTGAGCGCACCACCCCGTCCCGGTGCTACCGTCCGATCATGCTTCGGGCGGAGGATTGATGGAGAGCATCACAAAGAACCGGCAGTCCATCGAGTCGCTTCGCGCGATGGTCGCCCGCGCCTACGGCCCTGAGGAGGTGTGCGACGAGGGCGAGGACTGGGTCAGTGAACTGAGCCACGGCTGGTTCAACGTGGCCTATCGGATCCGGCTGCGATCCGGCGCGCGGGTCGTCCTCAAGATCGCGCCGCCGCCGGACGTCGAGGTCATGACCTACGAGCGCGGTGCCATGGCCACCGAACTGGCGGCGATGCGGCTGATCCGGGAGCACACGAAGGTCCCCGTGCCGGCCGTCGACTTCGCCGATCAGAGCCGTGAGCTGTGTGACGCCGACTACTTCTTCATGACGTACGTCGACGCGGACAACCTCAGCGTCATCACGGACACCCTGACCGAGGCGGAGATCAACGCGTACGACGAGGCGCTCGGCGCGATCACCCACGAGCTGAACGGCATCACGGGCACCGCCTTCGGCCCGCTGGGCGGGCCGGGCGCCAGCACGTGGCGCGCGGCCTTCCTGCGGATGGTCGAGGAGCTGCTGGGCGACGGCGAGCGACGCGGCGTCGACCTGCGCCACGACTACGACGTGATCCGCGAAGTCGTCGCCGCCCACGCCGATTCGCTGGACGAGGTGACAGAGCCCCGGTTCATCGAGTGGGACCTGTGGCCCGGCAACTGCATGGTGCGCGAGGGCCGGATCGTGGCGATCATCGACCACGAGCGGGCGTTCTACGGCGATCCCCTGATGGAGTTCGGCTTCACCGGCAGCGAGTCGAGCGCCTACGGGGACTCCACGGCTTTCATCCGCGGCTACGGCCACGGGCCGTTCACCGCCGCCGAGCGGACCCGCCGACGGCTGTACAACCTTTACCTCGCTCTGGTCCAGGTCATCGAGACGAACTTCCGGGGGCACACCGACACCGGCCAGTACGACTGGGCGTGCGAGCGACTGCGGGAGACCGTGGCCGTGCTCGGCAAGTAGGCACACTGGCGGTCTCCGCGCCGGTGCTTGTCGTGCCGGCGTGGTCGGCACGGGCCGTGTCGCTCTCCCGCGGGCCGTCCGGGCCGACCGGGACGCGGACGGCCCGGCGGGTGACGGCGTCGAGGGCCTGGTTCCGCCCGGTCCCAGGTGGCGCGCACGCCTCGTCGAGGCGTCCCTGCTGAACCTGGACGCCGCCGAGGTGGCCGGGGGTCACGCGGTGGGTGCGGGCGTGTTGCCGGTGGCCGGTGGCGACGCGGTGTTGGAAGTGGATCTCCGCGTCCAGCGGCCGCCCATGACGCGCAGGCGCAGTCGGACTCCTGGTCCAGAGAGGCTTCCTGGAAGGAGTCCGGTCGGCCGGGGGCGTCGTCGTAGTCAGCGCGGGAGGGGTTCGGCTCTGCCCGGCTGACGGCCGCCGCGAGAGTGCGCTGTGATGCGGGCGGCAAGGATGAGGTGGCGCTGGGCGGATCAACGGCGTCAGCTACAACTCCCCGACCTCCGACGGGCTGCCGGTCACCGCGATCGGCCGCGACGCCGCCGCGAAGATCTGGTACCGGGCGCTCACCACCTACATGACCTCCATCACCAACTACGCCGGCGCCCGCGCCGCGACGCTCAACGCCGCCGCCGACCTGTACGGTCTGGGCAGCAGCACCTACGTCAACGCCGCCAACGCCTGGGCCGGCATCAACGTCGGCCCCCGCACCGCCCAGGGCGTGACGGTCACCAACCCGGGCAACCAGACCGCCCTGGTCAACAATGCCGCGAGCCTGCAGATCCAGGCCGGCACCACCAACCCCAGCGCGCTGACCTACTCCGCCACCGGCCTGCCGGCCGGCCTGTCGATCAACGCCTCCACCGGCCTGATCTCCGGCACCCCGACCACGCTGGGCACCAGCAACGTCACCGTCAAGGTCACCGACTCCACCGGTGCCTCCTCCACCACCACGTTCACCTGGAACGTCGCCAGCGTGATCACCACCTTCGAGAACACCACCGACGTGACCATCCCCGACACGGGCGTCGCGGTGTTCTCCAACATCAACGTCATAGGCCAGAGCGGCAACGCGCCGAAGAGGCTCAAGGTGGGCGTCGACATCAAGCACGCCTGGCGCGGTGACCTGGTCATCGACCTGGTGGCCCCCGACGGCACGCTGTACCGCCTGAAGGACCACGAACTCCACGACTCGGACCCCAACGTGATCGACACCTACGCGGTGAACGCCTCCAGCGAGGTCGCCAACGGCACCTGGAAGCTCAATGTCGCGTACGTGTCGACAGTCGACACCGGCTACATCGACAGCTGGAAGCTGACCTTCTGACCCACGGGGACCACCGGCCCCCCGGCCGGTGACACCGATCACACCTGATTGCTCCGCTGTCCACCTGCCACGGTGGGCAGCGGAGCTGTCGTACCCAAGAACGCCGTGCGTGTCGGATCGGTGGCGATTCCGGCGCACCTTCTGCTTTCCGGCCCGTTTCAGCGTGACCGGAGAAGGTCGTGGAGGATGTCGGCGACCGTGTCCGCGCCCTCGTTCCCGGTCACGGCGCCGAGTCGGGTGAGATCGACCTGCTTGTTCCGGGCATAGGTCAGGGCCCTTGTACAGGCCTGGGCCAGTTGGGGGATGCCCTCGGGCCGGGCGGCGGCAGCGGCCGATATCTCGCTGTACATCGTGGTGATGGCCCAGTCCTCGCCCCGGGTCCGTTCACGGGCGACGCGGTCCTGGTCCACCGTGCCGGGCGGCCACGACACCACGATTCCCGGGTCCACGACCTGTGCGACCTCGGCGGCGTGCAGGATCTGACTGAGGTTCTGCGGCGGTAGCACGACGGCCCGCCGGCCCAGGGCGCCGAGCTCCAGCAGTGTCGTCTGCCCCGGAGAGGTGGCGACGATGTCCGCGGTGGCCAGTTCGTTCAGGAAGCGTTCACGGGGCAGGCGTCCGCCGCTGAGCTTCATGCCTCGGGTGAGGTCCGCCGGGAGCGGCAGCCGGTCGGGGTCCAGATTGCCGGTGATGACGACCTGGTCGTAGCCGTGTGCCTGGAACGCCCTCAACATCGCGGTGGCCACGAGCCGCACGTAGGCCTCGATGCTGCCGGACGAGGTGGCGGGGGAGTGGAGGCCACCGAAGTTGAGCACCGCTTTGCCCGGTACGGGCGCGGCCGGCTCGGACGGGTGAGGGCCGATGATCCGACCGACCCAGTGCAGTGACGAGATCCCGCGCAGTACCGGCCAGCACGGCTGGGGCAGGGCCGGACACAACTGCGCGCAGTAGCGGGTGACGTGCTGCGGCACGAGTTCGTGCTCGGTCCACATGAACGGATTGGTGTCGACGTAGACCACCCGGCAGTCCAAGGCCTCCAGACGCATGGCCAGTTCGGCGTTCAGCACGACCAGGGCGGCTTCCACGGAGTGCCGGGCCAGCAGGTCCCGCAGCTCTGCGTCCGTGAGCGAGGAGGTGTCCGCCCAGTGATGGACGGCGTGGTGGCGGAGGACGGGGCGGCCCCCGTTCGTGTCCAGTCCCAGATAGCGGTTCCGGCCGTTCTCCCGGAGCCCGAGCGCGCCGAGGATCGCGGCGAGCAGCCCGACACTTCCCCAGCCGAAGTCGTCTCCTGCCACGGCCAGTGACACGGGACGGGTCAGCGCGGGGCGGATCGTCGGCGCGGGGCGCGGTGTCACCCGGGACGCCTGAGGGTCGTTCATGATCAGCTCCTGTGGGGTCGTCCTGAGCTGCGTCGGGGAAGCGGTGTCAGGATGCGGTGAATCGCCCGGGCCACGGCCGCACTGTCGTCGTTGGCCAGATGGGTGTACCGCCGCAGCAGCTCCGGGTGCGCGTCGCCGACGGCGAAGGCGTCGTCGGCCAGGTCGAGCAGCGACAGATCGTTCAACTGGTCGCCGAAGGCGATCAGCCGTCCTTGTCGGCGGGTGGCGGTCAGCCAGGCCCTTAAGGCGGCCCCTTTTGTGGCTGCCCGCCCGGAGATCTGCACCAGGCCCGTGGATTCCGGCTGCTCCGAGGTCACGAACGTGATGTCGTCACCTGCCGCGGCGGCCAGTACTTCGACCGCCGCGCGCGCGGTGTTCGGGGGGTCGGGGCGGAAGAAGACGCGGGCCACCGCACCTTGGGCGCACAACGCGTGCAGCGGGCCGGTCAGGAACCGCGGACCAGTGTCCGTGGCGGGCCACCCCGTATAGCCGTCCTCGTGGCCCAGGTTCGTGCCGAACTCGACCGCGTAGGCACCGGTGATGGATGCGGCCCGCAGCGCGTGGGAAAGGCGCTGGACCGCGGCCGAGGCCAGCGGAAGATGAACTCCCGCCGGATCCGGGGAGACTCGCTCCGCCCCGTCGCACGTCAGGACGCAGTCGAAGAGCGCAAGCTGCCGCTTCGGCAGGTCCAGACACCGCGAGGGGCGGCTGGTGGCCAGCACACAGGTGGCGCCGTGCTCCTTGGCCCGGCGCAGCCCGCTGGCGTTCGACGCTGAGATGACTCCCTGGTCGTCGGTCAGTGTTCCGTCGAGATCACACGCGATGATCACGAGGGCTCGCCCGTGCCGGGGCGGGCGGGCGCGCAGGACCGGGCCGCCGTCCGGTATCCGTGGATGAAGGCCAGCCGGCGCACGACGGGATAGACCGCCGGCAAGGGGTTTCGGGTTCCCGCAGCGATGCGAGCGACGGCGCGCAGGGTCTTCGCCCACTCGTGCCGAGCGGAGCTCTCGGGGAGTATGCCGAGGCATTCCCCGCGGTGCTGACCTGCCCCGTAGTTGCGCACACTGGCCAGATCGGCCCGGATGGTCAGCGGTTTGTGGATCACCGTCCCTTCCGGTACGAACGCGACGGGCAGTCCTGCCGCGCGTCTGCGCAGTTCGAAGTCGCGATCCTCCCGCCAGGTCAGGCGGGTGTCGAAGTGGTAGCCGCCCATGTGCCGGATGACGTCCTTGCGGTAGAGCAGTGGAGGGCTGTAGGCGTTCGGACGGCGGGTGCGCAGAGCGTCCTCGGTGTACTCACGGGTCCGGGCGGTCATCCGGGTCGCCCAGTTGTGGCTGCTGAAGACCGTGCGCCCTCGGGAAAAGGAGCCGGTGCCCAGGCCGGCGGCCATGGCCCGGATGCTTCCCGGGGTGAAGACGCAGTCGGAGTCCATGAGCAGGACGAAGTCGCCTGAGGCCTTCTCGGCGCCCGCGTTGAAGGCCGCGCCGATCCCGGCCTCCTCCAATGAAAGGATCTCCAGGGGAAACCGGTCGAAAGAGGCTACCCACCGCACGAACGCCGGCGTGCTGCCGTTGGTCACCACCACTACCTCGACACGTTCGTCGATCGACTCCAGACAGCGGAAGATCAACGGGTCGTCCTTCACGGGAATCACGACCGACGTACGGCTGATCAGCTCGTCCCCGGCTGTCACAGCGCATCCTCCTTGAACGCGTGAGCCATGTGATGCAGCACTTGACCGGCGTCGACCTCCAGGACCACCTCCGCCCGGCCGTCCGCGCACGGCCGCAGCCTCGTCGCGCCGAGCGAGGCGGTGAGCGACGTGTCCACGCTCACCTCACCGCGCACGCTGTGGGTGACGATCTCCGGGTGTGTCATCACCAGGGCGGCCACGAGATCCCACAGCGGCTCCCGGAAGTCGGGTCTCGCCTCGAAGGTCGGGCCCTTGGTGCGTGCCAGATCGCGGCTGAACGGACCCCGCCCTGACGTGATGTGCAGGAACTCGGTCAGCCCGTAGGTGAGTTCGGTGGTCACGTCCAGCGGTACGACCGTGATGCGGGGGAGGGGCGCCGCGAGCACATGGGCCGCGGCGAGAGGGTCCGCCAGTACGTTGAACTCGGCGTACCGGCCGATGTTGCCCTGGACTTCGAACGCGCCACCGGAGAAGACGAGGTGCCGGATCCGCTCGGCGGGAAGCGTCTCGGACGCGAGGGCGTCATGAAGGTTGCCGAGGGGGCCGAGAGCCAGGTAGTCGACCGTGGGGGTTGTGAGGGGCTGGGCGCCGGACCACCCTGTGGTTGGGCTCTCGGCCTCCGGTGCGGCACGCGTACGCGGGCTGCCCAGTTCACCCAGGTACGCCGATGACCCCAGCTTCTCGCGCAGCTCAAGGTGGTACGCGTGGACGGGCGGAGTCCATCCTCGGGGACTGTCCGGGCCGGCCCACGTGTGCGTCTCGACGGCGTAGGAGGCGAGAAGGGCTCGGACGTCGGTGAGACTGTCGCGGGCGAGGGTGTTGCCGGAGCAGGTGGTGATGGCCGACGGGACGCGGTCCCGGCTGAGCAGGTAGTGGAGGGCGAAGGCATCGTCGTTGACGCCCTTGATGTCAGTGTCGACGACCAGGTCCACTTCGGGTGAGACCGAGGTGTTCATCGTTGCTGTGTCTCCCCCTGACGGTGTTCGGAAGCCGGTGCGGCCGGGCCGAGCCGATGGAAGTGGCAGGCGCGCTCGATCAGTTCGGGATACCAGGGCTTCACCCGCGACAGGGCTTGCTGTGCGTCGGCCACCGGGAGCATCCGCACGGAGGTGACGTGCTCCGCTCCAGGTGGGTTGGTCGGAGGCCCGTCGCGCACCGCGTCACAGACCCCCCACAGCCAGGCCTTTCTCGGGTGGGGCAGGTGAGGACGGTACGGGGTGGTCTTGTATCCGTCGGCCAGATGCGCGCCGAACCAGAGGGGACGCCCCTGAACGCTGAGGCCGGCCTCCTCGCGCAGCTCTCTGAGAGCGCAGTCCAGTATCGATTCCCCGGGCTCACGGGTGCCGCCGGGCAGGAACGTGTTTCCCCGATCGTCCTGGCACACGCAGATGTTGCCTGCCGCGTCCATGGCGACGACATGGACGCTCTGCACGAGTTCCTCGGGCGGGACCTGCTCCGTGTAACTGGCCCAGACCTGAACTTCCGGCCAGTGCTGCCGGTCGTAGAGCGTGGGTTGACTCATCGACGGGCTCCCGGGTCAGGACGGATCGGGTGTCGGCACGCGGCGGACCGCGAGCTGCGGGCTGCGGGCGTTGAGGCACTGTCCGGTCGCGAGATCGAATGTGAAGTTGTGGCGCAGGCAGGTGAGGCGCTGGTCCTCCACGACGGCTCCCACGGCCAGGTCCTCGCCCGCGTGCGGGCAGTATCTGTTGATCTCGAAGGCGCGGCCGCCGCTGTCCCTGACGGTGATGCGTTCCTCGGAGTCCTGCGCGGTGTCGTACTTCTCCACGGCCTTGAGCGCTTGCGCGTCCGCGTGCTTGAGGAGTCCGATCAAGTAGTCGTTGTAGACATCGGGGTCGCGATGGAAGCGCACCCGCAGCGACAGCAGCAGAGCCTCCCAGCTCAGTTCTCCGGTGAGTACGGGCAGCAACCACCGGCCGTCGACGGTGAGGTGGTAGCTCGGCTTGTCGGTCAGGGCCTCCCCGACGGCAACCCCGTCGTGGTTCAGTACGACGTCCCACTCGCCTCCGTGCGGCCCGCCCACGGTGAACCGTACGGTCATGTCGATGCGGCTGTTGAAGTGCTTGCTGAGCCGGCCCAGGTGTTCAAAGTGCTCGGTGAACAGCGCTCGCAGCTCAGGACCCGGCTGCGGACAGCTCTCCGCGACAGCGGCGAGGGCCGAGGCGCGGTCGTCCGCGTACCGCGCCAGGTAGGTTTCGCGGTCCGCGGCTCGGAACGAGGAGGACACCGGATCGCGAGTCACCGTCCCGTCGCTCAGGTCTGTCCGGTCCCCGGGCCGGAAGACCTCCCACCGCTGCCGCGGAAGGCGGCGGGACAGCCAGGCGCGGGCTTCCTCGGGATCGGTGTACGCCCCCTCGGCCCCCGGGCCGAGCACCCAGTTGTACGCGCGCAACTCGGGGTCGAGGAAGCACGGGGGGCCGGCGAACGGCACGGCGAGTTCGGGTTCCGTCGCCTCCACCAGCCGTGCGACGGCACGCAGTTTGGAGAGCTTCTTCTCCCAGGCGATCTGCCGGACCTCGTCGCTGGAGTAGTGGTCGTAGGCCATGGGATGCCATGCGGCGCGCGAGGCCTGCAGCGCCATCAACGACAGGGCTCCGCCCGCCATGTGCTTGGCGCGCCGGGTCTGCGCAGGGGTGAGCTTGGCATCGTTGCAGTTCAGTACGGAGAACCCGTCCGTGACGATCAGGAAGGCCGCGTCATGCCACATCGGTGAGACCTCGGGGATCGCGGTGATCCAGGAACCGCGATCGTCCAGGGGGAACGGCTGCCAGGGCGCGAGTTCGACGATGGTGTAAACACCGGCCTGCTCGATCCTGCGGCGGAAGCCCGCGGCGGCGTAGCGGGGTATGAGCACCCGTGCTGTGGAGGGGAGTTGGGCCAGGAACCAGGGATCGAAGTGGTCCAGGTGTTCGTGTGTCACCGCGATCCAGTCCGCCTGTTTCAGCGGTTCCAGATCCAGATGGTCGTTTCGGGGGTACTGGTGCCAGGAGCCGAGGTTGGCGCCGGCGCTGTCGAACCAGGGGTCGCACACGAGCCGGAACGCTGAGGTCTCCACGGACAGCCCGGCGTGGCCGAGGAACGTGACGGTCGGCCCCGGCCCGCCGGTCGTGCTCCCGGCTGCTCGCCGGGGTCCGGGTATCGTCGCCCGGGACGGGGCGCGGTCGGGTAATTCAGGCATGCTCATCCCAATCACCTCGTGCCACGATCTCCCGGACCCGTTCACCGAAGAGGGGATCGGCACCCTCGTACCGGTGATTGATGACTGTTCCTTCGGCGAGGAAGTGGCCGACCCCTCGCCCCATCGCGCGGCCGGACTTGGTGTGCACGTCGAGCGCGTAGTCCGGGATGACCGGCTCGCGAAGGTGGTTGTTCATCGTGTGGCGCGACCACATGCAGATCTCGTCCGTGGTCATGTCCTTCGGGAAGGAGACCAGATAGCGGACGGCCTGGACGAGGAACAGCCAGCGCTCGCCCGTGCCCCGCTGCACGCGGGTGCTCACGCGGTGCAGGGACTCGACCACGAGCGTCTGAAGAAACGTTCCGTCATTGCAGTCGGACGCGGAGATCACCATCAACCGGGTCCATAGGTGTGCTTCCAGTTCCTGGCTGGTCTCGTACATCTCCCGGGCGACAAGAAGCGCCTCTTCGAGATTTCCCCTGCGAATGTACTTCTGCAGGGCGGAGATGAGCTCGTCGCACTGAAAGCCGCGCACGCTCTGGACATTCGCCCAGGGGTCTCTTGTGGAAGGCGGGAGCGACACAGTCCTCCTCATCTTTTTGCCTTGAGTAGCTGATTCAGGGCATGCGGCACCCACAATTCGGTACGCGTGACGCAATCCGCGGCAGGGGTCCGGGAATTGGAAGCCCGGAGGATCGGTCCATGCCGGTGGATCGGCGCATCGGCACCGGGGTGATCAAGGCTGCACGGGCAGCCGAACAGGCCGCATGAGTGCATTCTGCATTCAGGCGTGTTTACGCTAACAACGGTTCACGCGTCACGTCAAGGAGACACTGGGAACCCGCGCAAAGCATGCCGCTATGGCTGAAAACCAACGCCCTGACGCAGTCCATGGCGCCGCTCGCACCAGCAACTTCCCAAGGGGACGGCCCGGTTGACGCGACCGGTGGCGGACTGTAATGATCGGCCGCTATGTCCATCATTCACGTGGAGGACCTGGTCAAAGAGTTCCGCCGGCCAAGACAGTACGACGGCTCCTTCCGCACCATACGGACGTTGCTCACCCGCGAATACACCGTGAAACGGGCGGTGAACGGTGTTTCCTTCGATGTCCAGGCCGGTGAACTCGTGGGCTACCTCGGCCCGAACGGAGCCGGGAAATCCACGACGATCAAGATGCTCACCGGGATTCTCGAACCCACCGCCGGTACGGTCACGGTCGCGGGTATTACGCCCTGGCGCGAGCGAGAGCGAAACGCCCGGAATATCGGCGTCGTCTTCGGTCAGCGCAGTCAGCTGTGGTGGGACCTTCCCCTCCGGGACTCCCTCTGGCTGATCGGAAAACTGTACGAGATGCCGCGCGGCCTCTTCGAGACCCGACTGCGCCAGTTCACCGAACTGCTCGGACTGGCACCGTTCATGGACACCCCCGTGCGCCAGCTCTCCCTGGGCCAGCGCATGCGCGGGGATCTGGCGGCCGCCATGCTCTACGCCCCGAAGATCCTCTACCTGGACGAACCCACCGTCGGTCTCGACGTCGTGGCGAAGGAAGCCGTACGGACCTTCGTGCGCGAACTCAACAGGGAGTCCGGCACCACCGTCATCCTCACCACGCACGACCTGGACGACGTGGAGCAACTATGTGACCGGATCG
Organism: Streptomyces sp. NPDC006458; assembly: GCF_040612135.1. Lineage (NCBI taxonomy): Bacteria > Bacillati > Actinomycetota > Actinomycetes > Kitasatosporales > Streptomycetaceae > Streptomyces > Streptomyces sp. NPDC006458. Next base: position 29,547 of record NZ_JBEXPR010000003.1, on the reverse strand, counting down.
TGCTCATCGACCAGGGGGCCGTCATGTACGACGGCGGACTCGACACGCTCAAGTCCCGTTACGCGCCCTATCGCGAGCTCGTGGTGCACACCAACAGCCAGGTGAGCGACGTGCCCGGCGCCACGGTCACCAGACAGGAGGACGGGCGAGTATGCATGCGCTTCGACCCCCGGCTGATGACCGCCGCCGACCTCATCGGCTCGCTCCTGGCCCGTCACGCGATCAGCGACCTGTCCATCACCGAGCCGGAACTCGAATCAGTGATCCGCAACATCTACGCGGACCGCCCGTGACCGCGTTCCTGGCATGCGGCCGTATCGGATGGCGCACCGCCACCGCCTACCGCGGGTCCTACCTGCTGACCTTCGCCACGCTGATGCTTCAGATCTATCTGATGAAGACGGTATGGACAGGTATGTACGCGGGCCGTGAAGAGGTGGACGGCGTCACCCTCCACACGATGATCGCCTACGCCACCCTGGCGGCCGTCCAGTACACACTGCTCAACCCCCTGCAGGCGTCGCCCATCCCGCAGCGTGTCCGCGAGGGCAAAGTGGCCGTCGACCTGCTGCGTCCGGTCGGTTTCCCCCTCCAGATGTTCGCGTCGCAGGTAGGCGGGGCACTCTCCGCACTGCCGGCGGTCGTCGTCGCCCTGCCGTTCGCGCTCCTGGTGGGCGGTGCGCAAGCCCCTTCCTCGACGGGGTCGCTCATCGGCTACGGTATCGCGCTGCTCCTCGGCATGCTGGTCAACCAACTCCTCTTCCTCACCAAAGCGCTGTTGTCGTTCTGGACCCTGGAGACCACCGGGTTCGACATGATCTACGGGTTCACCGCCCAGCTTCTCTCCGGCACGCTGGTGCCCCTCTGGTTCATGCCCGGTCCCCTCAAGGCTGTGGCCGAGGCGCTCCCCTTCCAGGCCACCGCCTACACGCCGGTCGCGATCTTCCTGGGCGAGGTCCGGGGAAACGCCATGAAACAGGCGCTGGGCATGCAACTCGTATGGGTCGTGCTGCTCGGCGGGCTCGCGGCACTCGTCTGGTCACGGGCGAAGAGGCATGTGGTGGTGCAGGGAGGGTGAGAACACTGCGCCTGCTCAGAACCTACAGACTCCTGGTCGGGGCCGCCTGGCGCGCCGAGATGCAGTACCGAGGCAATCTGCTGGCCAATATCCTGGGCGGTCTCTGCTACCAGGGCGCCGGCCTGGCCTTCATCTGGGCGGTGCTCGACCGTTTCGGCGACCTCGGCGGATGGTCACTCGGGGAGATCGCCTTTCTCTACGGGCTCCGCCTTGCCGCCCACGGGCTGTGGGTCGTCCCCGGCCACCAGCTCATCTTCGTCGACCAAGTCGTGGTGGAGGGGGAGTACGAGCGTTACCTCGTGCGACCGGTCCCGCCGCTCCTTCAGCTCCTCACGCGCCGGTTCCGGCCGATCGCCCTGGGGGACCTCGCCGGAGGCCTGGCCCTGCTGGCCGTGGCCGGCAGTCAGGCTCCCGTCGACTGGTCGGCACCCGCGGTGGCTTTCCTGGTTCTCGCCGTCGTCGGTGGCGCCATGGTCGAGGCCTCCACCCAACTGGCCGCGTCCGCACTGGTCTTCCGGCTGCTGAAAACCATGCCGGTCAAGCAGCTCATCGACGGGATCTTCAACGAGTTCGGCAACTACCCGATGGGAGTCTTCGGTCCGGCGGCGCGTTTCGGCCTGACCTTCGTCTTCCCTCTCGCCTTCGTCGCCTACCTGCCTTCGACCGTCCTGCTCAACCGAACGGGCGAGCTGTCGGTTCCACCCGAACTGGCGTGGTTCTCACCGCTCGTCGGCGTCGTGCTCCTTCTCATCGCCTACCGCTTCTGGTGCCGGCAGTCGCGTCATTTCCAGAGCAGCGGTCATTGACCCGCCGTTGCCGGAGCCAGCCATAGTTGTCCTGGAGGCAGCTTCTCCATGTCCCCCACGTTGAGTGTGGTCGTGCCGATGTACGACGTCGAGCACTATGTCTCCGCCTGTCTGCAGTCACTCCTGAACCAGCGGCTCGCGGACGTCGAGATCATCGTTGTCGACGACGGGTCCACCGACTCCAGCCCTTCCCTGGCCCGCGACTGGCAGCGCGAGGACAGCCGCATCCGCGTACTGCGGCAGCCGAACGCCGGATTGAGCGCGGCTCGCAACACGGGAGTTCGTGCGGCGCGGGGGCGGTACCTCGCCTTCTGCGACAGCGACGACGTCGTCTCTCCCGACGGCTACGCCCTGCTTGTCGAGTCCGTCGAGACCACAGGGTCCGACATGGCGTCAGGAGACGCGCGCCGACTGGACAGTGCCGGGATTCGCGCGCACTCCGGATACGACGACTTGTTCGCTCATGAACGACGACGTACGCATATTCGCCAGGACAAAGCCCTGGTGCGGGACCGCATGGCGTGGAACAAGGTGTTCCGCCGCTCGTTCTGGGACGCGAAGAACCTTTCGTTCTCGCTGCCGGCCTACGAGGACGCGCCGGTGATGATCCGTGCCCACATCGAGGCGACTGCGGTCGATGTCCTGCCCGAGGTCGTCTATTACTGGCGTATCAGGGAATGGGGACCGCCCTCGATCACTCAACGGATGCGCGAGCCGGACAACGTCGCCGCGTGTATGCGGTCGGTGGTGGAGACCTTCGATGTCATCACCACCCTCGCACCCGAACTCGTCGAGACCTACGCCGATGACATGTGCCGGCGTGACATCCGCAACGCGCTTCGCTCCCTGCACATGCATGACGACGCCGCACTGGGTGACGCGATGACGCTCGCCCGGTCGTTCGTCATGAGTGTTCCCGGCGAGGTCCTTCGCGCGCTGCCGAAGAAGGACCGGCACGTCATGGAACTTCTCATCATGAACGACTTGGAGGAGATCCGGCACCACGTGGAACCCCCGAACTGACACGCCGTCTCACCGCATACCGGCACGGCAGCGGATGGCCGCCGGCCGCGGGCGCCGAGGACCACGCGGGCGCCGCGGCCGGGACTGCGGAAGACGCCACGTCACGAGCGGAACACGTTCCCCCGCCGACGTCCGGCCGCATCCGTCCGTCCGGTCGGTCCGGGCGTAGGGTTCTCGGCGCTTCAGGCGCTTGATCCCCGCGGCCTCGTCCGATGTCACACCTGGACGCCGGCCGGCACCGACACTTCGGCATCGCGGACCCAGATCCGTACCGTCTCCGCGGCGCCGATGCCCAGCCTCACGACGGCCGCCTCCATCGCGGCCCACTCCGTCGGGAAGTTGGGGCGAGTCCCGCACCGCGCGCTCACGACGCTCGGGAGCGCGGGGAGACGGACGTGCCATCACTCGATCCTCTCAGGGGACCGAGCCGCCAGCAGACCCGGAGCGACAGGTCCCGCCAGGGCGAACAGGCGCGGCACGTTCAGGCGATGGCCTCAACTCCGGCGGCGGTCGGCCCGGCGAGCGGTTTGAGCGGCCCGACGCGCCCCGGGCCGTTGGTCAGACCGGCGAGGGCGGCGGTGGTCACGGCAGTCACCAGGTCAGGCCAGGTGCAGATGCGGGACAAGTGGACGCGGCGGTCACGGTGGGCGTCATCCCGCGGTCCGGCCACTCCGCAACGCTCGGCGATCTCCCCTTCCACGGGAATCTCGTCGCCGCTCGCGGCCCCGGCGCCCGGGGCTCCTCGATGATCTCGCGCCCCGCATGGTGACTCAGTGCCGTCGCCCGATCATCCCTCGGTCACCTTCCCCTCCGCCCGTCTGCCGCGACGCAGGCCCCCTGCGCGACCACCCGGAATCCGAGCTGCCAGACCACTTGACAACATAGCTGCTAAGTTGAAGCATGCTTACGCCCCGGTTGGGGTGAACAAGGAGGAGAAATGACTCGGCTGCGCAGCGCGACATGGTGGGACGACCCCGGCAAGTCAGGGTTCATCGCCCGTCATCACATGCGGCAACTCGGCCTCACTCGCGATCAGTTGCGCGGCAAGCCGGTGGTGGGAATCTGTAACAGCTGGTCGGAGCTTACGCCGTGCAACGCGCACCTGCGAGTGCTGGCCGAATCGGTGCGTCGGGGCATCACCGCCGCCGGCGGACTCGCTCTCGAGTTCCCGACCATGTCCATCGGCGAACCCCTGATGCGCCCCACCTCCATGCTCTTCCGCAATCTGATGAGCATGGACGTCGAGGAGACGATCCGCGCGAACCCCCTGGACGCCGTCGTCCTCCTCGGCGGCTGCGACAAGACGCTGCCCGCCCAGCTCATGGGCGCGGTAAGCGTGGACGTGCCGGTCATCGCCCTGTCCGGCGGACCGATGCTGACAGGCCGGTTCCGCGGCCGCACCGTTGGATCCGGCACCGACATCTGGCGGATGAGCGAGGAGCTACGGGCCGGACGGATCACCCAGGACGACTTCGACGAGTTCGAGGGCTGCCTCGCCCGTTCGGCCGGCCACTGCATGACGATGGGGACCGCATCCACCATGGCCTGCGTCACCGAGGCCCTCGGCCTGTCCCTCCCCGGCGCCGCGGCGCTGCCCGCCGCCGACGCCCGGCGTGCGCAGCTCGCGGAGCAGTCCGGCACGCGGGCGGTCGAACTGGCCCGCGAGGAGCTGCGCCCCTCCGCCGTCCTCACCCGGGCCGCGTTCACCAACGCGATCGTCGTGAACGCGGCGATCGGCGGCTCCACCAACGCGGTGCTGCATCTCCTGGCGATCGCGGGGCGTGCGGGTGTGCCCGTCACCCTTGAAGACTTCGACGACGTCGCCCGGCGGACCCCGCTGCTCGCCGACCTCATGCCCAGCGGCCGCTTCCTCATGGAGGACTTCGCCTACGCGGGTGGACTGCCGGCGCTCATGGGAGAGCTCGGAGATCTGCTGGACCGCGAGACGATGACCGTGACCGGCAGGTCCCTCGGTGAGAACCTGGCCGGTGCGCAGGTCTGGAACGACGAGGTGATCCGACCGCTGAGCAACCCCGTGCAGACGGCGGACAGCGGGACCGCCGTACTGCGCGGGAACCTGGCACCCGCCGGGGCCGTGATCAAGCAGTCCGCGGCCTCCCCGGAGCTGCTCAACCACCGCGGCCCGGCTCTCGTCTTCGACAGCATCGAGGAGTACCTGCGGGCGGCCGACGACCCGGCCCTCCCGGTCGACTCCGACAGCGTGCTCGTCGTGCGCAATCTGGGCCCCCGTGGCTACCCGGGCATGCCCGAACTCGGCAACCTGCCGATGCCGGCCAAACTGCTGGCCCAGGGAGTCACCGACATGGTCCGTATATCCGACGCCCGGATGAGCGGAACGGCCTACGGCACCGTCGTGCTGCATGTCGCACCGGAGGCCGCCCTCGGCGGTCCACTTGCCCTGGTGCGCACCGGGGACGTCATCGAGCTCGACGTCGCGGCCCGGAGCCTCACCCTCGATGTCGGGGAGGACGAGCTGGCGGCACGAGCCGCTGAGTTCGTCCCGCGCACGCCGTGGGCCGAGCGAGGATGGACACGGCTCTACGTGGACCACGTGCAGCAGGCCGACCGAGGGTGCGACCTGGACTTCCTCGTCGGGGGCTCCGGCGACCGTCCCGCCAAGGCGCCGTTCTGATGGGCACCGCCGGCCACGACGGTCGCGAAGCCGCCCCGTCGACGGATCGCCTCAGCGGAGTGATGCCCGTGCTGGAGGTGCCCTTCACCGGCGACGGCGGCCTCGACCTCGACAGCTTCGACCGGATGGTGGGCCATGTGCTCGGGACGGGCGTCACCGCGGTGATGTTCCCCGGCTTCGCCAGCGAGTTCCACAAGCTCAGCGACAGCGAACGCCACCTTCTGACCCGGCGTCTGCTCGCCATGACGGCGCGGCGCCCCGATGTCGCGGCTGTCGTCTCCGTGCCCGACCACGCGACCCGCCTGGCGGTCGAACGGGCCACCGCAGCCGTCGAGGCCGGCGCCGACGCTCTCAACCTGCTGCCTCCCTACTTCCTCGCGCCGCCCGCCGACGAAGTGCGCCATCACGTCACGGCCGTCCTCACCGCCGTCGCACCGACTCCCGTGATCCTGCAGTACGCACCCGCCCAGACCGGGTCGTCCTTCAGCCCGCAGACGCTGGGGGACCTCCGGGCCCGGCACACGAACCTGGTGGCGGTCAAGATCGAGACGGCGCTTCCCGGCAGGCTCGCGCAAGCCCTGGCCAAGGGCCCGAACGGGCTGCGTGCGTTCGTCGGCTATGCCGGACTGCAACTCTCCGACGGGCTGCAGCGAGGAATCGCCGGGGTCCAGCCAGGATGCTCGTTCACCGAGATCTACCAGCAGATCTGGACGCAGTGGCACCGCGGGGACCGGGACGGCGCGCTGGCACTGCACGGCCGCCTCGTCCCGTACCTCGCCTACTGGATGCAGGAAGTCGAACTGATCATCGCGGTGGAGAAGCTCATCTCGGCCCGACGCGGCCTCATCGACACCGCCCACTGCCGCAAGCCGGCGCGCCGACTGGACGAGCAGGAGGCCGCGGTGGTGGAGCGCTTCCTGACAGAGTTCGACGACTTCCTTCGGCCTCCACGGAACGGACAGAGAGCAACATGATCGATCTGACTGGCGGTGTCGTGCTCGTCACGGGGGCCGCGCGCGGCATCGGAGAATCCATCGCCACCCTGGCCGCGAACGCCGGCGCACGCGTCGGTCTGCTCGATATCGACGAGGGAGGCGTTCGCGCCACCGCGCTCCGCATCGGACCGGCCGCCGCCTGGGCGGTGTGCGACATCACCGACGAGCAGTCCATCGCCCGAGCCGTGACGGCCCTGCGCGACGAACTCGGCCCCGTGACAGGGCTCGTCAACAACGCGGGCAAGAACGCCTACGGCGACCCCGTGGCGATGTCGGCCGCTCAGTGGGACGAGGTGTTCGCGGTCGACCTCAAGGGCGCGTGGCTGATGAGCCGGGCGGTGCTGCCCGACATGCTGGCCGCCAGGAACGGCGCGATCGTGAACATCGCCTCGATGCACGCCACGCTCACGTGTCCCGGCATGTTCCCCTACGCCGCGGCCAAGTCCGGGCTCATCGGCCTCACCCGGAGCCTCGCCCTGGAGGTGGGTGCCCAGGGCGTGCGGGTCAACGCGGTGAGCCCCGGCTACACCGAGACCGACCTGCTGGCCGAGTACTTCGAACGCCGGCCTCCCGAGGTCCGTCGCGCCGCTCTGGACAAGCACATCCTCGGACGCCTCGGCACGCCCGAGCAGGTCGCGTCCGTCGTCACGTTCCTCTTGTCCGACGCGGCGGGATTCGTGACAGGCGCGGACTGGGCCGTCGACGGGGGTGTCTCCGCGCGATTCGCCTGACGGGCGATCACCCGCGATCACCCCTGCCCCCGGACCCTACGGCTGTCCCATTTCCCGTCCCCCACGTCATACGACCCCGTTACGTGCAAGACGTCGGCGGTCGCTGTACAGCACAAAGGAGCCACCATGTTCCGTTCCAACCGCCGACACGTCGTGATCGCCACCGGACTGCTGCTCACCCTGGGGCTGAGCACCGCCTGTTCCTCCGGCAAGGAGACCGCCGCGGAGGACTCCGTCGCGAAGGTGGACGGCAAGATCTCGATCACCTATCTGCAGAAGCAGGGCGACCAGGAGTACTTCGTGGGCGAGGCGGCCGGCGCGAAGGCGAAGGCCGACGAACTGGGCATCGACCTCAAGGTGGTGAACCTCGGCAACGACGCCAACAAGACGATCAGCGAGGTCCAGTCGTCCATCGCCCAGAAGGCCAACGGCGTCATCGTCGTCGTCCCCGACCCGGCCGTGGGCCCGCAGGTCGTCCAGACCGCCCGGGACGCCGAGGTCGCTCTGCTCACCTCCGACGACCAGATCTGCACCACCGGCCCTGACCCGGCCACGTGCGCCAAGACCGACCTCGTCCCGCGCGTCGGCTTCAGCGGCGCCCAGATGGGAGACGAGGTCGGCAAGCGGGCCGCCGCCGAGTTCAAGAAGGCGGGCTGGAAGGCGGCCGACACCCGTGTCATCTCCGCCTGGAAGCAGGACGTCACGGTCTGCGGCGACCGGGTGACGGGGGCGAAGAAGGCGTTCGAAGCGGCCGTCCCCGGAGTCAAGAACATCGACGTCCCCACCGACAACACGCCCACCGGCGCCCAGGACAAGATCGCCGCCACCCTCACCGCCAACCCCGGCGTCAAGAACTGGGTCGTCTGGGGCTGCAACGACGAGAACGTCGCGGGTGGCGTCACCGCGCTCCAGAACGCCGGCATCAAGCCTGACAACATCATCGGTGTCGGCCTCGGGGCCTACCTCGCCTGCAAGGAGTGGCAGTCGGGCAAGCCGTCCGGCATGAAGGCCGCGCTGTTCATCAACGGCAAGGACGTCGGCGCCCTGGCCGTCCAGACCATGTACGACAAGCTCAAGAACGGCAAGGACTTCCCCGCGGAGGCCTTCGCCCCGACCACCATGGTCGACGCGAGCACCTGGAAGTCGGCCGGTCTCAGCTGCGGCTGACCCCCGGCCGGCCGGTGACGCGCTCCGCCGCGACCACCGGCCTCCGCCCCGGCCCGCCCCGTCCCGAGCGGCGGGCAGGGGCCCCTTCTCCACCGCACCACAGCTTCGAGGTGAACCGACACATGACCACAGCACCCCGTCCGAAAGACCCTCCGCACTCTCCCGTCTCCCTCGGCGTGGCAGGGGTCGTCAAACGGTTCGGCGCCGTCCAGGCCCTCGGTGGCGTCACGCTCGACTTCCCGGCCGGCGAGATCACCGCCCTGATGGGCGAGAACGGTGCGGGCAAGTCCACCCTGCTGAAGATCCTCACCGGCGACCACCAGCCCACCGAGGGCCACGTCGTCGTGGACGGCGAGCGCGTCGTACTCGACGCCCCCGCCAAGGCCCGCGCGTCCGGCATCCGGATCATTCCGCAGGAACCCGAGATCATCCCGCACATCTCGGTCGCCGAGAACGTCTACGCCGGCGCACTGCCCCGCCGGCGCGGCCGCGGGTTCGACCGCGCCGAGTTGCGCCGCCGCATCGAGTCGGATCTGGAGCGGCTCGGTTTCGGCGGCGTCCTCGACCCGGCCCTGCTCGGCTCCCAGCTCACGCCCGCCCAGCGGCAGTTGGTGGAGATCATGCGGGCCCTGACCGGGGACTCCGAGCTCCGGCTGATCGCGTTCGACGAGCCCACCTCCTCCCTGTCCGAGCACGAGGTGGAGGCGCTCTTCACGCTGATCCGACGGCTGCGGGACCAGGGCATCGCGGTCGTGTACGTCTCCCACCGCATGCAGGAGATCTTCCAACTCGCCGACCGGATCGCCGTCCTGCGCGACGGCAGCCTCGCGGGCGTCCAGGACGCGGCCGACACCGACGAAGCCGCGCTCGTCCGCCTCATGGTCGGCCGCGACCTGTCCGCCATGTTCTCCCGCGAGCGCGTCACCCCCGGCCGGATCGTCCTCGACGTCCAAGGTGTCACCACCGACGACGTCACCGGCATCGACCTCCAGGTCCGCGCCGGCGAGGTCGTCGGCCTCGCCGGACTCATCGGCGCCGGACGCTCGGAACTCGCCCTTGCCCTCGCCGGTGACCTGCCGGTCCGTTCCGGCACCGCCACCCTCGACGGCACCCCGCTGCGCTTCGGCAGCCCCGGCCAGGTCATCGAGGCCGGCCTGGGCCTCGCCCCCGAGGAACGCAAGGCACAGGCGCTCTTCCTCCAGCGCTCGATCCGCGACAACACCTCCACCGTCGTGCTGGACCGGCTGCGTCGCTTCCGCCTCGTCCGGCGCGCGGCGGAGAAGAAGGTCGCGCAGGAGTACGTGGACCGGCTGCGGGTCCGTACCCCCTCCATCGAGCACGAGGTGCGCAAGCTGTCCGGAGGCAACCAGCAGAAGGTCGTCCTGGCCCGCTGGCTGGCCCGCAAGCCGAAGGTGCTGATCCTGGACGAGCCCACCCGGGGCATCGACGTCGGCGCGAAGGCGGAGATCTACCAGATCATCGCCGACCTGGCCGAAGAGGGCGTGGCCCTCCTCGTCATCTCCTCGGAACTGCCCGAGCTCCTCGGGCTCGCCGACCGGGTCGTCGTCATGCAGGGCGGCCGGATCACCGGCGAACTCGACCGCAGCGAAGCCACCGAAGAATCCATACTCGCCCTCGCGATGGCGGACGACATCGTCGGCGCCCACGCCTCTGGAGCCTCCGCATGAGCATCACCAGCACCTCGCCCGACACGAAGAACCCGGCGAACTCCTCCGAACCTCTGCGGCCGAAGCGGTTCGCCGGCCTCGGCGGGCAGAACCTCAGCCTCATCGGAGCACTCCTCCTCGTCCTCGTCCTCTTCGGGACGCTCAACGAGAACTACCTCAGCCTGTCCAACATGCAGGTGATCGCCGAGGCCGCGACCATCACCGGTCTCCTCGCGGTCGTCCAGACCGTGGTCATCATCTGCGGCGGCCTCGACATCTCCGTCGGCTCCCAGGTCGGCGTCGCCTCCGTCGTCAGCGCCATGGTCTTCACCGGCACCGGCTCCAACGCCGTCGTCGGCATGCTCGCCGCGATCGGCGTCGGTGTGCTCGTCGGCGTCGTCAACGGCCTCGTCATCGTCTACGGACGGGTCAACCCCACCATCGCCACCCTCGCGGGCCTCGCCGCCTACAAGGGCCTCGCCCAGTTGCTGTCCGACGGCCGCGCGCAGGGTTACGTCCTCAGCAACGACTTCTTCGTTTTCCTCGGCCGGGGCAAGATCGCCGGACTGCCCGTCATGGTCTGGATCCTCGTCGTCACCGCACTGGCCGTGCACCTGATGCTGAAGTACACGGACATCGGCCGCAATCTGTACGCCATCGGCGGCAACGACACCGCCGCCCGCCTCGCCGGCATCAACATCAACAAGTACCTCATCGCCGTCTACGCCCTCATCGGTGTCGTCGCCGCCATAGCCGGCATCCTGCTCACCGCGCGCACCGGCTCCGGCCAGCCCGTCTCCGGCAGCGAGGGCCTCGAACTCAAGGCCATCACCGCCGCCGCGCTCGGCGGCTGCGCCCTCAAGGGCGGCAAGGGCTCCATCGGCGGCACCCTCCTCGCCGTCGCCCTCCTCGGCTGCCTGGAGAACGGCCTCACCGTCGAAGGCATCAACACCTTCTGGCAGAACGTCGCCCAGGGCGCCCTCCTCGTCATCGCCGTCGTCATCCAGCAACGACGGAGCGGGGAACGCGCTGTCGGACTCCCTCACTGACCCCTTCTGAGGAGAGGAGCCGGGCATGCAGCACTTGAGCGCCGTTCCCTGCGGCCCCGTCCCGGGCCGCCTGACGGAAGGACCTGTGTGGGACCAGCGGTCCCAGGAGTTGCTGTGGGTCGACATCACCGCGGGTCTTTTTCACCGAGGTTCGCTGGGCACCCGCGGTGACGGCACCGGTCTGCCCGACGTCGTGCGCCGGACGACACTCGCGCTCGACAGCACCGTCGGCGCCGTCCATCCCTGTCGCAGCGGCGCGACCATCGCCGCCGTCGGCACCTCCATCCAGATGCTGAGCCTCACCGATGGCCGTGCGGAGGAAGTCGCCACCGCACCGCTCCCCGCGGACGGGATACGGCGGCGCTTCAACGACGCGGGGTGCGACCCCCGCGGCAGGCTGCTCGTCGGGACGATGGCCACCGACGTGGTACCCGGCGCGGGAGCTCTCTACCTCCTCGAGCCTCAAGGGCTGCGCGTCCTCATGGAGTCCGTGACCGTCTCGAACGGCCTCGCCTGGAGTCCCTGCGGACAGCTGCTCTACTACGCGGACAGTGCGACAGGGCGCGTGGACGTCTTCGACTACGATCTCGCCACCGCCACGCCCAGTCGGCGCAGACCGTTCGTGGAAGTCAGCGGCGGCGTTCCCGACGGACTCACGGTCGACCGTGACGGAAGCCTCTGGGTCGCCATCTGGGGAGCCGGACAGGTGCGGGCGTACGCGTCCGACGGCACCGCCCACACGCAGGTTTCGGTGCCCGCGTCGCAGGTCTCCAGCGTGACATTCGCCGGCCCGCGGCTGGACATCTTGATCATCACCACCGCCGCCGAAGGTCTCACGCGGGACGAGCGTCGTGCGCAACCTGATGCCGGTCGGTTGTTCGTGTGCAGACCGGGATCCACCGGGCTGCCCGCAGTGCCCTTCGACGACCTCACACGCCAGGAGATCCCATGACCCCCCTCGCCGCCGCCCTCGCCGCCGCACCCGTGGTAGCGATTCTGCGGTCCACCTCCGCCAGTCGATTCCCGGAGGTTGCCGACACCCTGCGCCAGGAAGGCATCCGGGCCGTCGAGTTCACCCTCAGCACGCCCCATGTCCTGGACGCGCTGCGTGAATACGCCCAGAGCCTTCCGGACGGTACCGTCCTGGGCGCCGGGACGGTCACGACCCCGCGCGAGGCCGAGGCCGCGGTGGCCGCCGGCGCGGCCTACTTGATCACCCCTGCCACGTCGCTGGAGGTCATCGCGGAGGGGCGCCGCCTCGGTGTGCCGGTGCTGCCCGGCGCCCTCACCCCGACGGAGATCCTCTCGGCCTGGCGGGCGGGCGCCGCGATGGTGAAGCTGTTTCCCGCGTCCGTCGGCGGCCCGGAATACCTGCGCGCTGTCCGGGCGCCTCTGCCTGACATTCCGCTCGTCCCCACCGGTGGCATCTCCCTCGACGAGGCACCGGCCTACCTCGCCGCGGGCGCCGCAGCGCTCGGCATGGGCGGCCCGCTGGTGGGAGACGCCTGCGCCGGCGGTGACCTCGACGCTCTGCGTGAACGTGCCGCCCGGCTCATCAACCTCTTGGAAGGACTCCCCGTATGACCGATCTCGTGACCCTGGGCGAGGCCATGGCGGTCGTCGCATCGACCGATCTGGGACCGCTTGCCCCCGGGCACAGCGCGCGGCTGTCCTTCGCGGGTGCCGAGGCGACCGTCGCCATAGGTGTCCGTCGGCTCGGGCACACCGCGTCCTGGATCGGCAAGGTGGGCGACGACGCCGCCGGCTCGATGATCCTCGCGGGCCTGCGAGCGGAGGGAGTCGATGTCTCCGGTGCCGGCGTCGAGCCGAGCCTGCCCACCGGCCTCATGCTGCGGGAGCGCCGCACCAGCGATCACACCCGTGTGGCCTACTACCGCAGGGGACTCGCGGGCTCCAGTCTCTCCCCGGACGACGTGGACGAACATCTCGTGGCCGGCTCTCGCCTCCTTCACATCACCGGTATCACTCCCGCGCTGGGCGGCACAGCCTTGGAGGCGGTGCGACAGGCCGCAGACATCGCCCGCCGGGCCGGCGTCACGGTGTCGCTCGATGTCAACTACCGGTCGCTCCTGTGGTCCCGCGGCGAAGCCGCCGCGGCTCTCGGCTCACTGGTGCGCCGGGCGGACATCGTGTTCGCCGGCCCGGAGGAGGCGCGACTCTTCGTCGACGGCTCCTCCCCCCTGTCCATGGCGCGGGCGTTGGCCGACCTCGGCCCTCGGCAGGCGGTGATCAAGCTCGGGGCGGACGGGGCCGTCGCCGTCGTCGACGGTGCGGTCGTCGAACAGCCCGTGGTCCGCGTCACCGCCGTAGACCCGATCGGCGCGGGGGACGCCTTCGTCGCCGGATACCTGGCGGCCCACCTGGACGGAGCCGAGCCCATCGAGCGACTGCGTACCGCGGCGACCTGCGGAGCCTTCTCCGTCGCCGTCATGGGCGACTGGGAGGGCCTGCCGCGCAGGAACGAGCTGTCGCTGCTCGGCGGCGGAGACGTTCACCGCTGACCGGCCGGCCGCCACCGAACGCCTCGTGGACGGTCGGTGGCGGCCGACGACCGCCAGGCGCTACGGAGCGGCGAGTTCAGCAGCTCAGACCTCCTCGGCCACGGGACCGGTCAAGTCCCAGACGTTGCTTCCCATCCGCTCCCTCATGTGGTGCGGAGCAAAGGGTGTTGCCGCGACACCACCGTGGGTTCGGCGGCCAGTCCGTTCAAGACGGTTTCCAGGGGGTGCGCCGACGTCGCCGTCGGCGGCGGGGCCCGCCTCATCCGGGATCCGGGCGGCACCCACCGGGAGGGGTCTCTGCAGTCGGCCTCGGGCAGCGCCGGAGCGGCCGGCACCCTCGCGCCGCTGGATGTGTTGTCATGGCCCGGTCATGCTTCCTCCGATGCCGGCCGCTTCCTTGCCGTTCGCCGTCCTGCCGTCCGCCAGGATCTCGAAGACCGCCGTCCCGAGACCCCGATCTCGTCACCCCGGCCCGGTCTTCGCGGCCTCCGCGGAGCACTTCCCGCCGCTGGCAGACCCGGCGCTGCTCAAGGCGTGCGCGGCAAGGGCGTTGGTGACGACCTTGCCGCGGAGAGGGCGGCTTGCCGTCGCCGACCGCGCTCTCGCCGCTGCTTGTGTCATGGCCTCAACGGTCCAGCCCTGGGGTGCGCCGAGCGCGACGGAGACCTCGTCGGGCCCGGAATGTGCGCGACCGGTTCTTGGCGGTCGCATCAGGTGGTGTTGAGACCTGTTGCGTGGACGGCGGGGCGACTTCATGGATCCCTCGCTTCGGGCGAACTGCACCGACCTGTGTCACGGCCCTTGTCCGAGAGGGGGAGTGGGCCCTATACATACCTGGCAGCCATGTTGCTAAGAAAGGCACGACCGTGACGTCATCTGATTCCTGCGCATCCCCCGGCCGCCGTGACGGCGAGTCGGCACCTAGCGCTTTGACCAGGCGAAACATCCTGAAGAGCATGGCCGCGGCCGGTGTCCTCGCCGCCGTCGGCGATATCTTCACGGCTGCTCCCGCGAGTGCCGCCACCATGGCGCTCCCGGTGGTGCCGCCGCTTCCCGAGACGGTCTCGGGAGTCGCCGCCCCGCGCATCCCCCTCACCTCCGGCTGGCGCTGGACGTCCACGCCGCCGGCGTCGTTCTGGACGTCCGGCACCAACATCTCGTCCTGGGACGCGGTATCCGTCCCGGGCGAACCCGCGCTCCAGGGCAAGACCGTCCCGTCCAACGCCGAATGCGCCTATGCGGTCAAGGTCGTCATCCCCGCCGACTTCGCGAACCGGCGCGTGATGCTCCGCTTCGACGGCGTCTACAGCTTCGCGCGTCTGTGGGTCAACGGCACCGCGGTGCGCACCCACGACGGCGGATTCACCACCTGGTACGCCGACATCACCTCGCTCGTCAGCCCGGGCCGGGAAGCCGTCATCACCCTGGGCGTGACCGACCGTCCGACGAGCATCGCCGCACAGTCCGCCTACGCCAAGCACATCATCGGCGGCATCCTTCGCGACGTGACCCTGGTGGCGCTGCCCAAGGCGCACCTCACCCGGCTCCACGCCGACACGACGTTCGACGCCTCCTACACCGACGCCACGCTGACCGTCACCGCGGCCGGAGCCCTCACCGGAAGCCAGAACGGCACCGTCGACCTCGCCCTCACCGATCCGCAGGGCCGAGCGGTCGCGCTCTCCCCGTCCCGCATCAGGCTGACCGGCTCGACGCCGCAGAACACGGCGGCCATCTCGGTCAAGGCCCCACGCAAGTGGGACGCGGAGCACCCGAACCTCTACACGCTCACCGCCACGTACACCTCCGGCAACCAGACGCAGACCGTGCGGCGGGAGATCGGTTTCCGCCAGGTCAAGGCGGAGGGCAACCAGCTGCTGGTGAACGGCAAGCCGGTGCACCTGCTCGGCGTCTGCCACCACAGCATCTCGCCCGGCGAGGGGCGCTCGGCGGGCCCTCTCCTGGAGGAGCAGGCGGTACGCCTCTACAAGGAGGCCAACTGCAACTTCATCCGCACCTCGCACTACCCCCCGACCCCGGCGCTGCTCCAGTGGGCGGACCGCCTCGGACTCTATGTCGAGCTGGAGGCGCCCGTGTGCTTCCAGTACGACACCGTGGACGACCCGGCGTACACCGAGCAGTACATGTCCCAGTTCGCCGAGATGATCGAGCGGGACCGCAGCCACGCCTGTGTCGTCGAGTGGTCCGTCGGCAACGAGAGCGGCATGGGCCGCAACTTCGCCGCGGAGAACACCTACGCCCACGAGGTCGATCCGTCGCGCCCCACGGTCTTCGAGGACGTACAGCAGCGCAACGGCGGCAACCAGACCGACATCTACGCCGGTCACTACCCCAACCTGTGGAACGCGAACGGCAACTGGTACCAGCCGATCCAGTACGGTGAGTTCGCCCACGTCGCCTGCTACAACACAGCCACGCTTCAGGCCGACCCCGGAGCCCGGGACTTCTGGGGCCACAGCATCGACAAGTTCGCGGAGAAGTTCCGCACCACGAGCGGGGTGGTCGGCGGCGCGATCTGGGCCGCGATCGACGAGGTGTTCCACCTGCCCAACGGCCCGGTCGGCTACGGCGAATGGGGTGTCATCGACCTGTGGCGGCGCCGCAAGCCCGAGTTCTGGCTGACCCAGAAGGCGTTTTCCCCGGTCCGCATCGCCGACGGCGTCCTCACGGGACAGAGCCCGGGCGCCGCGATCACCGTGCCCGTCACGAACTGGTACGACCACAGCAACCTGAGCGAACTCGCCATCACCTGGCAGATCGGCGGGAGGTCGGGAACGCTCACCGGCGTCGACGTGGCGGCCCGGCAGACCGGGTCCCTGACCGTCCCGGCCGGCCCCTGGGCGGCGGGGGACACCCTCCGGCTGACCTTCCGCCGAGGCGGAGCGCTGGTCGACGAGTACCGGCTGTGGCTGAACAGCCGCAGGACACCGGACGTCCCGCCGGCGGGCGGCGCCGCTCCCACCGTCGAGGAGAGCGCCGACCGGATCGTGGTCACCGGAGTCGACGTGCCCTTCACGGTTGTGTTCGACAAGAGCACGGCGCGGCTGACCGAGGCCACGGCCGCCGGCCGGCGCGTGATCACCGACGGTCCCGATCTCGTGATCTCGCGTGCCGTCCCGGGCCGGTGGACCGGTTCCTCGGCCACGGCCACCACGACCGGCGGGCAGGCGGTCGTCACCCTCACCGGGCGCTTCGGCGACATCGACACCACGATCAAGGTGGCGGTCGACGGCCGGGGTCTGCTGACCACGACGTACACGATCGCCAACCCGCCTTCCGGTGAGGTCACCGACGTCGGCGTGCGGTACGTGCTGGCGGACGGGACCGACACCCTCACCTGGCAGCGGGACGGACAGTGGACGGCCTACCCCGACGACCACATCGGCCGGGCGTCCGGAACCGCGCTGAAGCACCGCGCGTCCGGAAGCGACGGCTACGGCACGCAGCCCCAGTGGCCGTGGGCCCAGGACACCCACTCGTACTTCCTCTTCGGCAAGAACAGCCCCGCGCACTGGACCAACGACTTCCGCAGCACCAAGCTGAACGTCAGGATCGCCAAGGCGACTGCCGGGGCCTCGGGTCCCGGTGTACAGGTCGAGTCGGACGGGGAGGACGCCGTACGACTGGCCCCGGTCGAACCGCCGCTCGTCGACGACGCCGACCCCGCCATCGTCTACACCGGCGCGTGGACACACGCGGACCCCAGCGCCGGGTACACGGCGGGCGACCTGTTCGGCACGGAGTCCTTCACCAACGTCACCGGGGACAAGGCGGAGTTCACCTTCACCGGCACCGGCGTCGGGTTCTACTCCGCGAAGGCGGACAACCTCGGCATCGTGAAGATCTCCGTGGACGGCAGGCAGGAGGCCCTGCTCGACCTGTACGGACCGGGCAAGCTCCCGGCCCAACTGGTCTTCCGCAGCGCGGCGCTGCCGTACGGGCGGCACACCATCACCGTCGAGTGCACCGGCTCCAAGAACGCGGAGTCCAAGGACACCTTCGTGGTCGTCGACGCCTTCCGCGCGGTGAGCACGGTGATCGACGACGCGTCGCCCGGCGTCCGCTACGCCGGATCGTGGACCCACGCGGACGCGTCGGAGCCGTTTACCAGCGAAGACCTCGGGCACACCGAGTCGTTCAGCAACAACGCCGACGACACGGCGACCGCCGCGTTCCACGGCACGGGCGTGCGCGTGATCTGCCCCAAGGGCCCCAACCTCGGCATCGTCGCGATCTCGGTCGACGGCGGGCCCGTCACCGAGGTGGACCTGTACGCCTCTGCCAAGCAGTTCCAGCAGCGGGTGTTCGAACGGACCGGCCTGAGCCAAGGCGAACACACCGTGACCGTCCGGGTGACCGGCCGCAAGAACGCCGCCTCCGCCGACGCCTACGTCAGCCTCGACGCCGTCGAGGCGCTCGGCGGGGACCCCTTCGGCATGGACACGGCCGCCGTCGGCCTGATCGTCAGCGCCCGCGTGAACTACCCCGACCTCGCCTGGGGCAACTACGTGGACCCGTCGATCAGCCTGTGGGCCGGATGGACCGGCACGGCCCGGGTGCGCCTGCTGGGGTGACGGCCCGCCCGCTACAGGCCGAGGTCATGACCCGTCTCCGTGAGGTGATCGGTCATGGCCTTGGCCGCACCGTCCTCGTCGCCGGCCGCGACGGCGTCGAGGATGCGCTGGTGCGCTTCCACGGTGGCGTCCTGCCGGGCGCCGCGCCGCGCCCTGCCCCGGTAGCTCGCCCGGCGGGCCTCGACGAGCACGCCGTTCATGGCCGCGAGGATGAACGAGAAGAGACCGGAGACCGCCAGGTCCGCCACCGCCTGGTGGAAGGCGAGATCGCCGGCGATGAACGCCTCCGCGTCGGTGGCCTCGCGCATCGCGTCCAGCGCACGCTCGGCATCCTTCGTCGAGCCTTCGCCGGCCGCGACCCGCGCCGCCGCCCGCCGGGCCAGCTCAGCTTCGATCACCCGACGGGTGTCCAGCAGGTCCTGGAAGTCCATGGCGTCCTGGCTGAGGCGGAAGTCGAGGATCTGCTCCAGTACCGCCGGAGTGGGCAGGGCCACCCTCGCGCGCTTGCCCTGGCTGGATACCAGGACCCCCCGGGCCACGAGCGTGCGGATCGCCTCCCGCACGGCGAGCCGGTTGACGCCGCACCGCTCGGCGAGCTCTGCCTCGGCGGGGATCTCGTCGCCCGCGCGCAGACCCCGCTGCTTGATCTCCTCGATGATCTCCTGCACCACATGGTGGCTCAGGGTCGTCCGGCTGATCGTCATGCGGTCACTCTCTCATCCGTTCCGTCACCCGTGGCACCTGGGTGTCCGGCCCCCGGCCAGCATTTGACAGCTTAGCTGCTAAGCTCCGCGCTCTCGGAACGGACGTGGCGATCCGGGCGACAGCCGGCCCGCCATGGGAGAGCTGGGGTGTCGCCTGGTGGGCGGACTCCGGCAGGGCGATTTCATCGCAGTCGCCAGATGCGGCAACTCGGCCTCGCGGCCGATGACTTCACCGAGGCCGAGCGGGTGGGTGAGCGGATCAGCCTGGGTACCGGCCGGAAAGCCCAGCCGTCCGCGGAGCGAACCGTCGACCGGATCCGCGCCGAGTACGGCCCCGGCGTGATCGGCCCCGCGGCAGCCCTGCGCGCCTGCTGACCCCGCGAAGGGCCCACCGTGCCACGGCCGGCCCGGTTCGATCGCCTGCCCCGGGCGAGGGGCGCTCGACGGTGGTGGCTCGGGGGTCGTTCGGTTGCCGATCTCGAGTGCGCGAGGCACCCGACGGGAAGATATTTGCATAATTAATGCATCGTTGTATGTTGGCGGCATGCCAGAGCAGACCCTTCGCAGGTTCGAGAATCGAGTGGCGGTGATCACCGGTGCCTCCTCCGGTATCGGCGCCGCCACCGCGCGACGTCTGGCCGCGGAGGGCGCGGCGGTCGTGGTCGTGGACATCGCCGACGCCGCGGGGCGCGCGACCGTGGAAGGGATCACGGAGCAGGGCGGCCGGGCCGAGTACTGGCACGGCGATGTGACGGCCGCGTCCATGTGGGACGAGCTGGCGCGGCACGTCGTCTCGCGGTACGGGCGGCTGGACGTCCTCCACAGCAACGCCTACGCGGTGGTCGTCAAACCCGCGCACGATCTGACGGAGGCGGAGTGGGACGGCCAGCTGGCAGTCACACTGAAGGCCGCGTGGCTGGGAATGCGCGCCTTCGCCGGAACCCTGAAGGACAGCGGCGGCTCGGTGGTGCTCACCTCCTCCGTTCACGCCCTGATCGGTCTGGCCGGGCATCCCGCGTACGCTGCGGCCAAGGGCGCGCTGTGCGCGCTCGGTCGCCAACTGGCCGTCGAATACGGGCCGCAGGTGCGGGTCAACACCGTCGTGCCCGGACCGATCATGACGGCGGCGTGGGACCGCGTGGACGAGGACAGCCGCGCCGACAGCGTGGCCGAGACGGTCGCGAAGCGGTTCGGCACGCCCGAAGAAGTGGCAGCCACGGTCGCGTTCCTCGCCTCTGCCGACGCCTCCTTCGTCACCGGCGCGAGCCTCGTCGTGGACGGCGGCTGGTCCGTCGTCAAGGCTTCCGCGTGACACACATCAAGATCGACGCGCCGGTCGTGCGGAGCCTGACCGGGCGCATGGACGGGGAGCCCCTGTGAACCAGCCGTCTCGCGGCCTCTACCAGCAGATCGTCGACATCATCGGTGAGCGGATCGTCGGTGGTGTCCACCCGCCGGGGTCGTCGCTCTATCCGGACCGGTTGGAGCAGGAGCTCGGGGTCAGCAAGACCGTGCTCCGCGAGGCGTTCCGGGTCCTGGCCTCCAAGGGGCTGATCGATTCACGGCAGAAGCGCGGCACGTTCGTCCGGCCTCGTGCGGACTGGAACCTCCTCGACGGCGACCTCCTGCGCTGGCAGGGCACCGGTGTCCCCGACGAGAACTTCATGGCCAACCTCGGCGAGGTGCGGTCCATCGTCGAGCCGGCCGGAGCTCGTCTCGCCGCCCAGCGGCGAAACGATGACGACCTCGCCCAACTCGCCGATGCCCTGGAACGCATGGCGGCGGCAGGCGGTGACACCGATGCCATGGTCGAGGCCGACCTAGCCTTCCACCGGGCTCTGCTGGCCGCCGCCCACAACGAACTGCTCACCCGCATGGAGGTCGTCCTCGAAGCGGGTCTGCGCGTGCGCGACCACCTGGTGCACGGCAGGGACGAGTGGGCGGACGCCGTCCCCGCGCACGGCGCTGTCCTGGACGCAGTGCGGTCCCGGGACCCGGACGCCGCCGAGCGCGCCGTCCACCGTCTGCTCGCCCAGGCCGCCGCCGACCTCGACAGCCTGATACACGACCCCGCCAGGGAGACCGGATGAAGATCACAGGCCTGGAGACGTTTCTCGTCGCGCCACGCTGGCAGTTCCTGCGCATAGCCACCGACGAAGGGATCACGGGGTGGGGTGAACCCGTGGTGGAGGGCCGTGCCGAGACCGTCCGTGCCGCCGTGCACGAGCTCGCCGACTACCTCATCGGCGAGGACCCCCTGCGTATCGAGCACCACTGGCAGGTGCTCACCAAGGGCGGCTTCTATCGCGGGGGGCCGGTACTCTCCAGCGCCGTCGCCGGCATCGACCAGGCACTGTGGGACATCAAGGGCAAAGCGTACGGGGTGCCCGTGCACCAGCTGCTGGGCGGCCCGGTCCGCGACCGGCTGCGCGTGTACGCGTGGATCGGCGGCGACAACCCCACGCACGTCGCCGAGCTCGCACAAGAACAGGTGGAAGCCGGCTTCACCGCGGTCAAGATGAACGGATCCGCCCAGATGCGGTTCATCGACACCCCCGCCCAGACGAAGGCGGTCGTCGACCGGGTGGCTGCCGTGCGTGAAGTCCTCGGCGACGACCGGGACGTGGCGGTCGACTTCCACGGCCGGATGTCGACCGCCATGTCCCGGCGCGTCCTCCCCCTGCTGGAGCCGCTGCACCCGCTGTTCGTGGAGGAGCCCGTCCTGCCGGAGCACGCCCGCGATCTGCGCCGCCTCGTCGATGCGACCACCGTGCCGCTCGCCTGCGGGGAACGGCTCTACTCCCGCTGGGACTTCCGTGACGTGCTCACCACGGGGATCGCCGTCGCCCAGCCCGACCTGTCGCACGCCGGTGGCATCTCCGAGGTCCGGCGCATCGCCGCCCTCGCCGAGATCCATGACGTCGCCATGGCCCCCCACTGCCCGCTCGGCCCGATAGCACTCGCGGCAAGCATGCAGATCGGCTTCGCGACGCCGAACTTCCTCATCCAGGAACAGAGTCTCGGCATCCACTACAACCGCGGCAACGACCTGCTCGACTACCTCCTCGACACGGAACCGTTCCGCTTCACCGACGGGCATGCCGCTCTGCCCACCAAGCCCGGGCTCGGTATCGACATCGACGAGGACGCCGTACGTCGAGCGGCCGAGCACGGGCATCGCTGGCGCAACCCCGTCTGGTCGCACGAGGACGGAGCGTTCGCGGAATGGTGAATCACGTCGTTCTGTCCGCCGAGACCGACCTCGACCACGGCGGACGGTGGACCAGCCTGCGTGGCGGCGGACGGGAGTGGCTCTGGCACCGACCCGACCCCGACCGCGCCTCGGTCGGACCCGGCGACGCGTTCGTCGACGCGGGCGGCCTGGAGGAGTGCCTCCCCACGGTGCGCGGCATCCCGGACCACGGCGACGCGTGGTCGCGCCCCTGGCGGCGGGAAGGCGACACGGACGCGCTCCACCACACCGACTTCACACTGCGCCGACGCCTGCGGCCGGGCCCGGCGGGTGCGCTGTGCGCCGCGTACCACCTGTCCGCCGAGCCCGGATACCGACTCGTCTGGGCAGCGCACGCCCTGCTGGACCTGACCGAGGACGCACGCCTGGTCGCGCCCGAAACGACACCTACCAGACTGTTCCCCGAGTCACTCCCTCTGATCGACACGCCGTGGCCCGTGACGGCCCGCCATGTGACCGGCCCGTGGCCCGCGCCCTTCGGAGTGCGCCTGGACCGCCTGGGCCCCGACGACGGCACAGCGGTGGGCGCGATACTGACAGGATGCCGTCACATCACCGTGATCGACGGCTCCGACCGGCTGTCGCTCTCCCTGCGCACCGACGCCGACGTGCCCGTGTCCGTCGCCCTGTGGCGCAACCTGCGCGGATTCCCCCGCACCGGTACGCCCTACCGGAGCATCGGCGTCGAGCCGATGCTGGGCGCCGTCTTCGACCTCTCCGAGGCCGGACCGGGCGACGCGGCCATAGTGCCGTCGTCCGGCGAACTGCGCTGGGAACTGTGGATCACCGCCGACCGCGGCCCCGCCGCCGCCCCTGACGAGAGCACCGGATGAAGCTCACCGAACTGCCGTACCGCACCCTCGCCATCGTCCGCGGAAACAACCGCGACGCCGCCCTGCGCACGGTCATCACCCTCGCGGAGGAAGGCATCACCGCCACCGAGGTGTCCCTCACCACCGCCGACGCCCCCTGGGTGATCGAACAGGCCCGCCGCGAACTCGGCTGCCTCGCCACACTCGGCGCGGGTACGGTTCTGACCGCCGCGGACGCCGCCCGAGCCGCCGACGCCGGGGCCGGCTTCCTCGTCACCCCGGGAACCGTGGACGATCTGAAGCACGGCGCTGCGAGCGAACTTCCCGTTCTCATGGGTGCGCTGACACCCAGTGAGGTCATCTCGGCCACCGGACGCGGAGCGCTCGCCGTCAAGCTCTTCCCCGCCTCTCTCGGCGGGCCGGGCTACCTGACAGCACTGCGCGCGCCCTTCCCGTCGGTTCCCTTCCTGCCCGTAGGCGGCATCGACGCCGCCTCCGCCGCCCTCTACCTCGCCGCCGGTGCTGTCGCCGTCGGTGTCGGCTCGCCTCTCATCGGCGACGCCGCGGACGGCGGTGACCTGGCGGCGCTGCGCGTCCGCGCCGCACGGTGGCGCGCCGCCCTCGCCGAGGCGGTGGCAGGATGACCGCCGCCCCGGGGCCGGAAGTCGTGACCGTCGGTGAGGCCATGGCCGCCTTGCGGGCCACCGGGCCCATACCGCTGGCGCCTCCCATGGAGCTGTCGATCGCCGGTGCGGAATCGAACGTCGCCATCGGACTGGCCCGGCTCGGTCACCGCGTCGGCTGGGTCGGCGCCGTAGGGGATGACGAGTTCGGCACGCTCGTGCTGCGCACGCTGCGCGCCGAACAGGTCGACGTCACACATGTGCGCACCGACACCGACGGGCGGCCCACCGGCCTGCTCGTACGAGAGGACGGCATCGGCGACCTTGTCACGGTGCGCTACTATCGCGCCGGTTCCGCCGGCTCGGCGATCCGGACCCCGGATGTGCTCGCCGCCCTGCGTCCCGGGCTGCGCATCCTGCACCTGACCGGCATCACCCCGGCCCTCGGTCCGTCGGCCGCCCAGGCGGTCGAGGCCGCGGCCTCCCGAGCCCGGGAACTGGGTGCCACGGTCTGTTTGGACGTCAACTACCGGGCACGGCTGTGGACCCAGGGCGAAGCCAGGCGGGCACTGCTGCCGCTGGCCCGGAACGCCGACATCGTCGTGGCATCGGCGGACGAACTCCACCTCATCACCGACGACCCGGCCCTCGACGAGAAGGACGCGCTCACCGCGCTTCTCGCCCAGGGGCGACGCGAAGTCGTCATCACACGCGGTGGCGACGGAGCCAGTGTCACCGCCGCCGCAGGCACCGTCGGCGTCCCCGCCCGCCGTGTGCCCGTCCGTGATGTCGTCGGCGCGGGTGACGCGTTCGTCTCCGGCTACCTCTCCGGGCTGCTCGACGGACTCGACACCGACGGCCGCCTCCAACGCGCCATCAACAGCGGTGCCTGCTCGGTCGCCACCCGTGGCGACTGGGAGGACCTTCCCGGCAGGCGCGACCTCGCTCTCCTCGACAGCCCCGCGGGTACCACCCTGCGTTAGCCGCGTTCACCACGAAGGAGAGGCACCATGCGACGTCCCGTGCCGCAGGCCGAAGTCTGGGCGCCGGGGGACTTCGAACTCGCCGAAGGAGCCCGCTGGGTGGACGGCCGACTGGTCTTCGTCGACATCCTGTCCGGACGCCTCCTCGAACTTCCCGCCGAGGCGCCTCGCCACGCCAGGGAGCTCCTGCGTCTGGACATGCCACTCGGCGCCGTCGCCCCCGTCGCCGGGCGCCCCGGCCACTGGATCGCGGCCGCCGGAACCGGCATCGCTCTGCTCGCGCCCGACGGAAAGTCCGACTGGCTGGCACGCCCCGAAGAGCATTCGCCCGTTCCCACCCGGATGAACGACGGCGTGTGCGACTCCCGCGGCAGGTTCTGGGCCGGCAGCATGCCCTACGACGGAACCCCGGGCGCCGGTTCGCTCTACCGCACCGACGTCGACGGGTCCGTACACCGCGTACTCGACGGCCTGACCATCGTCAACGGGCCCGCCTTCAGCCCCGATGGCAGTACGCTCTACCTGGCCGACAGCGCGGCAGGCGTCATCTACCGCTGCGCTCTCGACACCGAGGGCAACCTCACGAGCCGGGACGAGTTCGCCCGCGTCGGCCACGGCGGCTCGCCCGACGGCATGACCGTGGACACCAGCGGCCGCCTCTGGGTGGCCATCTGGGGGAACGGCGCCGTCCACTGCTACGACGACAGCGGCGCGCTCGACGCCACCGTGCGCCTGCCCGCCCTCCAACCCACCTCGGTATGTCTGCATCCGGCGGGTGGGCGCCTGCTGGTCACCACAGCGAGGATCGGCCTGTGCGAACCGGGTATCGCGGGAGCCGTCCTCACCGTCCCGGTCGACGCTGCCGCACCAGCCGCCTGCGCATACGGACAGCCACCCGGTACCTGACGGACCGCACTCGGGTGCCGCAGTAGAGGCCATGTCTACGTAGCTGTCGCGAATCGGTTCAGCATGCCATCAGGGGGCCGTCGAGACGAGGGCGCGGTCGGCGACTGCCCGCGCCGGCGGCTGTGACGTGCGGCGCAGCGGGCCAGGCTTCAAAGGTGTGTTGAATTCTGTTGTTTCTCTTGCCTTTCTGGTTGGTGACTTCCAGGTGTCCGGCCATCGAGGCTTCGGATGGGTCGCCCCTCTGCCGGTGACCCGCTGTGACCTGGCGTCGGCGGGTCCTCGGAGCCCGGGTCACCTGCGGGCGAGGGGCGGGCGGGGCCCCGTCGGCGGAGCTGCCGCCGATGGCATCTCCGCGCGGACCGTGATGGGTGGCTCGTCCGCGTCCACCCCGGCCTCGCACGGTGCCGGCTCAACATCGCTTGCATACCGCCCTCTTGAGTGCGGAGCCCGGCGCGTTCTACGATGGACGCCCCCCAAGTGGTCTAGACCAGTTCGGAAGGTTCTGTGAAGAAGCAAAGAGCTGCCACCGCAACATGCCTGGCCCTGGCGAGCGCTCTCGCCCTGAGTGCGCTCTCCTTCGTACCGCCCGCCCACGCCATCGACGCGTCCGCCGCCACCCTCGCCCCGCTGCCCCCCGTCTCGCCCAACCCCCAGTCCATCGCCCGCTCCGGCGCCGACGCGGTCGTCACCGGCCGGGTGCTCGTCGTCGCCGACGAGGACACCGACACCGCCGCTCGCCAACGGCTCGTCGCCGAACTCAAGTCCCACGGCGCCGACCGCGTCGACGTCGTGGCCCCGGACGCCGTGCCCGCAGCCGCGGCAGGCCTGCTCACCGTGCGGCTGGGCCCGGCCGCACGGCCCGACATCGCCGCCGCCCTCAAAGGCACCGCCGCGCCCGCCCGAACCGAGGGTTACGCCCTGCGCGTCGCAGGAGGCAGCGGAGGCCGCCGCCAGATCGCGCTCGGCGGCCACGACGAGGCCGGCCAGTTCTACGCCGTACAGACACTTCGTCAGCTGTTCGTCCTCGACGACGAAGGCGAGGAGGAGCGGTGGACCGTGGCAGGCGCCGAGGTCCGTGACTTCCCCGCCATGCCGCTGCGCGGCACCATCGAGGGCTTCTACGGCCTGCCCTGGACGCATGCCGAGCGCCTGGACCAGATGGACTTCTACGGTGACGTCAAGGCCAACACCTATGTCTACGCACCCAAGGACGACCCCTACCACCGCGGCAAGTGGCGCGAACCCTACCCGGCGGAGAAGCTCGCCGAACTGGGCGAACTGATACACCGGGCGACGGACAACCACGTCCGCTTCACCTTCGCCGTCTCGCCCGGCGAGTCGATCTGCTACTCCGACCCCGCCGACCGCCAGGCCCTCAAGACCAAGCTCCAGGCGCTCTACGACCTCGGCGCCCGGGCCTTCTCCGTCCCGCTGGACGACATCAGCTACACCCGGTGGAACTGCGCCGGCGACCGCACCGCGTACGGGTCGCCCGGCCGGACCGCGGCCGCCCGGGCCCAGGTGGACCTCCTCAACGACGTGCAGCGCGACTTCGTCGCCACCCACCCCGGTACGCAGCCGCTCCACATGGTTCCGACGGAGTACGGCGACCTCACCGACACCACCTACAAGCAGACTCTGCGCGCCGCCCTGGACCCGGCCGTCGTGGTGATGTGGACCGGCACCGACGTCGTCCCGCCGAAGATCACCAACGAGGAGGCCGACAGGGCGTCGGCGCTGTTCGGACGCAAGGTGTTCGTCTGGGACAACTACCCGGTCAACGACTTCGGCAACACCAGCGGACGGCTGCTGCTCGCCCCGTACGACAAGCGCGAGGCCGGCCTGTCCCAGCATCTGTCCGGCATCGTGGCGAACCCGATGAACCAGCCGTACGCCTCCAAGGTCGCCGTATTCGGCGTCGCGGACTTCACCTGGAACGACGCCGCCTACGACGCCGCCGCGAACCACCGGCGCGCCATGGCCTACCTCGCCGGCGGCGACCAGCCGTCCACCGACGCGCTGCTCGTCTTCGGCGACCTCCAGCATCTCGCGCCGACGTTCGGCTCCACGCCCTGGCAGCCGCAGGCACCCGAACTCACCCAGCGCATCGCCCGGTTCTGGTCGGAATGGGACTCCGGCGACCGCGCCCGGGCCGTGACGGATCTGCGCGCGTACGCCGAGGCGATCCAGCAGGCCCCCTCGGTCATACGCGCCGGCCGGGTCGAACCCGGCTTCACCGCCGACGCCGCCCCGTGGCTCGACGCCACCGCGCTGTGGGGTGAGGCCATGACCGGCATGCTCGACGCGCTCGACGCCCGGCAGTCCGGTGACAAGGAGCGCGCCGAAACCCTGCTGGCCCGGTCACGGACCCTCCAGGAGCAGGCGCGTGCCGTGCGCGTGCTACCCGCCCGCAACACCTGGGGCAGCGCACAGGCCAAGGTCGGCGACGGCGTCCTCGACGTCTTCCTCGTCCAGGCCGACGTCCGGCTCCAGCTGTGGGACATCGCCGGGGGCGGCCAGAACCTCGCCCTGAACGGAACGGCGAGCGCCTCCAGCGTCGAACAGAACCTCGACCGGCTGGCCGCCCGGCATGTCAACGACGGTCTGATGGGCACTCGCTGGGCCTCCGGCTACGCGGACGACTCATGGGTCCAGATCCGGCTCGCCGCCCCGGCGAAGGTCGCCGCGGTGACACTCGCCTGGGAAGGCGCCTGTGCCGCCGAGTACACGATCCAGACCTCCGTCGACGGCACGGAGTGGACGACCGTGTCCACGCAGAAGCCGGACGGCTGCGGCAACGACGTCGTACGCCTCACCAGCGGCGAACCCGTGACGTACGTCCGGATGCAGGGCGTCCGCCGCAAGACCTCCTGGGGTTACTCCCTGTACGAGATGGGGGTGTACGGAGCCCCGGTCTCCTGACCCACCCCCGCCGGAAACGGGAACGGGGAAGCATCGAAAGGTGCCCCAGGCCGGTGCGACGCTGACCGACGCATCGGCACCTCGACGGGGGCAGGGCTCTCAGCCCTGCCCCCGTTCCTGTCTGTGTTGTTTCGCGCTCCTCGGCGCGGGCCACGTCGGCCGCGAGCGTGACCGTCCGGCGCGCAAACCGCCGCGCGCACCCTCTGCTCCTGGGTTTCGTCGGTGATCCGCGCGCCGACGCCCGGTTGAGCCGCGCCTGCCGCAGGCCACTCCAACGTGATGATCCAATGTGGCGTCACTTTCCCGCTGGTTGGCGTCAGCGCGCTCGCGGGTCGGCTTCCGTGCGGCTGAGGTCCCGGGGGCCGGGCGGCGGCCGAAGAGTGAGGGCCCGGTGCGGTCGGGGCGGAAAACTACGGGCGGGTACGGGTTGACTCGCCTTCCCCGCTCCTGCCACCTTTTGATCGAAGCTGCTTGGAACTAAGCAGTTGGAAGCAGTTTCACGCACAAGTCTGGTCCAATGTCGCTTGCTGCGGGGAGAATGTCGTCACGGCCCTGCCCTCCGGCACCGCCCCGCTCGCTTCGTCACGGCTGACCTGACCGTCCCCATCGACCCTCCATCCCTCCAGCCGTACGGCCTCACCCCGCTCTGGGTTTCCGAAGGAGTACGTACATGCGCCTGTCGCACAGCCGAAGCCGCGGCTTCGGCATCCTCGCCGCTCTCACCCTCGCCGTCCCCCTCCTGGCAGGTGTGGACGAGCACCGTGCCGTGGCGGCCACCCTGCCGCCGCCGCCGGCGATCGTGCCGCAGCCGGTGTCCGAGACCGCCGTGTCGGGCAGCGGGTTCACGCTCACCGCCCAGACCCCCGTCGACGTGGTCTCGACGGACCCCGACGCTGTCGCAGTCGGCAGCTATCTGTCCGGACTGCTGGCGCCGGCCACGGGCTACACGCTGCCCGTGGTCACCAGCTCGCAGCCGCAGTCCCAGGCCCTTGTGCTCGACCCGAACGGCCCGTCCAGCCTGGGGGCCGAGGGATACACCCTGTCCTCGAACAGCGGGG